>NZ_CP127294.1:7139583-7457500 GCF_030285625.1 Amycolatopsis sp. 2-15
CCGGTGGGTGCCAGGCGACGATGTTGCCGCCGCTCACCCAATACGTCGCGCCGCGCGTGGTGCCGGTGACGAGTGTGTCCTTGGGGTGCAGCACTCGCAGGTAGTCGAGCCAGCTGACGACGAGGCCTTCGCCGCAGCCCGTCAGCAGGTCCTCGTCCGAGCTTTCTCTGGCGGCCATGAGCAGGTGGGACGGTGCGGGATCGGCGCCGAAGCGCCAGCCGAACGGCACGCCGTGCCCGGTCGAGACGCCGCCGGTCACTCCGGCGCGCTCGAGGTTCGAGACCACGCCGGCGAGGTCCCCTTCGTTACGAGCGGGGTGCGCACGCGGGGACTGCCCTTCACGTCGAAACCGCTGGGCAGGCCTTCGGGATCGGTTCCGTCGTCCACCACGGTGATCAGGTCGCTGGTGACGGGCATGCCGAGTCGACCGGCCACCGCGGTCCGGTTCTCCGCGAAACCGGCGGCGCCGAGCGCGGCATAGCCGTACGTCGCGAGCAGCGGAATGGTCGCCTGCCGGCGGAGACAACGCGGCACGAACCGCGTGCGTGGCGAGCGGGTAAATCGACACGACGATCTGCGCGTCGTCTCCCACCACGTCGGCGAGGCCCGCGGCCGCCAGCGCCGAGAGCCGCCGGGCGCCCGCCGCCAACGCCGGGGAGCCGAGCGCCTCGAGCAGCCAGCCCCAGCTGCGCGGGGCGACCTGCAGCTGCCGGTGGTAGGCGCCGCACAGCGTCTGTCCCAGCCGGCCCGGCAACAGGTCGAGGAAGTCGACGCGATCGGCGCGCACGCCCCGCTCCCCCAGGCGCCGCGCGATCTCCCGCGCCGCGCCGTCGTGCCCGGCGCCGACCCGGGCGGACACGATCACCACACGCTCGTCTTCCGCAATTTCTCCAGACAGATAGTAAATTTACATCAATGTAGTTACTTCGGTTGTGCCGGTGCGCCTGAGCCGATCCGTCCACGCCGCGGCGGGGAGCCGCGGCGTGGACGGGCGAGATCACCGCTGGTCGGCTCCGGGGAGTACGCGGGTGCCTTCCTCGCGCACCGCAGCGAGCGACCTCGGGTCGAGGTGCAGCATCCGCAGGATCGTCGGCGCGATCTGCGTGGTCTCCACGGCAGGCCTTTGAGGTCGTCGAGGGTGGCCTGCAGCGGGGAAGCGAAGACCTCCTTGCGGCGCGCGCTGTCCTCCTGCGGGATGTAGGCGTCCCAGAACCAGGCCATGCCCTTGGCGGACAGGAACGGTCCGTCGGCGACAGGGTGTGCCGTAGGGTCGGCCGCAATCGCCCAGTTCAAGCCTGCGCAGCTGGAAGTGCTGCTGGAAGTCGGCCCATTCCTGCTAGGTGGGTTCGCGGTACTCCGCCGCGGCGCTGCGGCTCCCCCGACAGGCTCCCGAGGAGTGGGGCGTGGACAGAGCACCACGGTCAGCTGCTCTGCGGTGACTACAGCGGCGCTGCGGTTGCCGGCCGCGACCAGGAGGATGGCGAGGATGCAGCCTTCCGACCCCGTATCCGCCGACCACGTCGAGCGTGTCAGCGCCACGCCTGCGGCCGAGGTCGCCCTGCGACATACCGGCGAGGACGTGGTGATCGCCGCCTGCGGTGAGTTCGACGCGGTCACCAGCCCCCGGTTGCGGGAGACCGTGCACCACGCCCTCGCCGAGAAACCCAGCACGCTTGTGCTGGACCTGACCGAGACGGTGTTCTTTTCCTCGGTCGCCATCAGCGTCCTGGTCGACGCCGTCCTCACCGCCGGCGACCGCACCGTCATCCGGCTTGTGGTTCCCCGCCGGGTCCGACGCACCCTGAGCATGCTCGGGATGGACCACTACTTCGACTACTACGAGACCGCCGAGGACGCTCTCACCGCACGCCTGCGATGACCACCCGCACGGCTGAGTGTGCGGCACGCGTATCCGCGGCACGAACGGGTACACCTCGGCATGCCCCACCGCCGGTCCGCACGGCAGCGGAGAACCAGGAGCACCCGCACGATGTGCTCGGCCAGCGACCCCGACGACCCCGCGCCTGCGCTGCGCCTGCACCAACCGGCCCGGCCGCTTGAGGTCTCCGCGCTGCGCCACGCACTCACCGACTGGGCCCGCGCCCGCGGGCTACCAGCGAGCTGATCGCCGACCTCGAGCTCGCTGTCCACGAAGCACTCGTCAACGCCGCCGAACATGCCCACCCGACGGCACCACCGGCACGCTCGACCTGCACGCCCGCCACGACGAGCAGACCGTGCAGGTCACCGTCACCGTCACCGTCACCGACCACGGCCAGTGGCGGCCCCAGCCCGCGCCCGACCCTCGCCGCGGCCGTGGCCTGCCGCTGATCCATCTCCTGGCCGACCACGCCGAAATCACCCCCACCGACCACGGCACCACCATCACCATGACCTGGTAACTCACCCGCCACCACCACAGCAGTTAGGTGTCCGCCTTCTCCCGCCGCGCCGCCTGGAGGTTCGCCGTCCTCGACGATCCAGAGACCGGTCGGGGCGGAGGTCGCTGACTCCGGCCTGCAGTCAGGAGCGTCCCGAGGCGCCAGTAAAGGTCGGCTTCATGTCCCTACGCTGCCACGCCGACCAGCACAGGAATAGGCCATTCGGGGAGCCTCGCCTACAGCGTGTGCGCGCCGCGGCCTGTGATCGAGCGACGTTGAGCTGCCAAGCCTCCTGCTCCTCTCGCTGGCGCGCTCGCCGCCACTGCACCATGCCGAAGACGACCACCGCGACAACGACGACGATGACAATCGTCGAGACGACCGGGTGCGCGCCGACGATCCCCGCTATCGCGCTCACCAACGCGCCGACACCGGCGATGATCAGCAGTGTAACGACGCAGCCGGCCGCGGCCGGGTTGTTTCGTCGTCGAGCCACTCAGGTTCCTCCGCATCGGGTTTAGCGAGCGCGGTCCGGCGAACCCGGCGCCGTCGTGTCGCGCTCGAGTCACATCGCGCGTGGCGCGGGGCCGTTACGAGACAACCGTGGTGTGTTCCAAACCGATATAGACGCGGGTGGCCACAGCGTCGCAACGGTGGCGGATGGTCGAAAGGGGGATGACCACCGTTTTCGATCGCGCACACGGCACGGGTCAGGCCAGCGCGGTGCGTCCGGCGCGAGCTGGCCAGTCTGAGCCATGCCTCGGTAATTGACCAGCTCCAAGTGGGTGACGTCTTCGCCATCTCGTCGACCTGGCGTAGCCCGATCGCGCCGTGTCAAGGGGCGCCTTCATGCAGTCCGGAGCTGCCGGCTGAACTGCCGCCTTGACACGGCATGATAGTCCTCGGGGAGGTCGGCGAGATGGCGACAGGTCACTCACGAACGCAACGTGCCTGCGCTTCTCGACCTTCTCGGAGACCTGCCCGTCCGGCGAGGACATGTTCTTTTTTCTTGTCGTCGGCTCCCTGGCGCACCCGCCGGCCGGTCGCGTGTGTGTCGGAGGCGGGCCCCGCGCGTGCCGGCCGACAGCGGCGCGGCCCCGCAGGGGCCGCATTGAGGAGGCATGGAAACCCTGTGCCGAAGAGCTGGGCTCGCTCGCAGATCGGCCTATTGTTGACCAGGCGCTTCCGCGCCCGCAGCGCGGGCACAATGTCGCACACCGCCTTGCAAAGCGGTGGTCAACACCAACTCCGACGTCCGCTCCTGGTCAGGCTGATCCGGTGGTTGTCTGGACTGGCTCTGATGCCATGCCCGCCGCATGTTCGCAGTCATCATGACTTTCATTGATCAACTTCGTCGAGCGAGCCATGCCCACCCGGCGGACCCGGCTAGTCCGAGGGGACAGCCTCGGCGAACGTCGAACCCTTGTGCTGCGAGGAGACGGTGGCGAATGGACGGTGGCCCAGGGAAGGACTGGCGGCGGCCCTGGACCACTCCGACGTCCGATCCGTCCGCGACAGCTCAGTACGCCGCGGGCCACCCTGGGCCGAAGCCCGGGGCCGGCGACAAAAACGCAAGAGCTCCGATTCGTGTTTCCGTCACCGGTCCCGGCCCATCCGGGCGAATACTCCGCCTTGAGGATCCGTGTTCCGGGCCGCCAACCACAGCCAGGTCAGGCGCCGTCGAGTACCCGCTGGCGCAACGCCCGCCCTTCGCGCGGAGAGTTCCACGCGAGCCCTGCGACGATCTGGCCGTCGCGCTGGTACACGGCGGTGAAGCGGTTTGTCGCCGGATCGCCCGAATCGACCGTAAATCGTGCCGCTGGCTCCGGGTGGCCGTAGACCTGGACCTTGGCGTCGTACTGGTCGGTCCAGAAATAGGGCACCCCGGGTGGGCGAGATTCGCGGCCGAGCAGGCTGCGGGCGGCGGTCGTACCCTGCTCGGTGGCGTTCATCCGGTGCTCGACCCGGACCCGGCGACCGGTGCCTGGCTCGAGCCGGTTGGCGACATCGCCGGCCACGACGACACCGGGCGCGGCCTGGCAGTCCTGGTCGCAGTCCACCCCGTCACCCACGCTCAGTCCGCTGTCCGCCAGCCAACCGGTGACCGGACGAGAACCGATCGCGACCATGACCGCGTCGGCCGGTTGGCGGGTGCCGTCGTCGAGGTCCACGCCGGTGACCCGGCCGCCGTCGGCGGCGAAGCCGACGACCCCGGTACCGGTTCGCAGCTGGACTCCATGGCGTATGTGGAGATCAGCGATCAGGGCCGCGACGTCCGGACCTAACTGCCGGGTCATCGGCGCGAGCTGTGGGTCGACCAGCGTCACCTCGAGGCCGAGTTCGCTGGCCACCGCCGCCGTTTCACAGCCGAGGAAACCCGCGCCGACCACGACCAGCCTGGTGCCCACGCCGAGCGCCGTGCGAAGCGCGAGCGCGTCGTCGACGGTGTGCAGGACGTGTACGCCGTCGAGGTCGTGGCCGACCGGCAGCCGGCGCGGACTCACGCCTGTGGCGATGACCAGCCCGTCGTAGCCGAGCACCCGGCCGTCGGCCAGCGTCACCTTCCGCCCGGTCACGTCCAGTGCCGCGGCGGGTGTGCCGAGCAGCCACTCGGCGTCAAGGGCTGCGAAGTCCTCGTCCGGGCGCAGGGCCAGCCGGTCGGGTTCCCATTGACCGCTGAGGATCTGCTTGGACAATGGCGGACGATCGTAGGGCCGGTGCGGCTCGGCACCCACCACCGTGATCCGACCGGGAAAGCCCTCCCGCCGCAGGGTGTCCACGGTGGTCAGTCCGGCGGCACCGGCACCCACGACGACGACGTGCTCCAGGCGGGTGCTCACGCTTCTTCGACCCGGATCGCCGCGGCCGGGCAGATGCGCCCGGCCTCCCGCACGGACTCCTCTTCCCCGGCGACCGGATGCTCTCTCAGCAGCACCGCGATGCCGTCGTCGTCGCGCTGGTCGAACACGTCCGGCGCGGCGAGGACGCACTGCCCGGAGGCCACACACTTGTCCTGGTCAAGGACGATCTTCATCGGTTCTCCCTCTTCCACTGTCACCAGGTGACCGGCAGCCGGTGCACGCCGTAGGCCAACATTTCGTGTTTGAACTCGACTTCCTCGAACGGCTGCGCCAGAGCGAGAGTGGGAATCCGCCGGTACAGCGTGCCGTACACGATCTGGAGCTCGACCCGGGCCAGCGGCTGGCCCAGGCACTGATGGATCCCGTACCCGAAGGCGACGTGGTGGCGCGCGTTGCGGTGAACGTCGAACCGGTCCGGCTCGTCGAACACCTCAGGGTCACGGTTGGCAACGTCGGTCGCCACGATGACTCCTTCGCCTGCCCGAATCGTCTGCCCCCCGATCTCGACGTCCTCGAGCGCGACGCGCCGCCGCCCGAGATGGGGGATCGTCAGGTACCGCAACAGTTCTTCGACCGTGCCCGCGATCAACGCAGGGTCGTCGGCGGCGCGCACCTCGGCGAGCTGTTCCGGATGGCGCAGCAGGGCCAGGGTGCCCAGAGCGATCATGTTCGCGGTCGTCTCATGGCCGGCCACCAGCAGGAGCAGGCCCATGTCCGCGATTTCGTCGCGGGACATCTGCCCGGTGCGCAGCTGCTCGACGGCGAGCCGGCTGAACACGTCCTCACCCGGGTCGACGCCCTTCGACTCGACGAGGTCGCCCAGGTACTCGTGCAGCTCTGTGGTCGCTGCCTGCATCTCCTCGGGCGTGGCATGCCGCGACACGATGGTCTTGCTGGTGCGGTGGAACAAGTCCCGGTCCGCGTACGGGACGCCGAGCAGTTCGCAGATCACCAGCGACGGCAGCGGCAGCGCGAACGCCTCCACCAGATCCACGGGCGTCGGCCCGGCCAGCATCTGGTCGATCAGCTCGTCGACGATGTGCTGGATGCGCGGGCGCAGGCCCTCCAAGCGCTTCACGGCGAAGTACCGGGTCAGCAGTCGCCGGTGCCGGTCGTGGTCCGGGTTGTCCATGTTGATGAAGTGCATCCGGCGCGTCGCCGTCGCAGCGCTGGGATGCGGGTAGCCGGGCCGGCTCGTGTCGGAGCTGATCCGGGGGTCGAGCAGGATCTCCCGCACGTCGTCGTAGCGGGTGACAAGCCAAGGCGTGCTGCCGTCCCAGAGCCGGACGCGGGTGACCGGATCTTCCTCCCGCAGCTTCGTCAGCTCCGGCGGCGGATCGAAGGGACAACCCCGTGTCATCGGGTACGAGAGTGTCTGTGTCTCGGGCAACGAAACTCCTCACGCCGAGTTACCAAATGATTGTTCGGTGACTTACTGAACAAGTGTTAGGCAACTTCGATGAGAAGGTAACCTTTTTGTCGTTCACGCCACACCGGCCGCGGAGACGGAGGGCGCCACGGTCGGTCGACCTTGAGTGAACGGCGAGACTTCAAGCAGGTCAGGATGGGTGCGGAGGCAGGGGGTGCCCGCTAGCCCAAGATCAGCGTCAGCAGGTCCTCGATGTTCTGGCGCAGCCGGTCGGGGACGGTTGCGGCACGGGGCTGCGCCAGTGCGACCAAACCGTGCGTGCTGACCACGACCATCACGGCGCAACGGTCGGCGGGCAGCCGCACCCGGTACCCGGCTTGCCGGCACCGGTCGAAGGCCGTGGCGAACATCGAGAGGATCTTCATCAGAGGTTCCGGCGGGTTCTCCGGTGCGTGCCGCGAGATAGCACTGAGCAGCAACCGGTAGTGGCCGGGGTGCGTCGTCGCGAAGTCACCGTAAGCAAACACCTGCGCGCGGACACGGCCGATCATGTCCTCGGGATCAGCCTGGGCATCTGCTTTCTCCAGCAGCACCTGCAACCGCTCGAACTCGTGCTCGAGCAGACCGTGTACGAGCTCGGTCCGGTCTGCGAAGTGCTGGTAGATGCTGGCCGGAGCGATGCCCACCGCTCTGGCTACGCCACGGATGGTGAGCGCGTCCTCGCCGTCGAGCTCGGAGAGCAGACGGCCGGCAGCGTCCAGGATCTCCGTGCGCAACCGGCTTCCTTCGCCCCAACGGTTGCGGGAACGTTGCCCAGTCTCGTCCGTCGTGTTCGGCATCGGAACATTGTCGTTCATGCCGTATTGCAGCGGGACACCGAACTACGTCACCGCACGCGATCGGCTCACTAGGAACCAAGTCTGGCCTTCTGATCCGTAGTTCTAACGCTGACCTGGGGATACATGGAACGCCTGGTCGCAGCAGGCAGCAGTTACGCCAAACTGGGCGTGCCTGGCATCGGTGGGCAGCAGTTCGTGGACCAGACTGTGGACCAAGATCACCACCGCGCTCGCGACAGTCTCGTTCGTCGTCTGGCGAGATCGACTGCTGATCGTTTGTACGCGAGCGCTGCGGACTGAAGCTGTCCGCGCCTCTGCTGCCATCCACGACGACTGACCTCGGTTCGCTGTGACTGCGAACTAGCCGCAGCCACCCTGCGCGCGCACCCATTGCGCGGCCACAGCCTCCGCGTCGGCCGGCGGTACCGAGTGATCCGGCTCGATCGGCACGTTCCCGTAGATCCGTCCGGTGCGGTCGACGTCGACGACGGTCGTGATGAGCAGCTGCGCACCATCGCTCAGATCAAAGACCTCGTTGCCGGTCGCGGCGCCCCCGGTAGGCGCGCCGAAGGTCTCGACGCCCGGCATGCCCCGGAACGCCACCAGTGTGGCCTCGCCCGAGCTCGAGGTGAGCTTCGAGGTGAGCACGGCGATCGGTGGTCGCGGCCGGGTCAGCCGCACCGGGTTGGTCTCCGCGGCGGGCGCCGATCCGCCGCGGACTGCCCGGCCGTCGCGCACCGACCATGTCACAGGAGCGACTCCGGGACCGCTGAACGAGCCCACCACGCCGTCACCGAGCAGCGGCGCCAGCACGGTGAGCATCGGCCACATATTGCCGCCGATGTTGTCGCGCAGGTCGACGACCCAGCCGCACGTCGCCTGCCCCTCGACCGCCTGAAGCGCTGCCACTCCCGCCGCGACATACCGTCGCTCCCCCGCCGGATCAGCGACGAATCCGGGCACTCTCACGACGGCCACACCATGCGACGCATGACTCCGCGGCACGTCGATCGACTCCGGCAACGGCGCCCGCGCACTCGCCGGACCAACCAGCCTCGTATGCGGGTTCCCGAGCTCGGCGATCACCTCCCGGATCATCGAATACGTCCCTGCCGGCGCCGTGACATCCGCCGCCCGACGCACGGCCTCCGCCTCCGCTCTCGGCCAGTCCACCCGGTCCCGGTCCATCGAATGCAGCCGCAGCAGGTTCAGCGCCCCAATAAGATACGTCTGCGGCGTCGACCGCACCGGCGCCGAAGTGGCCAGCCCGGCCCCGACCATCAACAGCACGACAACGAGCACCGACCACCGACGCATTCGCCCACCCCCAGGGACACCATCCTGCCATCAGGACCGGTCTGCACGCCGGGTTCAGGTTGCCCCGACCACCGCCTTGCAAAAGCGGTGGCCCGTTACCCTGAAGCCGTCCAGCGCTGGCCACGCTGACCAAACCCGTGTCTGTCGTGGCTGCTTTGGATGCAGGCGACGCCGTTTCGCACCCATCGTGGCACCCATTGATCAACTCCAGTCTGGCCCGGAGTTGCTGTCAGAGGACGGAGAAGGGCCCACCCTTCGTTGGTTCTGCAGGTTGTCGAGCGCGTGCTCACCGGCACGCGGCGGGGTCCGCCGTGCCCGTGCGGTCCGCACAGGGGGCGAACGCATCCTTTCCGTAACGCGAAGGCGCGGAGTCACGCTGTAGCGACCGTGCGCAAACTGCTCGTGATCTTCGGTGCTCTCGTCCTTCTCGCCGGCTGCGGTAGCCGGCAGCCTGCACCGGCACCGGTGGCACCCGCTGCTCCGCCGCGGAACGTCCCGTCGTTGGTTCCGGTGGCGCCTGCAGCTCCGCTGCCGGACGACTCGGTGAATCCGGTGGCGCCGGTGGAGCGGACCTACCTCGCGGCGCTGCTGCACCAGATCGACCCTGCGCTCGTCGTCGGGCACGCGAATCGCGCGATCGACAATGGGCGGAACGTGTGCGAGGACCTCGCGCAGGGCAAGGACCACGCGACCGTGGTCAAGAACGCGGCCTCGCGCTTCGGCGCCGACGCATCGGTCGACCAGGCGAAGGCCGAGAAGATCGTCGCGACGATCGAGGCGAGCGGGATCTGCAAGCCGTAGAACACGCAAGAGCGCCCGGCACATTTACCCCCTCCACGACATTGCATCCAACACAACATCGATTCATCTGATTCGGGCATGGCGGGCATGGGTGCTGATCAGCATCGCGGCCCGCTGCGGCCAACCGCCGGCACTCCCCGGCACCCACCCTGACCAGAGAAGACTCGGTTGACCACCGAGTGCATCAATGTGGCATCTACTCGAATAAATCCCGAACACGAACGACGGACAGGCGGTGGCGGTATCGGCCGAGTTCGAACGCCCGGTCCGCGCGCGCCTCGACGACGACGCCGGGCTCGACCGGCCAGAACGTGAAGTCTTCGCTGCCGGGGAGGCCGGCGACGATCCCGGACGCCCGTTGGGGGCCGCCGTCGGCGAGCCGGAGTCTCCCGGCCAGCGACATGAGCGCCGCTCTGGACAGCGTCGTCGACAGCCCGACTGCGCGCACCCGGCCGCGCCGGTCGGCCTGGCCGAGCACGAGCGCCGTCGGCCGGGACGGTCTGCCGGTCACGCCGAGCACCACAGCGTCAATGTCGTCGAAGTAGCGCACCTTCACCCAGCCCGCGCGGCCACCTCGCACGGGGTATCGGCTGTTCAGCGGTTTCGCCACGGCTCCTTCGACCCCAACGGCGGTCTGGTCCGCGCTGATCCACGCGCGGCCCACCTCGACGTCGAGCGTCGAGGGCATCAGCTGCCCGCCGGTGCCGCCCGTGCCGATCACCTCGGCGAGCCGTGCCCGCCGGCGGGACAGCGGCCACATCCGGAGGTCCCGGCCTCGGGCGCCCGGCAGGTTGAAGGCCATGAAGACGATGGTGACGCCCTCCCCGTGGCGCCGGGCGGGCCGTAGCTGAGCGCCGCGAAGTCCAGTCGGCCGTCCCGGTACGCGCACAGTTCGCCGTCGAGCACCACCCGGCTGTTCTCATCTCAGGGATACGAGAACACGACGGTGGCGCAGATCGCCGAGCGCGCGGGCCTGAACCGCGCGACCTTCTTCCGGCACTTCGCCGACAGCGCGCGATCCTCTTTGGTCGAGAGGACGAGCTCGCCATCCTGTTCTCCGACGCGATCCGCTCCGCACGGCGGAAGTCGATGTGCCCACCTGTCTTCTGTCCGCCTTACACGCGGCGGACGCGAGGATGACAGTGATCAGCGCCCCAGAGCGCTTCAGCGGCGCCGGATTGCCGACGCGAACATGACGTGCTGGAGCGGGGGCTGCTGAAGATCGCACGGGCCACGACCGCGGCGTCGATGAGCTGACCGCGCGCCTCGCCGCCGAGATGCTGATCCTGGCATTCAGCGTTGGCCTCCGCGTATGGATCAACGCCGGCGATCATGCGGAACCGTTCTCGTCACACGCCGCGGCAGCCCTCGAAGCGATCCGCGACCGCACCGGACTGCTTCGAGACTCGACGACCGCGAAGACGTGAACCTGCTCCTGGCCCCAGCCTGAGACCAGTGGGGAGCACTCAGGTTTCCGACGCTTCCGAACGGAAGCCGGAACCTGTTACCTTCCTGGGCCATCCGCCCCGTGGTGTCGAAGGCGGCGAGTTCGGTGGGCCGGCTACGCCGACCAAGATCTCAAACACGCCCTCAGATCTGCCACCACTTCGTGCACCATCCGCCTGAGCCCCCGACGACGGTTGGATGTGGCTTAGCGGGCCGGGCCTGGCGACGTCGGGGACATTGTCGACCACGTTCTGGCCCAACCGAGCCCACCATCGCCGCCCATTTCGGCCCTGGGCTGTAAGAACGCCGTCTGTGCCGGCACCATCACCCTCTCCGCCGCCCATTCCGCCAACAAGAACAACTGGACCCGCGCTGTGTACCCGAGGCAACGCTGCCCGGCCGCCGCAGCGCAGGTGAGGTGTCGCCGTCCACTCCAGGCGGCGACAGTCACGACGCGGACCCGAACACCTGCCGAGCCCACGAGGCAAAGGAAGTCCACCCGATCTCCGGGTGGGCGGCGTGCAGGGTGGTGATGTCCACCTGGTAGCCCGGTCCGTTGAGAAACTCCCACATCGCATGCATGTCCGGGTTGCGGATGGACTCAACGGGAAACCGATCGTGGCGCACCTCCCGGCCGATTGCGTCGCTCAGCGTGCGCGACATCTCGGCCGGGGTGGGGGCGTCGCTGGCGAGCTCGATCCGCCGGCCCGCGTACTTCTCGGCGTGCAGCAGCACTTCGGCAGCGAACGCGCCGTGGTCGGAGCGCGCGAGCTGCTGCAATGGCCGGTCGCTCGGCAACGGGAGGTCGAGTGATCCCGCGAGAATCCGTTCCTGATTACCGAGAGCGTTGTCGAAAAAATACGTGGGCCCCAGGATCGTGTACGGAACTCCGCTCGCACGGACCTCGGACTCGACGATCGCCTTGCTGTCGAAATGCGGTACCCCGGTCCGCTGAGTGGCACCGGCGACAGAGCTGAACACGAGGTGCGGCACATCCGCCTCCCGCACGGCCTCGAGGATCGCGCGTCCCTGGCCCACCTCAGCTTCCGGACCCGACTCGAACGGGGTCGTCAACGCGAACACGCCCGCCACGCCACGCATGGCGCCGGTCAGTGAATCGGCGTCCTCGAGCAAGCCTGAGACCACTTCGACGCCGCGCCGGCTCAGCGCCTGCGCGCCCGGACGACCGGGGTCACGCACCAGTGCGCGCACCACGGCGCCGCGGTGCAGGAGCGCCGTGGTGACGGCGCGCCCCTGCCCACCGGTGGCGGTCAGCACCAGAATCGGACGCTCAGGCATCGCACACCTCTGTGTCGGTCGGGAACAACTCACCGCTGTGGCGCGCCTCATTCCCTTTCGGGCGGCTCGCCGGGGGGTCACTTTACAACCGCCCGACGTTGAGGCACGGAGGCTCGCGGTGGTAGCTCAGGCCCGCAACGCCCGACTCGCGCAAACCTGTACAGACCTCAGGTGCGCGGTGGTGACAAAGCCCGATGTATGTCCTTACTTACTGACAGTCCTACGAGATCCACCTAGACTGCCCCTATGCCGATCGATGTCGACATCACCCTGGACCACTCCAGCCCGATCCCCTTGTACTTCTAGGTCGCCGAGCAACTTGAGGCCGCCGTCGTCAGTGGGAGACTCGAACCCGGAGCGAAGATCAGCGATGAGATCACCCTGGCCACGGCGCTGGGAGTGTCCCGGCCGACGATGCCCCAGGCGATCCAGCTCCTGATGTACAAGGGCATGCTGGTGCGCAAGCGTGTCGGCGATCGTCTCCAGCTGAGCGGGACTCCGGCCTTCGGGCAGGTCGATGAGACCAGTGGCATGGCACCACAACCATCCAAGAGGTGATGGAGCAGCACTTCGCCGCTCCTCCCGGAGATCGCTACCAGATCATCACCCAGCACCGGCCCGGTGACCTGCGGAACGGGACCAGCGGGCTGCCGCTGCAGCGCTCCCCTGACGTGGTCCTGCTCCGGATCGTCCAACAAGGACGGTCCTAGGAGCTGAAAACACGGCGTGAGGCTGACGTGCAGATCGCGCGCCACCCCTGGGATCAGGCCGACGATCACGAACTCGGTGGTGCCGATCGCGAACGTGGAGGCGGCCAGCGCGTAGAGAGCACGAGGCACGTCAATCGCCTCCCTTCGCGGCGCGGGTGACCGCGGCCTGCGCGATGAGCTCGTCCTCCTCGACCGACGCACCGGATACGCCGATGGCGCCGATCACGCGGCCGCGGTCGTCCGCACGACGACCCCGCCGCCGAAGGTGACCAGGCCGCCGTTGGTGTGCTCGACGGTGTAGCTGGCGCCGGATGGGTGCGCCACGCCACCGAGGGCTGACCGCCGGCCTGCTCGTGAGCGTGTACGCGCTGTTCACAGCGCTGACCGGGCACTTCGCCCGGCGGCGGCTGATGATGGCCCCATGATCGTGTTCCTGCTCGGGAACGTGGCGGCCGCGTTCGCGCCGAACTTCGAAATCCTGCTCGCCGCGCGGGTCGCGACAGTAGTCGCCCACGGCGTGTTCTTCGGCACCGGCACCGGCACCGGCGCCGCGGTCGCGTCGACGCTCGTGCCACGCAGCAAGTCGTCCCAGGCCGTCGCGGTCATGATGGGCGGCCTCACCATCGCGATGGTGCTCGGCGTGCCGCTCGGATCATGGCTCGGCGAAAGCCTGGGCTGGCGCGCGCCGTTCCTCGTCGTCGCGGCGCCCGCACTCGTCGCCCTGATGGCGCTGCGAGCACTGCTGCCGACCGAGATCGCCCACACCCCACCGGAGAGTCTCCTCGCTCAGGCACGGCTGCTCACTAACCCGCGGCTGCTGACGATGTACCTGCTGACCGCGATCGGATGGGGCGCGACGTTCGTCGTCTTCACCTACATCTCGCCGCTGCTGACCGAGGTCACGGGCATCAGCACGAGCGCGGTGAAGGTGGCGCTCGTGGTGTTCGGCATCGCGACCGCGGCAGGCAACATCACCGGCGGCAAGCTCGCCGACCGGCTCGGCACGAAGCCAACGCTCACTTTCGTGCTGATCGGCACGTCGGTCGTGCTCGCCGTCCTGGCGTTCACCGCGCACTCGACGGTGGCGGTGTTCGTGAACGTCGCGGTGTGGGGGCCACAGCCGGAAGAGCTCGGTCGCGGCGGACTGATCGAGCGGGCCGAACGCGGTCAAGCAGCACATGCCCTCCACCCAGTCGCGCAGCTCAGGCGCGACCTGCAGGGTCTCGAGGTGCTCGCGCATCGATCGATCGCCGAGGCCCTGCGGGTCCGGCCCCCACCTACCTGAATACGGCTCGGAGAACAGCGTCGTGCCCGGCGCACAAAACTGGTCGAGCGCGTCGAGCGCCCGGGCGACGTCGTCATCGGACAGGTCCACGATGCGGCCACCGGACACGATTGCTTGCCGCAGCCCTTCCGGGACAGGAAAGGTCTCGGTTTCCACCCCGTAACGGCTGATCTCGGCCCACACGTGCGGCTGCAACGGATGCACCCAGGTGCCTCCCAGCTCCATCGCATGCCCGTCGTGGTCGGCCGTGTAGGTCCGCCCACCCAACCGATCACGCGCTTCCACCAGCACCGCGCTCCGCCCCCGCATCGTCAATTCACGCGCAGCTGTCACCCCCGCGAACCCGCCCCCAACGATCACCACATCCGGACTCGATTCGGTCACCGCCACCGTAATCACCCTCCGATCGTCTGTCCCCGGACGCGACAGACGGCACGGCGCACACCGCACCGCCGCACCCGGGCCGAGTCACAACGCACGCTTCGAGGCAACCCGGCGTGCGCCACGTCTGAACTCTGGTGCGGGGGGGGGAGATCCTGACCTCATCCCGCATGGGTGAGGTCAGCGAGCAACTGCGGTGGCCGACCTCATCGGCCAGCGGGCATCCCACATGGGGTGCGCAGGCGGCACCCCGCAGAACGGCCAATCCGCCCAGGCATGCCCGTCCTGCGAACCTGGCTCTCCACATGACGGCGATCAGCCACATCCTGATACTGAGGACGTGCTATACCGCGTCAACGATGCACTAGGTTTCGGACATGCCCAAGGCTGCCCCGGACTTGCTGGCGATCGCCTCCGCGCTGCTGCCTGGCGTACAGCTAGACGACGCCTTCACCGCAATCGACGGCAATATCCACCATGTGCTGCTGATCCCCGGCATCGCCGCCGTCCGAGTCAGCAAGCGGCCGCTGGCCGCCGCGTCGATGCCCCGCCGGGTGGAGGTATTGCGACAGCTGGCTTCCGCCGACCTGCCGTTCCAGGTGCCCGCGCCGCTCACGCCCGTGACCATGTTCGGCGATCGGGCCGCTGTTGCTGTGTCGTGGATTGGCGGTGTCGCCTTGCCCAAGGGAGTCGGCGATCCGCAGCAGGTGGCCGACGCGTTGGCTGCTGTGCGCTCCGTGCCACTCAGTGAGTCGCTGCTTTCGGCCCTGGACGGCCGGGCGCTGGGTCCGTCGTGGTCGACGGTCATCGCCGAGGAGATCCTGCCCCGGCTGCCGGCCCGCTGGCAGTCCGAGGGACGGCGGCGTCTCGACGCCGCCCTCGCCCTGGAGCCCGTGCCCGATGCGTTGGTGCATGGCGATCTCGGCGGGTCCAACGTGCACTGGTCGGCGGACGGAAAGCTACTCGGCATCCTCGACTGGGACATGGCCATGCCCGCCGACCCCGCTATCGACGCCGCCCTGATGGTTTGGCACGGCTGGGACAACGTCCGCCGCGCCGTTCCCGCCGCGACCTACCGCCGCGCACGTACTTGGGACGCCCTGTTCGGCGTCGGCCACCTTGTCGCCACTATGAACGGCCGCCCCATGACCAACCCCGACGGCTTCGTTGCCGCGGTCGTCCCCTGGCTTGAGGCGAACACCTCCGCGAGTCACATTTAAGTCCAGATAATCGTGCGCTTCCCCGACGGCGCCGCCGGCGAGGCGTTCTTCGAGAAGAATCTCCCCCGCGGTGCGCCCGAGTGGGTTCAGACCGTGACGCTGCCCAGCTCCGGGTCCCGCAGCGGCCGCGGCCCGGGCACGATCACCTACCCGTTGATCGAGGAACTGCCGAGCCTGGTGTGGGCGGCCAATCTCGCCGCACTCGAGCTGCACGTGCCCCAGTGGAGGGTCGGCCCCGGCCCGAAGCGCCGGTCCCCGGACCGGCTCGTGTTCGATCTCGACCCCGGCGAGGGTGCCACGGTGGTCGAGTGCTGCCGGGTGGCCGAGCGGCTGCTGGAGGTCCTGACCGCCGACGGGCTCACCCCGCTGCCCAAGACCAGCGGTTCGAAGGGTCTGCAGGTGTACTGCGGTGTCCGCACGCGGCAGCCTGAGCGCACGTCGGCCTACGCGAAGGCGGTCGCCGAGCAGCTCGCCGCCGAGCTGCCCGAGCTCGTGGTGTCGAAGATGGCGAAGAACCCGCGCACGGGCCGCGTGCTGATCGACTGGAGCCAGAACCACGTCTCGAAGACCACCATCGCCCCGTACTCGCTGCGCGGCCGCGCCACCCCCACCGTGTCCACGCCGATCACCTGGGACGAGGTCCGCGCCTGCCGCACCCCGGCCGAGCTGACCTTCACCGCCGACGACGTACTGCACCGCGTCGACGAGCTCGGTGACTTGCTCGCCGACCTGCACGACACGCGTCCGATCCGGGAGATCCCTTTGGGTGATATCCGCAGCGCACCGCACCCACGTATCGTCCTGCGTCGCGGGCTCGGGGGTTCCCAGACCCCGGGTCACCGGGCCCGCCTGTCAGACGCTCAGCGTGCCACCGCTCTACGGCGTGCACTCACCGCCGGATCGCGTACTGACTGGACGGCTGCTTCGAGTTCGCGATCACGTCGTCCCAGGGCACCACGAAGCCGGTGATCTCCGTCAGGCACCCCGCGCACAGCACGTCGCCGGGGCCAGGCTCGGACTTCTGGCACTTCGCGCGCGGATGTCGAGGCCGGCGGCGCGCGGGTGCCGTACGCGGAGCTGCACTGCCACTCCAACTTCAGCTTCCTCGACGGCGCCAGCCACCCCGAACAGCTCGTCGAAGAAGCCGCGCGGCTCGGGCTGGACGCGGTGCTGCTATCCGATCACGACGGCATTAACTGGACTTTGACGTGGGCCGTTCGATTAGCTTTCGTCAGTGACCCCAACCATCCGCACTGAACACCTGTTGTTGGAGCCGTACCAGCGATCCGACGAGGAGACCTTCGTAGCCCTGTTCACCGATGAGGCGGTGATCCGTTGGGTCGGGGGTGGGCCGACGTCCGAATCCGGCAGTCGAGCGCTGTTCGGAAGAGTATTCTCCTTGGTATACGCGGAGAATCGGTTCGACGTGTGGGCGGTGCGTGCCGACGGGCACCACATCGGACACGCCGAAATCAAGCCCAGCAAGGACATCGACGGCCACGAATTGATTTACGTGCTGGCCAGGCAAGCGTGGGGGCGAGGATCGGCACCGAGTTGGCGCAGGCAATCGTCGCGTACGGTTTCCACACGCTGGGGTTTGCCGAGGTGTACGCCACAGTGCACGAAGACAACCAGGTATCGCTCCGGCTGCTGGACAAAAACGGCTTCCAGCACGTCAAGGACATCTTGCGGGATGACGGGCACGCCACCCGGGTGCTCGTCAGCCGCCGGGCCGCTGGCGCAAGCGCACCCGGTTGATCATGGGAGCAGCCCATGGGTGACAAACCGGGTTTTCCGGACTACGCGAGCGGCAGCGTGCTCGACGGTGTCCCACAGCCAGCCTTGTCCGGCACGAATAGAGTCGCGAAACCAGTCCGCCGATTGACGTCCGAGCCCACCCCACCCGCACGTCCGGGAGTATGGGCGAGCAGAACGTGCCACCAGCGGCGATCAAGCCGGATCGCCGCACCGACCGCAGGGAGATGACCTCGGTGACCGCAGGAAACTCCACACCGGCGACTGCCGCAGTGACCGCGCTCGTCACCGACCTGGCCCGGCGGCTGGCGAGCGAGGGCCTGCCCGAGCACGCGGCCGACCTGCGCAGCACCCACCCGACCGCGCCGGACGCGCCTGCGGCGCCGAGCGCCGCCCTGCCTGCCCTACGCCACCTGCCGAAAGCCCTCCGCATCGCGCGGACGGACGACGCGACCGGACTGGCGCAGGCGCTGACGTCCGCGCGATGGACGCAGACCAACACATACGTCAGAAATCCACCCAACGAACGCTTCCTGCGCGGCTACGCACACTGCACCCTGCTCGGCCCCGCCACCGCGCTACCCGTAGCCATCGACCCCGCCGGCCTGGTCACACTCGGCGTCCTGCTGCTCGGCCCCCACCTGCACTACCCACCTCACTGGCACCCCGCCGACGAGGTCTACCTACCGCTCACCACGGCCCGCTGGTCCACCGACCAATCCCCCTACAAAGCACGCGAACCCGGCACGATCCTGCACCACACCCCCACCCAATCCCACGCCATCCACACCGACGCCGTCCCCCTCCTCGCGCTCTACCTCTGGCGCGGCGACCTCCACACACCCGCACGCCTCATCACCCCACCCCACTGAAACCCCCTCATCAACGCTCAACCGAGTGCGTACGACGACACCCGCAAGCGCGAGCTCAAGAACGGGCGGCCGCCAGCTTCTTCTCGGTCGCCGGCGGCGTTCTGACCCCTGCTCGGTGTCCCCTGCATCAGCTGCCTGCTCGAGCTTCTCGCCCAGCGAGCCCCGCCCAGCTCCTGCCCACCAGCACTCGCGCGACTGGTGACCTCGACCGTGCAACGGGTTGAACGATCCGCTCCGTCTCCCCATCACCGGCGGCCCAGGCTGGCACCGCGGGCGCGCGGGCGAACAGTCAGCTCGCACCAACCCGACGGAGGGACAGAAGGCATGAACGTTCCCACAGCTGACGGCACGGTGCGCATGCTGCTGCTCACCTCCGACGTCGACGAGCCGGGCACCGTCCAGTTCGACACGGTCATCCCCTACCACCTGGGCGCCGACGGCATCGTCTACTGGAATGCGCCCTGCGAATCCGGGTTGACCTTCGTGCTCCTCAACCTCGATCCCACAGGCCTGCCCAGTGGCGTTGTGCACCAGCGGCCCGACGGTTCCGAAGTGCTGCGCACGATCGACGGCTACCGCCTGGAGGTCGACACCGGACACGGAGTGGCGGTCTTCGCACCGAACGGGCAGCGTCGATCGGTGACCGGCATCTTCCTCGTCAAGCCCTAGCGCCCGCCTCGCCCGCCGGTAACGGCATCGGCGGCGAGGGCGACCGGGTGGTGTGCGCACCGAGTACTCGACCGACGAGAGGCCAACGCGGGGGCCGACCGGCCGCGGCCATGGCTACAACCTGCAGCTCACCACACCACCCGACGCTGCTCGCCGCCGCCGGTGCGTCCCGGCGAAACGCAAGGCGTATCGGATCTACGCGCAACGGCTGAACAGCGCGACTGCGCTACGGGAGATCCAGAGCCGGTGTCACGGCTCACCGTCTTCGGGCCGATCAGGGCGGCGGCGCGATCGCTCAGCGGTACTGGCTGGTCGTGTACTGGCCGGACAGCTTCTTGGCGTTGGCGAAGGCGACGTCGTAGGCCAGCGGCGCGGTGGCGATGTCGTGCAGGCAGCCGACGCACAACACGCCACCGGTGCCGGGTTCGGCCTTCCGGCACTGGAAGCACTTCTTCGTCGGCTGCTCTTCCTCGGCCACGGCCACACCCTTGCTCTCGTTCACCTCGTTGCGCTGACCGTAGGCCGGGCCGCGTCAGCTGCCGGTGCTCGACATCCCCTCCCGCGGTGTGGCATTCGCAGCATGCCCGCGTTCCGACGATGCCCACCCGCGTCCACCACCCGTTCAGAGCAGCGTGACTGTGACTGTGAGTTCTGTCTGTCACCGTCGGGCAACGTACACCTGCGGGGCCCTCCGTTTGTGAGCCGAAGTTGTCACCGGATGTGAACGACTCTTGTCACCGAACGCCCCGCGCCGGCGTTCCGAATCGCCCCGCGCAGGAGCTCCGAGGCCCGTGACGTCCGGCCGCGCGGGCGTTGACTAGCGCGGCGGTACACGGGGCGAGCTGTTGGGCACCTAGATACAGTGAGCGCTCAACCGTCGGCGTAGGAGGAGACGTCTGTGGTTTATTCCGACAGCCTCGCGTCCGCGAGCTTGAGCAGCGTGCTCGGCGCGATCGCGCGCACCCTGCAGGCCGAGCCGGACGTCGAGACGACCCTCGCGGCGATCGTGAAGGCCGCGGTGGATCACGTGGCCGGCGCCGAGTACGCCGGGATCTCCCTGGTCCAGGACGGCCGGATCCGCACCGTGGCCCCTACCTCCGAGCTCGTGGCCACGGTCGACGAGATTCAGAGCCGCACCGGCCAGGGCCCGTGCCTCGACGCGATCGCCCAGCACGAAATCTTCCGCACCGGCAACCTGTCCGACGAGCGACGCTGGCCGGCTTTCGCGCCCGAAGCCGCGCAGACGGGTATCCGGTCGATGCTGGCCTACCGGCTGTTCGTCACCGAGACCACCCTCGGTGCCCTGTACCTCTGTTCCTCCCGGGTCGACGCGTTCAGCGAACGAACTGAGCAGGACGGTCTCGTGTTCGCAAGCCACGCCGCGATCGCGCTCGTCGGAGCCCAGACCGAAGCGCAGCTGCACGTCGCGATCGATTCCCGTGGCGTGATCGGCATGGCCAAGGGCATTCTCATGGAGCGCCACGATCTCGACGCCGTCCAGGCGTTCCGGATGCTCGTCGAGTCGTCGCAGGCCAGCAACATGAAACTGCACGAGGTCGCCGCCTGGCTTGTCGACCACCGCCGCGAGCTGTAGCTCCGCGCGTACACCGGTCCGGGCCATGGCCGTCCCGGTGGGGCTTCGCGGCGTTGCGGTGGTCGGGGCTGGTCACGGCGTTGTCGATGTTCACCCTCGGGTGCCTGCGGGTACTGCTCGATACCGGTGCGCCGGTGACCGGGGAGAGGAGCACCAGCCGTGAAGGGTGACATCGAGACCTACTTCGAAAACCCGCAGTAGAAAAACAAGGTCGAGGGCAGCCGCCGGGCAGCGAACATCCACGACACAAAGAAGGCGGCCCAGACCAAAGGCCGCGATAAACTTCATCCGCAACAAGGACGGCCGGATCGGGGAACGCAACACCTACGGTCAACACCCCCGCAGCATTCCCGGCTGACCAGCCGCAACACCGGTACTTCCCGACCCTGCGCCTGTGGCTGTGCACCCCGCCGCCCGTTTGACGGATGCGGCTGACCGCTCATCCGCACCTTCTTCGACAACACCACCATCCACGCCACCGAGCTCGGCGCCATCGTGACCATGACCTGACACATCCCGCGGTGATCGTCGAGGCTCGGTCGACAACTCCGCGTAGAACGATTGAGGGTCCGGACCAGCTGGGTAGGTCCTCTAGCGGTGGCCGGACGGTTCAGCAGCGAGCGGTCCGGCCGCCCCACCAGATGGAACGCCACCGCACGCATCGCCCCCCCAGCGGTGCCACATGGTGATCTCGACCCGTACCAGGCAGCCGCGCCTCAACGAGGCCAACCCGCGACCACGCGGCTACGCGGCGGCCGGCCGAGCGAATCCTGAGCTGGTGACAGATACCGCTCACAAGTGACAGATAAAAATCACGGTCACAGTGACGATGGGCATGTTGCGATCAGCGCTCGTCAGGCAGAGCATACGAACACGCGTTCGAGACAGAACCTAGTTGCCGGCTCCCCACGGCGAAGACGTAGTGGGAGCGGTCGATGGCCTTCAACAACCCCCCGATGCCCTGGTCGGAGCTGGAGCGGATCGCGTCCGGCCGGGGAGTCCCGCCCGCACTGCCGGTCGGTGACGAGGAGGCGCCGCGCTCGCACAAGCGGGAGGGCTACCAGCCGCCCCAGGGCCTGCGGCCGCGCGCGGATGTCGAGGCCCGCGGCGCGCGGGTACCGTAGGGGTCGCCGTAGAACTTGCCGAAAATCTGGCGGATATGCCTGACCAGCGGTGATCAGCCGCTGGTAGCGCGCTGCTCAGCGATGACACTGTGGGCTGTGCCGATGGACAGCTTGGTGGCGCGGGCGATAGTGCGGATGGACTCGCCGTCGGCGTGGCGGGCGAGGACGATGCGGCGTTTGTCGGCGTCGACGACGCCTGGTCGGCCGCCAGTGCGGCCGCGGGCGCGGGCGGAGTCGAGGCCGTTGCGGGTTTTGCGGACGATGTCGCGGCGGCGGTCCTCGGCCAACGCCAGTGCCATGTCCAGGATGAGGTTGCGCTCGGTGTGCTCGCCGGCGGCGATGCCCTCGAGGACCTTGACGGCGATGCCGCGGGAGAACAGGTCGTTGAGCACGAGCAGGCCCTCGATGAGGTTGCGGCCGAGCCGGTCGACCTCCTGGACAGTGAGCATGTCCCCGGTCCGCATGTAGTCGATCGCCGCGGTCAGCGCCGGACGGGCGCCGGTCGTTTCGGCTAGTGTCGTCGCTCGTGATCGATGACGTGAAGGTGCGGTCCTCCGGACTTCTTCCGGTTGGTGGCGGGCATGAGATCTACTGGGAGGAGTCGGGGAACCCTGACGGGATCCCTGCTCTGTACTTGCACGGAGGCCCGGGTGGGGGGCTCGGCACCGGCAAATACCGGAACAAACTCGATCCGGAGCGGTTCCGCATCATCGGTCTGGACCAGCGAGGCTGCGGACGTTCAAGGCCGCTTGTGACGACGGCCGGCTACCGGCTGGAAGACAACACCACGTCCGATCTTGTTGCTGACATCGAACGGGTCAGGGAGCATCTTCACGTCGGCGAGTGGCTGCTCAACGGTGTGTCGTGGGGTTCTACGCTCACCCTTGCCTACGCCCAGGATCATCCGGAAAGGGTGCTGGGCCTTGTTCTCATTGCAGTCACCACGACCGACCGGTTTCAGGTGGACTGGATCACCGAGACAGTCGGGGCTGTTTACCCCGAAGCGTGGGACCGGCTGGCGACGCATGCCGAGCAGGCGGGCATCGGTTATCGCCGACACGAGGGCCGTCTCGTCGAGGCATACGCCCGTTTGATGACCGACGCCGACCCTGAGGTTCGTGACGCGACGTCCCGAGCGTGGATGGACTGGGAAGATCACCACATCTCGATCGGCTCTGGCCATGTCCAGCCACGCACCGGCTGGAGCGATGATCTCCGTGTTTTCGCCACGCTCGTCACGCACTACTGGGCCAACGACGCGTTCCTGAATCCGCCGATTCTGCAGCGAATGGATCGCCTGCGTGGCATCCCAGCCACCCTCATCCACGGTCGGCGCGACGTCAGCGGCCCGGCGGTCATCCCCTGGTTGCTGCACCGTGCCTGGCCCGGCAGCGAGCTGATCATCGAAGAGAGCGAAGGCCACGGCGGCGAGCTCATGGTGAAGGCATGGCGCTCGGCCAATGACCGCCACGCCGATCGTATCGAGTCACGTTGACGAGTGCCGCGTTCCTGCTCGCGCCGTCAGGTCAAAACAAGGTGTCGCGCACACGTAGCGGCCGGTAGCCGGTCGGGCCGAGCTGGGCGAGCTCGCCTTCGATGTCGACGTCGATGGAGCCGAAGAAGTTGATGTTCTCGCTGTGGGCCGCGGAGATGTGGGCCAGGACTTCGTCGTCGATGCGCCGTCCCGCGGTGCGCATCGACTCCACGGCAAGGCCGTAGTACTCCGTCGTCCACGCGACGACTGCGTTGGTGACCAGCGTCAAGCACCACGCTTGCTCGGTCTGGGCCTCTAGGGCGTGTCTGACAAACGTCGTGTGTGGCGGCTGGGATGCTGTCGGTCGTGTCGCGGTTTGAGTTGCTGTCGGATGAGCAGTGGGTGTTGATCGAGGATCTGTTGCCGGTGCGTACCGGTAAGCGGGGTCGTCCGTTTTCGGACGCGCGGGCGATGGTGGAAGGGATCATCTACCGGTATCGGTGCGGGATCGCGTGGCGGGATGTGCCGGCGGTGTTCGGTCCGTGGCAGACGATCTGGACCTGGCACCGTCGCATGGCCGGTGACGGCACGTGGGACACCGTGTTGCAGCGGCTGCTGACCGCTGCGGATGCGGCCGGGATGGTGGATTGGGCGGTGTCGGTGGATTCCACGATCGCGCGGGCGCATCAGCACGCCACCAACATCAGGCGTGTCACAGGGGGCTGGGTCGAACTACACGGATCTGCTCGCCGAGCCGCCTGATCATGCGATCGGCCGCTCGCGCGGCGGCTGGAGCACGAAGGTCCACCACCTCGTCGACGGGAACGGCCGACCACTGGTGACGTTGGTCGGTCCCGGTCAGGCCGGCGACGCACCGATGTTTCCGCACCTGATGCGGCACCTGCGGATCCGTCGGGCTGGGCGTGGTCGGGCACGTACTCGTCCCGACCGGGTCCGGGGCGACAAGGCCTACTCCTCGCGAGCGATCCGCGGGCACTTGCGCACCCGCGGCATCACCGCCGTCATCCCCGAACCTGCCGATCAGGTCGGGCACCGCACACGCCGGGGTTCACGCGGCGGCCGCCCACCAGCGTTCGATGTCCTCGACTACCGCGGCCGCAACGTCGTCGAGCGCGGCTTCAACCTGCTCAAACAATGGCGTGGCTTGGCCACCCGCTTCGACAAGCTGGCCATCGTCTACCGCTCCGCCGTACTCCTCCACGCCGTGATCACCTGGACCAAGGCTTTGTCAGACGTGCTCTAGGTGTCGTGCCCGGACGGTGCCCTCGTGGGCGTAGAGCAGGTCTCGTTTCAAGGCGTGCAGGGACTCGCCCTTGTTCAGCTGCCGGGAGATCTTGCGCCGGTAGGTCGGGTCGGCGAGGTAGCGGGCGGCGTAGATGGTGCGCCGCAGCGCCCCGTACTCCTTCAGCGCCGCCGCCAGCGCGTTCTGCCGGCCGGACGCGGACAGCTTGCCGACCAGCAGGGAGGCGGTGGCGTGCCCGAACTTCAGCGACCCGGCGAGCCGGAGCAGGTCGTCGTAGTGCTCGGCGATCAGGTCGGTGTTGAGCTTGCGGGTCAGCAGCGGCCCGGTGTGTGGGAACTCGGCTTGGACCTGCGCCCGCGACCCGGTGCGGTAGAGGGTGATCTTGCCCAGGTCCCGGATCCGCGGGGACAGCTGCAACCCGAGCAGGTCGAACAGGCCAAAGTTGACCAGCGTGACACCGTGAGTGTCCGTCGCGTGCTCAGCGATGGGAATGTCGGTCGCGTTGCCCAGGATCTCGTCGAGGACGTAGTGGGCCTCGCGTTTCGTGGCGACGATGATCTTCGTGCCGTAGGTGGTGTGCTGGTCGGTCACGTGCGTGTACGTAGACAGTCCCTCGTTCGCGAAGTACCTGCTCAATGCCCTGGCCGTGACCGACTTGCCGCGGGTGGGGAACCGCTGACCATCCGATGAGGACAGGGTGCCGGTACCGAACACCGGGGTCAGCGGCAGTTTGCCGTGGTAGTCGATGATCGCGAGGTTCGCCGCGCGCAGCGTCTCCTCCCGCACGTACCACTCGGCGGTCCAGGCGAGCACGTCGTAGGAGATGCCGCAAGCGTCGGCCATCCGGGTCAGGCCGAGGTTGGTGGAGTTACTGATCACCACCGCGATCAGGTTCCGCTTCAGCTCCGGGGTGCGGGTCTGCTTGGCACCGGCGTGGGTGAAGCAGTCCAGGTAGCCGGTGCGTTTGTCCAGCTCGATCAGCAGCGACACGATCGGCGCGAACGGCAGCATCTCGGTCAGCTCCGCCTTCAACGCGGTCGCCTCGGCCGGAACGTCCTCGGCGGTCAGCGGGGAGATCACTAGGTCGCCGTCGTCGTCCAGGCGCACCGGGCCGTCCCCGGCGGCCAAGACTTCCTCCAGTTCGCCGAGTGCCGCGCCCAGTTCGTCGGTCGCGTCGGCCAGCGCCCGCGCCGGGTCGGTGGGTTTGCCGACCAGCCGGCAGAACTCCGCTCGCTGGTCGGCCCACTTGTTCGGGGTGAGCAGGTAGGCGGCCGGGTCGGAGTAGCGGCGCGAGCCCGGCACGAACACGTCCCCCGTGTGCAGGCCGTCGCGCAACGCCAGCAGCGTGCACAGCTCCCAGTAGTGCCGGTAAGCACTGGTGTTGCCGGACTTCGCCGCGGTGTCCAGGTAGCCGCGCCACCGTGTCGGCACGAAGCCGGTGGGTGCGTCGTCCGGAACCCGTCGGGCGCCGGTGGCGTTGAGCTCGCGCAGAATCTCCACTGCCGCAAGCAGGTCCGTCGCGACGGTGCCGCCGCCGAACCGCACGGTGTCCAGCACCTGTGGAGTGAACTGCCGCAAATACCCGTAGGAGCCGTCGAGCGCGGCAAGATGCCCGTGATCACGCGGCAGCCGCGGCGCGGCCTGCGCGACCGCCGACCGCAGGCGTGGCCACCCGATCCGCTCGCCCCGGATCAGCCCGCCGATCTGGTCGTCTGGGATTCCGGTGTCGGTGAGGATGGTCAGAAGGTCGTCCAGCAGCGCCTGCCGGTCCTCGCCAGCCTTACCGCGTTCGGCCAACGCGTCGCGCATCTTGCGTTCAGCCTTGCTCTCCCGCGCCGAGATGGCCTGGTCGAACAGCTGCACAACCTCGTCGAGCACGTCGGTCGCCGACTGGGCCAGCAGCGTCAGCAGGATCGGGTAGCGGCGCTGCGGATCGCGCCGTTCCCGCGCTTGCGCGGTCAGCCGGCGCCCGACCGTGGCCAGGAAACGGCGCCGCTCCGCGGGCAGCACCGACAAGTCCAGGCTGTCCGCGCCCAGCGCGCGCAGGAACTCCAGCTTCGCGACCTCGGCCTTCACCGCCGCGGGCGAGGCCTCGACCGGCCCGGTGGCCAGCCACCGCAACCGCGTCGTGCGCACCTCCGGGTCGGTGACCAGCAGCCCGTCCAGCGCGGCGCACCGCGTCTCGGTGAACTCGTGTGCCAGCCGGTCGAACGTCTCCCGCCGCGCCGCGGCACGGGCGTGCGCGACCCGCTCGACCACGTCACCGGGCCCGGCCGGATCACCCGTGCCGAGATCAGGTACTCGCACGCCAGCCGGAACAGCAACGTCGGCGAGTCGTGTTCCAGCGCCCGCGCCAGCAGGAACTCGTCCAGCTCCTTGAGCTCCAACGTTGTCGGCAGTCGCCAGCTCAGATACGCAGCGACGAGCCGCAGATGCTCGGTCCGGGTCTTCGCGCGCCGGCCGTAGGACCGCAGAGCGTCCGGATCGATGTCGAGCTGATCGGCCAGCCTGGCCACAGCCACCGGCGGTGCCGCCGACACCTTGTCCGGCACGAAACCCAGCCACGGCAACGTACGCAGCGCCACCGACAGGCCAAGCCGGTCCGCCGGGCCACGCCCGCGGCCGGGATCGACGAACGCCACGTCCGCCGGCGTCAGGGTGAAGAACCGGAACAACTCGTCCCGGCCGATCTCTGGGAACCCCCGCAGACGCTCCAGCTCCTCGTCCGCGAACACCTGCGTCGCCAAACGCGACCTCCCACCAGTACCCCAGATTCCCTGGTCAGGAGCCTACTCAGCGATATCCGCCCGATTTTCGGCGAGTACTACGGCGACCCCACGTTCGAAGCAGCCGCCCGGCAAGCCACCGCGGTGACCGCTGTCGAACCGGAACGGAACGGCGACCACGACGCCGCTCTCGATGTTCCTCAGCACCGGTTCACGCCGCTGAGCTTCGGCGACGCCCGCGCAATCGGCGAGGCCTACCGCAAGGGCGAGGCCGTATTGATCGACCTCACCCAGCTATCCGACCGCATCGCGGTGCGATTCGTGGACTTCAGCGCTGGACTCGGTTTCCAGGCGGGCGGACAGATGAGCCGGGTAGCCAGCAAGGTCTATCTCCTCGCTCACGCCGCCGCACCCTCACCTCCAACGCCCGTGGCGAGGTCCGCCAGCTGATGACTCCGGCCACGGTGGGACAGCAGGCCGCAGCCAGTGCGCCACCGGCCACCCTTGCCTGGCGCGAGAGCAAGAAGCCCGGCAAACCATCACAGGCATGCTGATGCAGCTGCAGGCGCGCTGGCGCGCACTTGGCAAGGAGCACCTCGTGCCCCGCCGGGCCGGTTGTGCGCCTGGCCGAGCACGAGCTCCGTGCTCCGACGCCGGATCAGAACAAGACCGCCCGCACCGCCTCATATCGTCCCAACCAGCCCCTCACGGCAGCCGGTGATCACGACATACTCCGTAGATGAGCGCTGTGGAACTATTCGAGGACGTCAAAACCTTGATCATGTCCTCAGCGTTAGCCAGTGCGGGCGACAACCTCGACGGTATGACACTGGACTTCGACTACTACCTGATCTACACCTGCTCATCGCTGGCTGACGGCACCATCACCAAGACCGCCGACCCCAATCAGCTCCTCATCGCCGCCTGCACCGCGCACCGCGACGCCACACCCACCCTCGTGGCAGAGGAGATCACGACGGCGTGGCTACGAGACCTGCGCTACGGCTTCCGAGAAACCCACCGGCTCCGACAGACCACGACCCGGGTCGAACTGGACTTCGCCACCCAGACCAGCGAGCACGGGATCTTCGTCACTGGCCTGATCACCGTGCAGTGGCCAGCATTCCGATAACCATAGAGATGTGACTCAACGCTTCAGTTGGCCCTCTCGAACGCCACCGCGGCTCGGAGCCCGCCTAGTAACTCGCCGAAAGTCGGGCGGATATGGCTGACCAGCGGTGATCAGCCGTTGGCGGTGCGCTGCTCGGCGATGACGGTGTGGACGGTGCCGATGGACACCTTGGTGGCGTGGGCGATGGTGCGGATGGACTCGCCGTCGGCGTGCCGAGCGAGGATGATGCGGCGCTTGTCGAAGTCGTATCACAGGAGATCGGCAGTGGTGGCTCGGCGCCCTTCACCGACGCGACCCGCGCCCCCCAAGCTCAAGCTTCCACCCTGACCAGTGCCGACGACCTGATGGAGGAACTGGGACGCATCCGTGATGAAGGCTGCGGGTACAACCTCGCGGAGAATCCCAACCGTCCGCACGCGCCGTCGCTGCCCCCGTGTTCAACCACCTCGGTCACGTCGTAGCGGCGGCACGGGCATCGCGTGCCATCGCGCGCGCTACGCCGACGCGGTCACCCACTTCAAGGAGACCCTGACCGAGCCGTTCGGCGTCAACGAGCACACGGGGATGCGCGTCAGCCGCCTGCCCGCCGGCGCGGACGATCCCGAGCGCTGGGGACATGGCCGGACGCCTGGTACCAGCTGCGCCGGCCGATCGCCGAACGCGAATTGGTGCTGTGGAACGCTGGTGCACCGGCTCGTCGGTGAGTGCAGGTTCGCGACCGGTGCAGACGCCTCCGTGAACGCCCGTTGGGGCGGGTCAGCGGATGAGGGCGCGGGTGAGGAGCTGCTGCAGGACGTCCTTCTCTTCGGCGGACAGGGGGGTCGGGGGGAGCCCTCGGAGAGCAGGTCGAGGAGGCGTCCGCGGAGTTCGGTGCCTTTGGGGGTCAGGACGAGCTGCTTGGCGCGGCGGTCGTCGGGGTGGGGATGGCGTTCGAGGTAGCCCTGCTCTTCGAGGCGATCAGCGACGAAGGTGACGTTGGAGGGCTCGCAGCTCATCCGTTCGGCGAGTTCGCGTAGGGTCAGCGGGCGGGTCAGCTCGGCAAGCGCGGTGCCTTGTGAGGCGGTCAGGCCGAGAGTGGCCGCCCGGACCCGAACGTGGGCTTCGATGTTATTGGCCAGGCCGTTGACCAGCCCGCACAGCAGGCGGTCGGCTTGGACTCGGGTCTCGCGCTTGGTGGCCACGACACAAGTTTACTACCACTTGTATGATTGCAAGTAAAACTGTTCCAGTTGTAACTTTATATATCTCCGCCCCGGGTAGCCGGGGCTGGGGTCAACGCTCCAGCAGGCGCAAGGCAGCTTCGTCGTGGGTATCACCGACGGCTGGGGGAAGGTTGTCGAGCTTCTCGATCTGTTCCGCAGTCAATTCGAGGGCGTCGGCGGCGGTGTTCTCCTCAACGCGTGCCACGCGTTTGGTGCCGGGGATGGGGGCGATGTTGTCGCCCCGGCTCAGCAGCCAGGCCAGCGCGATCTGTGCCGGGGTGACACTCGCTTCGGCGGCAATGGCTTGGACCTCGTCTGCGATACGCAGATTGCGCTGGAAGTTCTCGCCGGTGAAGCGCGGGTTGTTCTTACGCAGGTCGGTGTCGTCGAAGTGGCTGGTCGAGCGGATCTGTCCGGTGAGGAAGCCGCGTCCCAGGGGTGAGTAGGGAACGAAGCCGATGTTCAGCTCGCGCAGCAGGGGTAGCACCCGTTCCTCCGGGTGCCGGGCCCATAGGGAGTACTCCGACTGGACGGCAGCGATGGGGCGCACGGCGTGGGCACGGCGGATCGTCTCCAGTCCGGCCTCGGACAGTCCGATGTGGCGAATCTTGCCCTCGGCGACCAGTTCGCCCATCGTCCCGACGGTGTCCTCGATGGGTGTGTTCGGGTCGACTCGGTGCTGGTAGTACAGGTCGATGTAGTCGGTGCCCAGCCGCTTAAGCGAGCCCTCGACGGCGGTGCGGATGTTGGCCGGGCTGCTGTCGAGTTCTCCTGCTCCGCCGCGCGCATGCGAGATCATGCCGAACTTCGTCGCCACCACGGCCTGGTCCCGGCGGCCCTTGAGCGCTTTGCCTAAGAGCTCCTCATTGATGTACGGGCCGTAGACCTCAGCGGTGTCGAGGAAAGTGACTCCCAGGTCCAGGGCCCGATGGATGGTGCGGATCGACTCGGCGTCGTCCGTGCCGGCCCCCGTGTAGGCGTAAGACATCGATAACACGCCCAGACCGATACGGGAGACGTCCAGGTCCCCCAGCTTGATGTGCTTCATCGCGGTTCTCCGTTTCTGGCATTTGTCGGACTTACTGGGAATGTCGAGCAACAGCGGCCGGCCCTGGTGGCGACGACGGGATAGCCCTTCCCGCGGCGCGTGGAAGGACTGCGCACCCCAAGGACGCGACCCACCCAGCCTTTCGGCCAGGCAGTTGACCAGCCCATACAGCTTTGACCATAGCTCATATTATTGCAACTAGTACTGTTCTAGTTGTAACTTTATCTCGTACCGCCGCCTGGCGGCACCTTTCCGAGCACGAGGCAGGACCATGGCCACGACGACCGAGTTCGACCGCACACGGCTGACCAGTGCACCGCGCGTTCGTTCGCTCCAACTGGGCGAGCTGAAGATCACCTACGTCCCGGACGGGCTGTGCCTGTGCAAACCGCGCGGCTGGCTGACCGGCACCACCGACGCGGACTGGGCGGCCAACCGCGATCATCTGGACGACGGCGGCTTCCTGCCCGCAGCCATCGGCGGGCTGCTGGTCGAGCGGGGTGACCGGGCGCTGCTCATCGACACCGGGTTCGGACCCGAGTCCTATCCCGACGACCCGGCCAACCCGACGATTGGCAGCATCTACGGCGGTGAGCTGCTGGACGGGCTGCGGCGGCTGGGCCGCGATCCGAGCCAGATCGAGGCCGTCGCCATCACCCACCTGCACCTCGACCACCTGGGCTGGGCCTGGAGCACCGAGCCTGGCACCGATGCGCCGCCGTTCGCGCACGCCACCCACTTCGTCGCGGCACCCGAGTGGGAGCGGCGCGACCTGGCCGCCGAGGCCGGGGCGACCGAGGAACGTCTGGCCGCCTTCGCACCCCGCGTCCGTACCGCCGAGGACGGCGAGGAGATCTTCCCCGGCGTGCGGGTCTCGTTCTCGGTCGGACACACATTCGGCCACGCCACGTACACCATCACCGGCGGCGACCGGCGCCTCATCGCGTTCGGCGACGCAATGCACGCGCCGATCCAGGTCACCCACCCCGAATGGGGCTGCGCGCTCGACCATGACCCGGCCGAAGCCACCGAGCAGCGCCGCCGCCTGGTCGACGAGCTGAGCCGTCCCGACACCATCGGCTACGGCAACCACTTTGGCGATGTGGTCTTCGGACGCGCCGAACGCCGACCCGACGGCCGGTTCACCTGGGTCCCCGTCGCCTGACCGTCCGCTCACCGGTGGCACGATGGCCCGCCGGACACGGCGGGCCATCGTCGTTTCAGTAGCGCGTGAATGTGCCAGCGTCCGACTTGCTGCAGCCCGCGCTCTCCATCTTGGGACGCCGCCCACTGGTCGCTAGTTGCCCAGCCAGCTCAGCGCGGCTTTCTTGGCTGCCTCTCGGACGATTTCCCGAATCAGGCTCGGGGAATCATCGACCCGCGCGATGTATGCCGAGTTGTCCGGGATCCCGAGTCAGATCTGGAGGGGGACCGACGATGCCCGCACGCACATCTCCACTCGCGCAGGAGCTCATGCCGGGGATCGGGGCCCGCTGATGGCCGGCGGTGAGGGCGTTTTCGGCCGCTCAAAGAGACGATCGCGGCGCCGGGGTGGGGCCTGGTGCTGGTGACCGGGTTGTTCGCCACCGCGGTGTCGGCGGCGACGTGTGTTGATGGTTGGCTCTCGGGACTTGCTGATGGACCGCGCGAACGTGGTGGGCACCGTGTTCCACGGGGGCGGGCATGCGCTGGCCAGCATCGTCACCGGCGGCGGGGTCACCCAGATCATGATCACCAGCGCCAACAGCCGCGGCGGACGGCCGTAGCGCTGCAGCCCGCGGCGGCGACTCATCGGTGATGGCCGGGTGGACGGTGCTGGTCACGCTGTCGGTTCGGGTTTCGCTCGATCACGCGGGTCGCCGCGGACGGTACGACGGTGCTGACCAGGCGCAGGACGCGGAACAGGGATTTGTAGCCGGATAACGCACGACAGCGCACGGTGTGAACGCGATGGGCGGAGTTATATTCAAGGGCCCACTGAGGTCGCCCCGGGGTCTGTCTGATCAGGCCGGCGTGGTGGCGGAGGAGCTGGGGGCGGTGGTGCGAGATGCTGCGAAACCGACACAGCGAGCGGGTTGAGTTCGACCGGTTGGTCGACGCCGTGCGGGCGGGCCAGAGCCGGGTCCTGGTGGTGCGCGGCGAGCCGGGTGTGGGCAAGACGGCCTTGCTGGAGTACGTCGCCGAGGTCGCCAGGGGGTGTCGGGTGGTGCGCGCGGCCGGAATCGAGTCGGAGACGGAGCTGGCCTTCGCGGGCCTGCACCAGGTGTGCGCGCCGATGCTGGATCGGCTGGCGTGGTTGCCGGACCCGCAGCGGGTCGCGCTGGAAACGGTTCTGGGGCTGGGCACCAGCGCGAGCCCGCCGGATCGGTTCCTGGTCGGGTTGGCCGTGCTGAGCCTGCTGGCGGAGGCCGCCCGCAGGCGGCCGCTGATGTGCCTGGTGGACGACGCGCAGTGGCTGGATCAGGCCTCGGTGCAGACGCTGGCGTTCGTGGCGCGGCGGCTGTCGGCCGAGTCGGTGGGCGTGGTCTTCGCCCTGCGAGAGTCGCACGAGACCGGAGAGCTGACGGGGCTTCCGGAGCTGGTGATCGGTGGTCTTCGCGACGAGGACGCGCGGGAGTTGCTGGACTCGGCGCTGCAAGGACCGCTGGACCCGCAGGTGCGGGACCGGCTCCTGGCCGAGACACGGGGCAATCCGCTGGCGCTGTTGGAGCTTCCAAGCGGGCTGAGCCTGGCCGAGCTGGCGGGTGGGTTCGGGCTGCCGAGCATCAAGGGGCTACCGAGCCGGGTCGAGGAGAGTTTCCACCGGCGGCTGGCGCTGCTGCCGCCCGAGACGCGGTTGCTGCTGCTGGTCGCGGCCGCCGAGCAGAGTGGCGAGCCGGTGCTGTTGTGGCGCGCGGCCGAGCGCCTCGGCACCGGAATCGCAGCGGCGGCGCCGGCGGAGGAGACGGGCCTGGTCACGTTCGGTCCGCGGGTGTGGTTCCGGCATCCGCTGGTGCGCTCGACCGTCTACCGGGGCGCCTCTCCGGAGGATCGGCGCCGCGTGCACGCCGCGCTGGGCGCGGTCACCGACCCGGAGGGGGAACCGGATCGACGGGCGTGGCACCGCGCCCACGCGGCCGCGGGGCCCGACGAGGAGGTCGCGGCCGAACTGGAACGCTCGGCGGGGCGGGCCCAGGCCCGCGGGGGCGTGGCCGCGGCCGCGGCGTTCCTGGAACGGGCCACCGAACTGACCCTCGGCCCGGTCCTGCGCGCCGAGCGAGCACTCGCCGCCGCGCAGGCCAAGCACCAGGCCGGCGCGCTCGACGCCGCGCTAGACCTGCTGGGCGTCACCGAGTCGGGGCCGCCCGACGAATTCCGCCGCGCCCGGTGCGAGCTGCTGCGCGCCCAGATCGCGTTGGCCCTCAGTCACGGACGCGACGCTCCGCCGCTGCTGCTGAGGGCCGCCGCACGGCTCGCGCCGCTCGATGTACGGCTGGCCCGCGAAACCTACCTCCACGCACTAGAAGCAGCAATTTTCGCCGGCAACGGCGAGAGAATTCGGGAGGCGGCGAAGGCTGCGCATGGCGCGCCTCCAGCACCGGAGCCGCCACGCCCGCTCGACCGCCTGCTCGACGGCCTGGCAGCGCAGCTTGTGGAGGGGTACGCGGCCGCAGTGGTGCCGTTGCAGCAGGCCCTGAACGCGTTCCGCAGCCCGGATATCGCTTCTGAGGACGTGTTTCGCTGGACATGGCTGGCCATTTTCGCCGCCCAAAACCTGTGGGATGACGAGACGTACGACGTGATCACTCGCCGGCACATTCAGATCGCCCGCGATACCGGCACGCTCGCCGGGCTCCCCCTCGCCCTGCAATCGCACATGTGCGGGCGCGTGTTTGCCGGCGAGCTGACCGAGGCCGAGCCGTTGCACACGGAATGCGAGGCGGTCGCAGAGGCGACAGGGAGCCAGATTGCCCCTTACGGGGGCCTGCTGCTCAGGGCCTGGCAGGGGCGGGAGGCCGAGTTCCACACCCTGAGCGAGTCAGCCGTCGCGGGCGCGGTCGCGCGGGGCGAGCGCATTGCGCTGACTGCGACGGCGTGGGCGAGCGTGGTGCTCTACAACGGGCTCGGCCACTACGAGGACGCCTTGAGGGCAGGCCGGCAGCTCATGGACTACGACTACCCGGACCAGCGGTTCCTGTCCCAGTGGGGTGGGGCCGAGGTGATCGAGGCGGCCGTCCGAGCCGGGGGGCGCGAGCTCGCCACCGACATCTGGGCCTGGTTCTCGCCGCTGCTGTGCGCCACTGGCACCGACTGGGCGCTCGGCGTGGAGGCGCGCACGCGCGCGCTGCTCGCCGACGGGCCGGCCGCGGAGGACGCCTACCGCGACGCCATCGACCATCTCGCCCGCACCCGCCGCCGGCCCGAGCTGGCCCGGGCGCACCTGCTCTACGGCGAATGGCTGCACCGGGAACGCCGCCGTGGCGACGCCCGCGACCAGCTGCGCACCGCGCACGACCTGTACTCGACGATGGGCATGGCCGGCTTCGCCGAGCGCGCCGCCCGCGAGCTGGAAGCGACTGGCGAAACCATCCGCACCCACGCCACCGAGACCAGCAGTGACCTCACCGCCCAAGAAGCCCAGATCGCCCACCTCGTCCAGAACGGCCACACCAACCCCGACATCGCCGAACGGCTGTTCCTCAGCCCCCGCACCATCGAACAGCACCTCACCCGCATCTACGACAAGCTCATGACACCACCGAAACCGCCGTCTCCTCCGGCGCCACCGTGACCGCCCTTGCCGCCGGCGACGGGGTCGGCGATCTTCTTCCGGTGCCAGGCTCAGGCCCCGCTTCTTGCTCATCCCCAGCGCCGTGCCGATCTCCGCGCCGGATCGGCCTGATCCACACGCACGGGGCTTATACCCCCACTGACGCTGCGTACGTAACTCTTCCGTAGTTCTTCCGAAGCGAACCCCGAGGCCGCCAGCCACTCTGAATGGGTACGAAACACCCGCGCACGAGGAAGGAAAAGCGACGAACACCTTGAGTGAGCTCGGCGCGCTGCACCTGACCCGCCCAGGTACCGCCGCCGCGCCGGACACCTGGGCCGCCTGGCACGAGCGCCGCGCGCTCGTGCTGGACGCCCTGGCCGCCGAAGGCAGCACGCTCGCAGCTGCCTCCGCCGCGGCGGCACACCGCAAGGCAACCGAACTTAGGAAGTAGCCGACGGAAACCGCACGGAGCCATGAGCGGCGGCGAGGACCACGCGTCGCACGGGCGGCGCGCGAGGGCGCTGCCGGTCAAGCAGTCGGCCGGCAGCGCCACCTCCACAGTTCTCAGAGACGGTTGCCACGGTCGCAGCCGGGCTGATCATTCGCGGCGCTGCGCACGATGGACGTCTCCCAGATCGACATCGCCCGATCCACATCGTCGACGGCGCCGACACCTCCTCCGCCCCGTAAGCCAGGTCCGCGGTGGGTGGCCCAGGGCCACCTCATCCTCGCTCTGGGCCACCCGCCGTGCGGCCGACGAGCCGCCGCCAGCCTCGGGCGCGATCTGCGCGCCGCGACCGCGGCGCCCTGCCGCGAGACCGACCGTCGGCGGTCGCATGTCCGGCACCCGCGTGGCGTTGCCCGGCCGCTGATCCGCCGCGACCGGGCACCTTTGGGTGCTATCCCGGAGCACCCAACCCGCGAATGTCTGGCCTTTAGGCGCCGAGGCGGCTGTAGAGGCGGCTGGCCAGGGAGGCGGCCAGCCGGTTCAACTCACCTGACGGATCCAGCTGCGCGAACTGCCCGAGCAGCTCCGCCGCCGCATAGGCCTCGGCCTCCGACAGCATCGCCACCCACCGCTCCTGCCGCCCCCGCTCCACCAACCGCGTCAGGGCTTCGGCGTACTCGCTCAGGTCGCGCACCCCGACCAGGCCGTACCGATCACCGAGCGGATCGTGCGTGACCTCGTCACTCATGCTCGTGCGCCCCTTCGCTCCGCTATCTGTCCGCCGCTCCCCCGAAAATCTATGGCGACTGGGGTAGACATTCAACGACGAGTGTGTGTAATGTTCTCCACGTACGAGAGAGACAACGTCAAGCAGGCGCGGGAGAGAACGTAACTACCCGCGAGGTGAGACAAGACGGTCAGGCAGCACGGAGCCGATCAAGGAACAGGTTCCGGCTGGTGACCGGGAGCAGTACCCCGGGACCGGGTGGTGAAGAGGTTCGGCCCAGGTAGTACCGGCCCCGGAGCGGTAGTGCAGGACGCGGGCGGAGCGTGTGCGCCCGCGAAGATCAGCAGTATCAGCAGTGGTTGTTGTTGTGTGTTAGTGCAGTTGCAGGACCGGTCAGGTGGCCGGAGCCGATCAGTGAACGGGGCTCCGGGCAGTGACCAGCGGCGTCAGTGTGCTGGGACCGATCAGTGGAAGGGTTCCCCGCGGTGACGTTCGCAGCAGGTGAAGTAGCAGTACCGAGTAAGTGGAAAACACAGGAAAGAAGGGAACGGGAACATCATTGGATCGCCCGCAGCGGCCAGGTAGCGCCGCGCGGGTGCCGCAGTCCCATCGAGTTCGGAGGTGGTGCTCGGTTACGAATGAGCGATCCCCGCGGGATCCGGCTTTCCGCCGGACGCGGGTGCAGGACGCCGACGGTCACGTCGGTTGACAATGATGAAAACCTAAAACCCTTGAGGACCCCGGGTGCCGCATGCGGCACCCGGGGTCCTTCGTGATGTGGAGGTGGAATGATCCCTGACCAAGAAGGACCGGCCACGCCCAGCGGGGCCGACAAGTTCGACGACGAGCACTACCCCGGCTACACCATGGGCCGGGCCGCCGACATGCTCGGCACCACCCAAGGCTTCCTGCGCAGCCTCGACGAGGCCGGCCTGATCACCCCGCAACGCTCCGCCGGCGGCCACCGCCGCTACTCCCGCCACCAGCTGCGCCTGGCCACCCGCGTACGGGAACTGGTCGACCAGGGCACCGCCATCGACGCCGCCTGCCGCATCATCACCCTCGAAGACCAACTCCACGAAGCCCAGCGCCTCAACCAGCCCCAACGCCTCAACACCCTCGACTGACTCGGCACGCGGCCACCCGCGCCGCGTGCTGATAGTCGTCCGCCGCCGCCTCCGTGGCGCGTCCCCAGGGCGACCCGAACTCGGCCGGCTCGGCCGCGGCGAAGGCGGGCGCTGCCGGCCGCTGCTTGACCGGCAGCGCCCCCCGCGCGCCGCCGTGCGACGCACGCTTCTCGGACGTGGCCCGTATTCCCAGCCATACCCGCCGACGGATGTGGCAAACACACGGTCAGCCGCGTGTTCGTGTCATCTCTCCACGCCGGGGTCGCTGTAAAACGTAGCTTTCCTGCCCTGGGCGGCATCGCCCGCCAGCTGGGACCACCGCACATTCTCGCCAACCAGCTCGGCCACAACATCCCGGCCGACGAGGAATGACCACGCACCGCGTGGAGTGGCGGGGGTGATCACCATTGCCGGCAGTTCGGCCGGAATGCCCGGACCGGCGAGTAGTTCCGGTCTGCGGGGGTACGCACTCAGTGCCGGTACCGGTTCGTGTGCACAGAGGATTCCGCAGCACGTGGGAGATGAGATGCCAGGCGATTCGGGCGACGAGCACGGAAGCTTACCCCTGCGTTCTCCGGCCGGGAGCCGGGACGAGCCGGAGCTCGAGGAAGCGTTCGACCGGATCGTCGCCGAAGGTCGCGACCGGCTTGGACGTCCGCTGCTGCCGCTGGCGGCCACCGGCCTGCTCGGCGGCGTCGACGTCGCAGTGGGGGTGCTGGCGTACCTGGTCGTCGAGCACGAGACCGGGCAGCCGCTGCTGGCCTCCGCCGCGTTCACGATCGGGTTCATCGCGCTGCTGCTCGCACGCAGCGAGTTGTTCACCGAGAACTTCCTCGTCCCAGTCACCGCGTTGGCGTCCGGAACGGGTACCTGGCCACGGTTGCTCCGGCTGTGGCTGGTCACCCTCGCCGCGAATCTGGCCGGGGGTTTCGTGATGGCCGGCATGATCGTTGTCGCGCTGCCCGACCTTCGTGCCACCGCGGCCGCGAACGGTCTTCATTACGCCACATTGGGCACGTCTTGGCGCTCGTTGCTGCTGGCCGTGCTGGCCGGCGCGGTGATCACCCTCATGACCCGGATGCAGCACTCGACCAATGGCTTGGGAGTCAAGCTCGTCGCCGCGGTCGCCATGTCGTTCCTTCTCGTCGGCGCGCAATTGTTCCACTCGGTACTCGACTCGATCCTCATGTTCGCCGGCCTGCTGGGTGGCTTGGCGCGCTACTCGTGGGGCGCCTGGGCCCTCGCGCTGGCCTGGTCGTCGCTGGGCAACATCGTCGGCGGCATCGGCCTGGTCACGTCGATCCGGCTGCTGCGGGTGTCACACCGCGTCGCAGAGGCGCAGGACGATGCTCACGAAGAAGCCGGTGATCAGGCAGCTTGACAAGGCGGTTGCGGCCTGAACGCCGACAGTGTTGGGGCGGGACCGACGTACTCGACTCGGCCCAGCGGGACCTCTGCCGACGGGCGGCAGGGCTCCCGTCAACCGAAGGCTGGCCGCCGCACGCTGGGCGGCGGCGTGCTTGCTGGACAGGCCGTCGAACCCGCCGCTTTCTTCCGGGCCAGCCAGGAGACAGTCGGTGCGAGCAGCGCGGCGAGCAGCAGTGCCACCGCGACCGGTACCAGCACCGTGGCCAGGCTGACCGCGACGTACCCGATCAACGCCAGGCCACCGGCGACGATCAGCAGGCGACCGAAGACGGCAGCCCCGACACGTAGCCCATAGGGCACCGCCGCGCGTACCTCCGCGGCAGTCCGCACACCGTGCTGGGGCTCGGTTTCATCGCTTTTCATGGGGCACCCGACCTTTCATCGGCCCGGTCGTCCGGGTCATATTCCGGGCGGCAAGCGTGCGTGCCGGACGCGATGCCGCGCTGACGAGGATGGTGTCGACCCAACGGGTGCACTTCAGCGGGAAAAGCATCGAAGAGGTGGCGGACACGGGTTTACTGGCTTGGACCGCTGGTGCGGGCTTGAAATCCGCAGGCGCGGGTCTCGCCGCACTGGCACGGGGCTGGATCTGGTAGGGAATTTTCTCGGAAAGTTCGTGGTAGCCGAATCGGATAACCGGACCCGGTGTCCACCGGGTCCGGTTATCCGATGTAGGCGTGGCGCACCGACGGCTTGGGCCCCAGCAGACAGCCTTCGCGCGCGACCCGGTTGCCGTGCGTGCGGTGCCCCTGAAATCGCCAACCGCGCGAACCTGCCCTTCGCTCGGCGATCAGCCGCCGGGCCATCTGTTCGGTGCGCATCCACCATCCGCCATCCACCCCACTGGCCTCCCACACCTCGCACACGGTCATCTACAGGAGGTACCCGATGTGCACCCTCGCTGAACACGACAAACAGCGGGTCCATTCCAACGCGCTGCCTCGCTGTTCCTCAGCCGCTAGGCGTAGCCACGCAGCGGCATCAACGCCACGTCAACCGTCGATCCCAGCTGGACCGTCACCATGCCCGCCGCCTGGTGGACCTGCTCGTGTCTATTGCTGGGCGTCGGACTCGACCGGCCGGAGGCAGCCGGTTCAACCACGCCCCGGCACGCTCGTGCTGTTGGTCACAGACGGTCTCATCGCACGCCGCGGCGAGATCATCGATCGATACTGACGAACGGCCGGCCAGCTTCGGCGAACCACCGTCGGGCGCTACCTGCGGGGACCGCCGCACCGTGCGGTCATCTGTGGGACGAGGGGTGGTCGAGCAGCCCGCGCTCGAGCCTGCCGAGACCGCGGAGCCCCGGCGTGTATCCGGGGTTGAGCTTACGGACCAGGCGTTCGGGCTTCGGCCAGCGGACGTCGGTGACCCACCCGGCCTTCTCGAACAGCCAGATGATCCGCGCGGAGATGTCCAGCTGGCCGCGGCGGACGCCGTGGCGGGCGCCGGTCGGGTCGGCGTGGTGGGAGTTGTGCCACGACTCGCCCATGGACGCGATGGCCAGCGGCCAGAAGTTCGCCGACTTGTCACGCGCGGCGTAGGGCCGGTCGCCGATCATGTGGCACAGCGAGTTCACCGACCAGGTCACGTGGTGCAGCACCGCGACGCGCACGAGGCTCGCCCAGAAGAACGCGGTCACCGCGCCCCACCAGGACATCGTGGCGAGTCCGCCGATGAGGGCGGGCGCGAGGAGCGTGAGGACGGTCAACGCGGGGAACGAGCGGTCGATGCGCGCGATGTCGCGGTCGGCGAGCAGATCGGGGGCGAACCGCTGGGCGTTGGTCTTCTGGCGGTCGAACAGCCAGCCCATGTGGGCGAACCAGAATCCCTTCGCGAGCGCGGTGGGCGAGGTGCCGTAGCGCCACGGGGAATGCGGATCGCCTTCGCGGTCGGCGAAGGCGTGGTGGCGGCGGTGGTCGGCGACCCAGGTGATCACCGGCCCCTGCATGGCCATGCTCCCGGCCACGGCCAGCGCGATCCGCAGCCCGCGGCGGGCCTTGAACGCACCGTGCGTGAAGTACCGGTGGAATCCGATCGTGACGCCGAGGCAGGTGAGGACGTAGAACCCGGCGGCCAGCGCGAGGTCGATCCAGCCCAGGCCCCAGCCCCACGCGAACGGCACCGCCGTGACCAGCGCCAGCAGGGGGACGACGACGAAAACCTTGATCAGGGAGTTCTCGGCTCGGGTCTTTTCTCTCGAGAGCATCGGCTGCGCGGATTTTCGCGCGGCGTTGCTCGGGCGGGTGGAGATTTGTGTCATCGAACGCTCCTCGGAAACGGGGGTCAGTCGCCGAGGTCCTGGGCTGTTACCGCCGGATAGCCCGCGCGCTGCCGTCTAAACGGGTCAGCTCGGTCAAACGAACGTCACAGATTTCATACGCCACACGGTTTACGTGATGTTGCTCGATCTTCGGTGGTTCACCCCGCGCGCCAACGTGGGTCCTTCCTGCCGCCCGCAGCGAGCGCGTAGACACCTCGTGCTGAGCCTGACAGAACAACCCCGGCCTTATACACATCGATACGCCAAATGCTCGACCATCTGGCGTGTGACCTGTGCGGCACACTGATGTGCTGGGTCCGAATTGCTGTCTGTCACAGTGTCCATATTGGACGCAGCTGCAGGGGTGTGGATGGCCATGGTTCAACTTTTCGAAAGTGGCGACGTAGCACCGGTGTTGCCACCGGTGTTGCCGGAGCCGTCCCCGGCCCAGCCGAAACCAAGGCCACCAAACGAAGATACTGGCGGTCCTGAAAGCGAAGGCTCTTGCCGTCCTCGAGTTCTAAAACGGGTCGCCGTGCGACCGGAGGATGTCGAACAGTGCGAACCGGCCGCTGGGGCGATGAGGGTGACAACGCGCCCGACTTCAGGCTGGAGAACGCCCGAGGGTTCTCAACCCAGGCAACCGAGCGACCCATGTCGCCGCGGTGATGTGCCCGGATGGCGACACGGGTCCCGCCCGGTGTCAGGCTCGATGAGCGCCCTGGGTGGTGGCCTCAGGGTGGGGTCTAGGCAGGCGGCGGCTGCGCGGCTCGTGCACTGCGCTCCTGGCCCCCTACCTTCTGCTCGGCCTTGTGCTTGGCGTCGGCGGCGTCCTGGACGGAGCGCTGCTTGCCGATCGCCAGGTCGGACCTGAACTGCTCGTTCTGTTCCCGGGCCTTCCGGTAACCGGAGTTGACCAGGCGTGCGGCGGCGTCGCGGCCGCCGATGCCGAAGGCCAGCGCCGCGGCCAGCGCCGCCGCGCCGACCAGCGCGACATAGGTGATCGTGACGATCACCGGCGAGATGCCCAGCTGAGTCAGGATCATGAATACGGCGATCCCCATGATCATCGCCGGGACCAGGGTGCGAACGACCTGCCCCGTTGGCGTGTCGCCCATGGTGCGGTGCACCAGCCCGCCGATCGCGCCGGCGACCGCGGCCGCGACGATGAAGATCAGCAGTGCGGCGAGGACGTTGGGCAGGTAGCTCAGCACTTGGTTCATGAACGCGGTCAACGGCGGAATTCCCAGCGTCCCGATGGCCGAGGAGATCACGAACAGCATGATCACCCAGAACACGACCAGGCCGACGAGCTTGGAGGGGCTTCCCTGCGGGGAGAACTTCTCCACGTAGTTGGCGCCACCGCCGGTCTTCAGCTTGTCGTCGACCTTCGCCTTCTGCAGGCCTTTGGTGATGGCCTTGTCGAGCAGTTTGGCGATGATGAAGCCGATCAGCAGCACGAGAAGCGCGCCGATCACCTGAGGCAAGTAGCCCACGAAAGTCGTAAATGCGCTCTGCAAACTTTGCAGGATGTTGAAGCCTGTGTTCATCGATCTTGTCCTTTCATGGATAGGTTTCGATTACGATGGTGGGCGCGTCTAGAATTCGCTGCGTCGTTTCGGTCCTGGGTTTCGTCTGAGGAACTGAAAAACCCCGGCTCGGTCGTCGCGTCGAAGCGGAACACCGAGGTCCGGGGTGTGGATGAAGCCTGTGCGACTCTTGTGGTGTCAGTCTGCTGGGCGGTCCGCGAGTTGATCGGTGGTGCCGTCGTCCGCTGTGGTCATGCCATCACATCCTTCGGGCGACGCCGCAGGTTGACCGGGCCATGGGCGAGCCGCGCACGCGGCTGGCTAAAGTCTGGCCGCGCCTATGACCTGGGCATACCCGGGTTACGCGACACCAAACTCGCGGGAATCCGGCCCCGAACTTCCGGAACCCGGGCAGAAATCATGCATGTGCCCAAGTAGCCGACACCATCGGCCACCTGGACCAGCTGAGGCATCTGTCCACGGGTTCTTCCTCGTCTTCGCCGAGGATGTCGCGCAGCTTGTCCCCGGCTGCCTCAAGCGCCCCGCGTCTTGGCCTTCGCGCCGCCGGAGGTCACGTCCTCCAACAGGTCAGGCAGGCCCTTTTGCTCGGTACCGGAGATGTCCAGCCGGTTTACCGCTTCCGCGAACCGCAGGTACGTGTCGACCCCCGCCGCCCCGATCCGGGCGTCGATGGTCAGCAGCTCGATGCCCACCAGGGACACCCGTACGTAGGCGTCGATCACGAGCCCCCAGGATCGTGTCGATCACGTCGGCGAGACTGCTCGAACTCGGCCGGTCGAGGCCACCGCCCTCGCCAGACGGCTGTCGTCATCGCTTGCTCCCTCAACTTCTGCCCGCGCCCGCACGGGCGCGGCCGCGGCGAGGCCGCTCTTCCTCGGCCGCCTCGTCGGTATCTTCGGTCTCTTCCGGCTCCTCTTCCTCCGGCTCCTCTTCGGACTCTTCTTCCTCGTCGGGCTCGTCCTCGGACTCGGCGGCCTCGTCCTCTTCGGAACCAGTGTCGGCGGACTCTTCGTCCTGCTCAGCCTCCGTGTTCGCGCTGTCGTCGCGGTCGGTGTCCTCGTCCTCCCGCTCGACGACCTCCCCGTCGTGGATCTCGCCGTGCCACCCCTCGACGTCGTCGGGGTTGAGCAGGTCCTCCATCATCACCTGGCGGCGGAAGTGCTTGAGCTCCAGCCGCGCCCGACGGCCCTGGGCCCGCCAGATGTTGCCGGTGCGCTCGAACAGGCCCTGCGGGTGGTAGGCGAGGACCAGCACGACCTTGGTGAGGTCGGGCGTGAGCTCGTGGAACGTCACCGCGCCATCGACGTGGCCCTTGGCTCCCTTGGAACGCCAGACGATCCGCTCAAACGGCACCTGCTCCAGAATGCTGGCCTCCCAGGTGCGGTGCGACCAGAAAACCTGCGCCTTCCACTCGGTCTTCTCGTCGCTGACCTGCTCGACGTTGCTGACCTTCTTCATGAACGCCGGGAAGTCGGTGAACCGGGTCCACTGGTCGTACACGAGGTTGATCGGCGCACCGATGTCGATCTCCTCGACAATATTGGTGAGCTTGATCTTGGCGCCTTTGCCGCCACCCCCACCCCCACCGCCGCCGCCGAAGGCGTTCTTCGCCTTCTGTGCGATGCCGGACAGGCCGCCCTTGACGGCGCCCATCATCGCCTGGCCCTTGATGCTGCCCTTGCTGCCGGTCACCGCCGCGAGCAGGCCACCGCCGTCGCCTCCGGCGAAGTCGGACAGTCGCCCGGCCGTCGAAGACATCTTTTTCGTCAGCGCACCCGTTGCTCGGGTCATCGCCGCTTGGCCCAGCCCGCGCAGGGCATCGGTCAGCTCACTCGTGTCCCCGCCGGTCGCCTTCGACGCGGTGCTGGTGGCCGTGCCGGCCGTGTTGCCGGCTGTGTCCGTCGCCTTGTCGGTGGCGTTCTTCAAAGTTTCGGTGACCACTGCGTTTACCTCCTTGCCCGTCGGGCGGGCGAGCGCTTGGTGGCGGTGCGTGCACTGCCGGAACTTTTGTCGTCATCGGACGACGCGGATCGCCGGCTCGGCGAACGCCGCCGTGGCGGCTGTTCGCCACCGTTGTCGGTGTCATTGTCGTCATCGCTCGAGTGGCGGCTCGCCGCACGCCGACGCTGGGGCTTCTCGGGCTCCGGCTCTTCCTCGGCTTCGGCTTCGTCCTCGTCGACGGCTTCGGCTTCGTCTTCCGGCTCTTCCTGGACTTCGTCCTCGCCGTCGTGCTCCTCGTCGGCTTTGGACTTCTTGCCGCGGGTGAGCGCGCCACCGTCCTGGAGGCGTTCGCTCAGCGACTCGATCCTCCCGCTGGCCGCCGTCACCGCCGCGGACTTCGCCGCGGCGAGCAACTCGTCACGCGCCAGCGACGTCAGCTGGCCGATCTCCGCGGACGAACCCAGCTGCTCGAGACCACTTTGGACGAGCTTCGCCGGTGACACCCCGGCCTTGCCGGTCGCCCCGGCGGCCGCGATCATCAACGCGAGGCGCCCCTTCTTCGTCCGCCCCAGTAGATAACCGGCTGCGACCCCGAGCGCCATCGGTGTTCCTGCCTTCATTGCCGCTCCTCCCGACTCTTGCGGTAGCGAGATCCCCACGCACAACCCGCACGCCGCCCCCGAAAACAACGCGAACAGGAATGTGGCTTCGTCATCCAACTCAGCTACCCGCATCCCTCCGTGTGAAACACGAGATCACGGTGAACGGTTTTGTCCTTGCATGGTAAGGACAAGAACTGTTCACGGGAGCGGTTCCGAAGCTCGTTTTCTGTGATGCTGAAAATCAGCTTCCTTGGAATCCTGGTTGCACGTCGGCCCGATCTCCCTGTTTTTCAACACACCATCCACACGCGAACGGTACCGGTGGCGCCAGGCTTCTTGGTTGCGCTCGCCTTGCCGGGTTCGACACCATCGGCGGAGGAGGGACGCAGAGTCGCCGACCATGGATCACGACGGAGTTCAGTGCACAAGAGCACGACCAGGACTTGATCGGCATCAAGCGCGGTTCGGGCAGGACCGGTATCGAGGACGTGGGCGCCTTGCCGACACTCGAACATCGACAACGCTGTGAGCAGCGCGGACGCCTCTACTCGGGTGATTCGGCGTGCACCTCGAATGCCCGGCCGAGGAGGGAGCGGCGGATCTCGGCCAGCACGCACCGCACTGCGGTGGGGTCGGAGATTTCGCAGGTCCTGCTGAGCTTGTCCCTAGCTCAGCAGGATCTGTGTCTCCGTCTTCTCTGCTCTGCGTCCGCGGGGAGCGAACCGGGCGGGCGATCCGGGTCTGGCATCGCCGGGCCGGTCCGGTCCGGTCCGTGACGGCGTCGGGGCGCGGTCAGCGGCCGTCCGGCGACGGCAGCTGGGTGCGCCGCCGACGTCTGCTGACCGACTTCAGCACGGTGTTTAACGGCGCGGACGGTTCTCGGGCAGGTCGTCGGTGTCGATGCGCTCCTTGCGCACCTCGCCGGAGACCGTCTCGGTCTCGGTGACCTCTTCCTTGGCCAGGCGCACCCGTTCGACCGGCACGACTTCGGTCTCCACGACCGGCCGTTCGGCGTGCAGGGTCATCTCGTGCTCTTCATCGGAGATGGCCGGGCCGGCGAGAGCGGCGCCGGCGTTGGCCTCGGTGATGGGTTCGCGCTCGACGTGGACCTCTTCGTGCGTCACCGGGACCGAGACCTGCTGAGTCTCGGTGACGACGTACTTGCGAAGCGTCGCCCGGCCGGTCTGCTCTCGCTGTGTGCCCACCCGCAGCCGTTCCTCCGAACGCGTCATCGCGTCGTCGGTGGTGGGGCCGGAGATGTCGTGCCCGGTGTCGGCCGCCGTGTCGGCCACGGTGTCGGCCCGCCCGACCTGGCCTTGTCCGGTGTCGAGACCGTAGTGCTGGTAGAGCCGGCTTATCTCGCCTGGGTCGAGGTGGTCGCCTGAGGGGTCGACGTGGGGTGCATCCTTGACGACGTCCTTGTCGTAGGACGTCTGGAGGTCGTCACCGCGGGGTTGCAGGCCCTGGACGGGCAGGAACGTCTCGCTCGTGCCGAACAGGCCGGTGTTGACGGTGACCCATGAAGGAGCGCCGCTGGCGTCGTCGGCCCACAACTGGCCGACCTTACCGATCTTCTGACCGGCCGTGTCGTGAATGGTTTTTCCGGCCCAAGAAGCAATGTCTTGGGAATGAGGCACTGTCATTTTGTTACTTCCTCGCAATGATGGGGGCTGGCGTTCTTCGCCGATTACCCGGTTCCACAGACGCGACACCTGTTCGCGGAATTTTTTTGCCGCCGTCCGCCGCTGCGACGTGGACGACGATCTGCGAAGTTCCAATAAAATGCGCGTGAGCTGCACAGACGTCTCTGTTCGGGCCTGCCTGAATATGATCGTCACAGTGTCGCGAAACAATTTCGCCGACAATGGCGACACCCTGTCTATCTCAGACTTCATCGTTATCGCTCGGAGCTGATGCGGTCGATCTTGCGGTGGTAGCGCATCGCGGCCAGCCCGCCCAGGATGGCCCCGACGAGCGCGGCGGCGAAGGCCACCAGCGCGGCGATGATCCCGACGACGGTCAGGGGCCCTTCGTTGATCGGGAGCCTGGGCAGTCCGTTGAGCCGAGCCAAGATGTTGAACCGACTGCCGCCGACCGCGGCCAGGATCGCAACGACGATCGCGATGACGATCGACCACAGCCACACCGCGATGCCTTGCTTGACCCAGTTGACGCTCGAGCCGGGGGGCGTGATGGTGATGTTCGGGCGGGTACGGGGCCACTCGGGCAAGACCTCGTACTCGACGCCGGTCCAGTGCACCGACCTTGCGCCCTCAGCTTGATCCACGTGCATCGGGAGCGGCTCGGGGAACTAGCCGATGATGTCGCCGCCGGCCTCGGACCTTCCCGTGGCGGTGGTCCACCAGGCGGTAAGGCCCGCGAGGATGGGCAGCGCGTCGAACAGTATGTCGTGCTCGTCCGGGACGAGGACTGCCTTCTGCTCGTCGGTGCTCGCGTCGGCGGACGCGGCCGCGTCGTCACGGGGGCGCCCACTTCGTGGGGTCCATTCTGTTTCAGTTGGTTGTGCCGACGAGCACCGATCCCGACGTCTACGAGGCCGTCGAACAGGCCCTCGCGCACTGGGCGCACGACACGCCGGCTCGGGCGTCCGCGGACGACAAAGCCAACCAGCGGGCCGCACTCAGCGGCGGATCGCCTTCCTGACCGCCGCGACGAGGAGACCGCCGGCCAGCACCCACGGCCCCGCCACGATGAGCGGATCCAGCAGGTGATGCTTGACGTCCGCGCGCTTCTTCCCGACCCGGGAGGAAATCCCGTGGCGCGAGAATTCGCTCGCGACACCGGTTTCGGTGATGGGGTTGTCCGGGTGCAGCGTGGCGAACGAGCGCAGGTGGTGCTCCCACGCGTCCACCCGGTCGGCCGCCAGCAGGAGCAACCAATGCGCAGCACGTCCCTCGCTGTACTTGCGATAAGCCATCTTGCGCACCGCGCCGGAAAGGCCACGAGGCGGACACGAGGTGCCGAAAACCGGGGTGAGGAACGCGTGCTCGATCGACCGTTCCCGAGGCCACTTCTCGGGCTGGCACTCGGGGAACTCCCAGTGCGCGCCCGTCTGGTCCTCCTGCCACAGCAGTTTCGGCACCGACGGCCGGTCCTTCGGATCGAGGTCGGCTCCCCAACCGGGGATCCTGGCCCGCAGCTGGTCAGTCGTCTCCGCGAGCGGCGCCCGCTTCGAGGTGTAGACCACAGTCGGATTCCTTCCTCAGCTACCGCTCGGCACGATCAGCGGCTTGATGCAGCCGTCCAGCTTTGCGGAGAAAATGTGGTAGCCCTCGGCGATGTGCTCCAGCGGGATCCGGTGGGTGACGATGTCGCTCGGCTTGAGGTAACCGTTGCGGATGTGCTCGAACAACCGCGGCCACTGCCGTTTGACGGGGCACTGGTTCATCCGCAAGGTGAGGCCCTTGTTCAGGGCGTCGCCGAATTTGACCGCGCTGAACATCGGGCCGTAGGCCCCCATCACCGACACGGTGCCGGCTTTGCGGACCGAGTCGATGGCCCAGTTGAGCGCGATCGGTGAACCACCCTGCAGCTTCAACTTGGCGGACGTGACGTGCTGGATCAGGTTGCCGTCGGCCTCGGCGCCCACCGCATCGATCGCGACGTCGGCGCCGAGGTGGTCGGTGAGCTTCTTCATCTGCACGACGATGTCGTCGTACTCGGTGAAGTTGCAGGTTTCGGCGTGCGCAAACGTCCGCGCCTTCTCCAGGCGGTACTCGAGGTGATCGACGACGATCACCCGTCCGGCCCCCATCAGCCAGGCCGACTTCGCGGCGAACAGGCCGACCGGGCCGGCCCCGAAGACCACGACCACGTCGCCCTCGACGATGTCTCCGAGCTGCGCACCGAAATAGCCCGTGACGAGTGCGTCGGTGAGCAGGACCGCGTCCTCTTCGTCCATCCACTCCGGGATGACAGTCGGGCCCACGTCGGCGAACGGCACCCGGACGAACTCGGCTTGACCACCGTCGTACCCGCCGCCGGTGTGCGAGTACCCGTAGATGCCACCGACGGCCGTGGCGTTCGGATTGACGTTGTGGCAGTTCGAGTACAGGCCGCGGGCGCAGAACCAGCAGGTCCCGCAGAAGATATTGAACGGCACCATCACGCGGTCCCCACGTCGGAGGCTGCGCACACCCGAACCCACGTCCTCGACCACACCGACGAACTCGTGTCCGAAGGTGAAGCCGACCCGGGTGTCCGGCATCATCCCGTGGTACAGGTGCAAATCAGACCCACAGATCGCCGCCAACGAGACCCGGACGATCGCGTCGTTGGGATGCTCGATCGCCGGCACTTCCTTTTCCTCGACCCGTACTTTGTACGGTCCGCGATACACCATCGCACGCACAGCGCCTCCTCCGGCGATCCCTCGATGCGGCCGGCTGACCGCTCGGCAGTCGTGCAAGCGGTCGTCCGCCGGGTGTCCGGGTACCCGAGCCGCGTGCGCGTAACCGTTGAACGTGCGCACTTTTGGCCGCCGCCGGATCGATGCCGGGACGGGACACCCTGTGGCTCGGCCCGTTCGGCCCCGTCGCGGCCGGGTGGATCAAGCACCCCGGCCCGGGAGAGATCAACGCGCTGCTGGAAATCCATGCGGCCCGCCGTCGCCACCACCGCCGCGGCCGCCAGCACGGCCACGCCGACGTCACCACCGTCGTGCGGGTAGCCGTCGAGGTATGGGACCGCGCCCACGGCTACCTCGGGCGGCGTCAGGGACAGCGGCTGCACGTCCTTCGGCCGGGCGCCACCAGCGTCTCGCTGTCCGATCCCGTCGGGCACGCGGTGTGCTACCCGGAAATCATCACGATCGCCAGCGTGCTGGCCACCCCGCACTGGCAGGCGTCGCCGCCGACCTGCCCACCGAGGACGCCGTCTACACCGAGATAACCCGCCGGATACGCGAAGGCGAGGACGCCGATCTGTTCGGCGATGCCGGCAACATCCGGCCCACGTCGTCACCCTGCACTACGGGGCCGAGGGGCGCCAGCGGGCCCAGCAGCGCAGGGAGTGACGAGAGATGGGGACGCTCTGGTGGCCTACGTCGCCGCCGACACTCGTACCGAGTCGGCCGCGCTCGCCGAGCAGGAGTCGATACTGGTGGCGCACTTAGAGCTTCTGTCCTGTGGCGAGTTTTCAGATTCTTTCTGCATCGAGATACCGGCCATGGCATGGCATGGCCATGGTCGTGTTAGTGGCGGTCGGCGCTGCGCTGGCGGGCGCCTGCCTTGGCCAAGCCCCGGCTGATCATGTAGCCGATCGCCAGGAAGGTGATGTAGCGAAGTGCTTGTTCGGCGTTCTGTAACGCATGCCGTGTCCGCGCCAATGTCGCGTTCTCGGTGGTTTGAAGTGAGGCCGGCAATCAGACGGTAGGATCATCCGTCAGCCTTACGGTTGGGGATGCGGTCGGCCGCTGTGCTGGTGGCGCTGCCACCAGCACAGCGCGCACCACAGCCGAGCACGCGCGGCCGTCCCAGCGTGTGGCCGCGGCGGTACCTTGCCTGGTCGACGAACCCGGGAGAGACCGCGTGACCAGCAACAACGACGTGACCAAGTTCCGGCGGCAACCCTGCCCCTACTGCGGTAACTCAGTCGACTCGGCCGGCGCGCCGACCCCGGAAGCGTCCCGGCCGCCGACCAGCGGCGACTTCTTCGTCTGCTTCGGCTGCACCGAGCCGTCGATCTACCAGACCGGTCCGTTCGGTGCGTACCTGCGCAAGCCGACGCCGGCGGAGCTGGCCGAGTTCGCCGTCGACTACGGCCACCACGCCGAACGGCTCCACCGCTTCATCAACGACCGGCCCGATCGGTGACCGTCGAGCGGTGACGTGATGTAACGCCCTCGGGAGCCGCGGCGACTACCTGTACGGCGCGACCGTCCTCGGCGCGTGTGGTGCTTTTCCCTTCGTGCCCGAGGTAGCCGTGAAGACGTCCCGCAAAGCCATCGCTGCGGTGTGGGGCGCCGTGGTGCTCATCGCCATCGCCGTGAGCCTGATCCACGCTGCGGTCAGCTCCGGCAGCTCGGAAACCCCGACGTCTTCGGCGCCGCCGTCAGCATTGGACGCACTCGGCTGTCCGGGGGTGACGAAGGGTGCGTCGGCGGCGGCGTTGTCTGCGTGCAACGAGAAGGAGCTGGCCACGCGGGTCTGCGGAGTCGACGTGGGTTCCGAGGAACCCCAGACCAAGATCCAGACCGGTGTGGTCGGGTTCTGGTATCCCCGGGCCGGCGTGTACGTGGCCGCAGTGGGGTCGATGAACGCCGCGGGCATGCCCGGTCAAAACGAGAATGGGACGTTCATCTCGCAAGTAAGCGTCTCGTGCCCGGCGGGTCCCGGCACCGTGATCAATCAGGCCGAGTGGGCGCAGATCCTTCAGACCAACGGTTCCGTTCCTCCTCGTTTGCAGAACGAGTGGCACACCCTCGCGCTGATGAGGGACCAGGCGAGCCTGCCTCCCCAGAGGACTGTCACGGTCGCGGCGAAGGCGCCGACCTCGGAGCCCGTCTCGCCCTCGGAGTCAACGCCATCGGACCCGTGCTCGGCCACCGCTGATCGGCTGTTGCGGGCCGTGCTCGACGGCACGATGACCCTTGACGAGGCAAAGACGCAGCTCCCGGCCCAGATCGCGCCGTCGAAACTTGACGAGGTCGTGTCCGCCGTCCGCTCCTCCAAGGCCCAGGGCTTGGACAACACCGGCGAGGCCGAGTACGGCCTGACTTACCCGTGCACTCACTAGCTCGGTTTTCCGCCGGTCCCGCGTGAGGCGACGTAGTACAGCAACGGGAGCTGGCCTGTTGCATGTCGAGCGCGGCCCGGATGGCGGCCGTGGCGACGTGGCTACAGGGACACGTATTCGCGGATCTTGCCGCGGAGGTGGGGGCGGTGGTCGCCGAGCGCGATGCCCAGTGTCGGGAGGCGCTTGGCGATCTGCAGCTCGGTGAGCGGCTTGGTGACCGGGATGTCGGCGTAGCCGCGGTCGTCGGTGTCCCACTTCGCCAGGTCCGCCTCGACCCCGCGGATGCGGGCGACGACGCCGTCGACGACGACGATCGCCTTCAGCCGCGGCCAGCGGGCCGGGGCGATCGGGAACCACTTGCGGTCGGCCTCACAGCTGCACCTTCTCGCCGGCGCCGGTTTCGCCGTAGCGGCGGCTGGTGTCGGCGTCGATCTTGCGGGTGCGGGTGTTGCGGTAGACGACCAGCGCGCAGTCGCCGCCGTCCTTGTAGGCGTGCAGCTGCCGGTAGAGGGTGGTGCGCCCGACGCGGAAGGTCTCGGCGATCTCGGCGACGGTGTGCTCCCCCGCGTCATACATCCGCTGCGCCTGGTCCAGCTGCCGCTGCGTCAGCGCCGGGGGCCGGCCGCCGACGCGGCCGCGGGACCGGGCGGCGGCCAGGCCGTCCATCGTGCCCTCGACGATCATCTCCCGGTCGTACTCGGCCAGAGCGGCGAGGAAGTGGAACACCAGCCGCCCACCCGGGGTGGAAGTGTCGATGCCCTGCTCCAGCACGATGAAGTCGACCTCGTGCTCACCGAACCAGCGGACCAGCTCGAGCAGATGCTGCTGGGACCGGCCGATGCGCTTGAGCCGGGTCACCACGACCTCGTCGCCGGCGCGGAGCTTGTCGAGCATCAGGTCCAGCTTCGGGCGCGAGGACAGCTTCCCGGAGACCTTCTCGATGAACATGTTCTCCTCGGCCACCTCGGCCGCGGCGAGCGCGTCGATCTGGTGATCGGTGCTCTGGTCCCGGGTGGACACCCGGGCGTACCCGAACCGCATGCGATGAGTCTCCAAACTCTCCGACGGCCCTTAGGCGAACGTTGATTTCGATACACGAAATTGGGACCCAGCTACCTGGCGACCCCCGCGCCGTGCACATGAGTTCCGAAAACGATCGTTTTAGAGATTCATGCAATTCGGGGACCCGGGCAGCTTCGGCGCACTGAATTTCCCCCGGCGAATCTCGTTGCGATGAGTGAAGTCGAGCGGCTGACCGGCACCTGAGCTCAGGCGGAAAGCCCGGGCAGTGCCGGGGCTTTCCGCTCGTCGAGTGCGTTACTTGGTGGTGGCGTCGACCGCGCTGAGGATGATGTCGGTGACCTTGTCGGGCCGCGAGACCAGCACGGCGTGCGAGGCTCCCGGCACGACGACCGTGTGCGCGTGGGCGCGCTGGGCCATCCACTCCTGCGCCGCCGGCGGGATGTTCTTGTCGCCGGTCGGGATCAAGCTCCACGAGGGGATGTTCTTCCATGCGCCCGGGCCAGAGGCGCCGTTCAGGCCCACCGCAGCGATCGGTCGCTGCTCGACGGCCATCAGGCGCGCCTGCGCCGACGGGACGTCGGCCGCGAACTGCTTCGGGAACAGGTCTTGCTTCACGTAGAGGTCGGTCTCGCCGCCAGGAAGGGCGACCTGCTGAAGTGTGTCACCCAGCGTGCTGCCCGGGAACTTCGCGGACAGCTCAGCCGCGGACTCGCCCTGGTCGGGAAGGAAGGCCGCGATGTAGACGAGCGCCTGCACCTTCGGGTCGTTCAGCGCCGCGGCACTGATCACCGAGCCGCCGTAGGAGTGCCCGACCAACACGACCGGGCCGTCGACGCTGTCCACCAACGCCTTGATGTAGGCCCCGTCGGACGCGACACCACGCAGCGGGTTGGCGGCCGCGATCACGGGGTAGCCGAGCCGCTCGAGCCGCTCGACCTCACCGTTCCAGCTCGACGCGTCGGCGAACGCCCCGTGCACCAGCACGATCGTCGGCTTCACCTTGTGGCTCCCGTGCTGTGGCGTCCCCTGCGACGCCGCCGACGACGGCACGGCGGCGAACACCGCGGTCGCGGCCAGCGCCATCGTCGCGGCGACGATCTTCGTGAGGCGGGTACGTGTGCGCAATCTGACTCCTCGGAAGTCGGGCTTCTTGCTTACTTCTGAAGGGTACAACTTAATTGTGCGCAATCAGTTGCCCCTGAGGCAACAGGGCCCAAAGGGCACGAACGCGGCACTTCCGTCTTCCGAGCCCGAGAGCGACCAGCCATCTCTGCGCCGGATCGTGTTTCCACAACGCAGTCGCCGAGTCACTCACCGAGCTGCGCGCCGCGCTGCCGCGATGAACCCGCGCACACGGCCACCGAATTCGTCTCCGGCCGCGCGGCCGACGGACGGTGTCTCTCCACACTGGACAGAAGCGACAGGTGCTCGATAATGACAGGTGCTCGATCGCGAACAGATCCCCGGCCGCGCACGACCACACGACGGAGCCGTCGACGTGGCCGGCCGACGACGCTGCCCGCGGCGCGCTCTACCTCGAGGCGCTTGGTGAGGATCGCGACGATCACCCGGTAGCGCAGGCGCACGTCCGGGAATGGGTAGGTCTCGGCGGCGTAGCGCAAGGGCCTGGCCCAAGGTCAGCGGTACCGTCGGGTGCTCGGAGTCCGGCTTGAGCACACCGAGGTTGCGCCGCTCGGTCGCCGGCAGCGCCGCGGCCACCTCGAAAGCGGCGGCTCCGCGCACGCGCATCTCCCGGTACCACGCGGCCACCGCGCCCAGGCGCGCCTTGCCGGTGTTCGCCGAGACGCCGGCGGCGTCCTGCACGGTCAGCCACGTGCGCAGCGCGTCGCGGGTCATGTCGGTGAGCGGGTTGAGCCCGGCCGCGGCGCACCACGGGAAGAACGCGGTTGCTTCCGGGAGGGCCTGCCCGTTGCGGTGGGTCGGTTCTCCGCGCCAGAGCCGCTGGTCCGCGCGCGGGATGCCGAGCGCGTTGGCGTCGGATTTCTTCGTGTTGGCCGAGGTGTAGGCGGTGTGCAGCCAGCGCGCCGCGGTGTCGATTACCTCCCGCGCCCAGTCCGGCTCGGCGTCCTCGCCGCCGCCAGGCTGCTCGTCGGCGGTCGCGAGCGTGGTGTCGGGGACGTCGCCGGACAGGACGGTGCCCGCGGCGGCGTACTCGTCGACGTTGGGGTCCTCGTCGCGGTCTTGGGCCGCGGAGTGCTCGGTGCCGGGCCAGGCGGCCGGGGCCAGGAGCTGGTTGGCGGGCTCGGGGTGGCGGGTCTCCCAGTCCTCGAGCTCGGTGTGGTGGGCGCGCAGCTGCACCGCCATCGCGGCCAGCGACACCGCGACCGGGTCCGGATGTGCCACCGCGAGCGCCGCCTCGGCGGCGTCGCGTAGCAGCTCGGCCGCCTCCTGCAGCGCGGTCGAGTGTGTGGCCAGCCGGCGGCGGGAGATCTCGCGCGCGCCGGCCACGGTCGTCGAGTCGAGGCGTGGCACCAGCCGGGCGGCGCCGGCGGCCAGTTCCAGGATCCGGTCGGCCACGGCGTCGGCTTCCGCGTGCCGCTCGACCAGGTACCCGGGCCTGCTGTCGCGGCCGCCTGAGTCTTCGGGCACGGTCGCCTGTCGCAGGACCATCGGTAGTTGCCGGGCCAGCTCGATCACCAGGTCGACCGGGCGGAACCGGCCGCTGTGCATCGGCTCGGTAGCCAGGGTGGGATCACCGCGCAGCGCGTCCGCGAGCGCCCGCAGGGCCGCGCCGACCTCGACCAGCTGCCCGCGGGCCCACACCAGCACTGCACGATCCCCGGCCAGCCAGTGCCCGACGACAACACGGGCGACAGTCCCACAGCGCGCTGTCACGTCGTCAAGAGCGAGGCCCCGCGCCGGTGAAACCAGCGTCCCCGGCCAGGACGTGCACGGTGTCTCCGGTGCGCGTCTGAACTGTCACATCCGGAGGGGCTACCTCGTCTCTCTGATGAGAACGCAAACGGCGCGAGCTCGAACGGTGCGGCGCAGGCCGCGCTGTTCATCACAACTGTCGCATTCGTCCCCAGCAGGGGGTTGATGTGCATAACCGAAAGAGATGACGGATGTCCACTCCGGAGCGGAATAGGGAAATCTTTGTCGATTTCTACGACCAGGCGTTTAACCGCAACCAGCCCAAGGAAGCCTGAGCTGCGTACATCGGCGATGTCTACATCCAGCACCATCCTGGGGTGCCAGACGGACCTGACGCATTGTCCGGCCACGTGATGCAACTGCGCAGCGAGTTCCCGGACTTTCGGCTCCACATCAAGCGTGTCGTGGCCGAAGACGACATGGTAGTGACCCACTCCCTCCTGGTTCGGAAACCCGGTGACCCTGGCCTTGCCATGGTGGACTTCTTCAGGCTCGAGAACGGCAAGATCGTCGAGCACTGGGATGTCGTCCAGGAGGTTCCCGAGAACTCGGTCAACATGGTCTGACAGTGCGGCGGCCGCCGGCGACTTCGAGCCGCCGGCGGCCACAGAAGCAGCCGATGAGCACCAGCCGGATCTACAACGACGATGTACGCCCCCGTGCCTTGCTGCAGGACCTGTCCGACGAGACTGCGGCTCACGTGGAACCTCTGTTTCCGTCCATGCCGCGCCGGGTCGAGAACGGTCAGAGGGTGTACGAGCCCGAGTACGACGTCTTGATCACCACGAGCGCGGTGAATCGCGATGGCAAGCTGCATGTCGTGGCGTTCGGGTCAGAGAATCTTGGCCGGGTTCATGGCGGCGAAGACATCAATCCCGCTGTTTCCTGGGGCACTCGGACAACGCTGGCCAAAGACCCTCATCGTGCCGGACTCGGTGAAAGGCGAGCTCGGCGAGCTCGTCCACCGGCACCTCGTGCCGTACTTCAACGCTCTGGCATCTGCCACGTCTCGTGCCACAGGCGCGTCGGCATCACGGTCGAACACTTCGGTTCTCCGACCAGATACGCCAGCGCCAAAGCGTCCGGCAATCGGCCACTGACGGCGTGGCAGGCTAGGCCGGGGCGGGAGGTTTGGCTTAGCCCGCGAGCCAGGCGCGCAGCCGGGCTTTTTCCACTTTGCCCATGGGGTTGCGCGGTAACGCGTCCACGCGCTCCACCCGAGTGGGCCAGTACCACTCGGTCATGCCGAGATCGGACAAGTAGGAGCGCACGTCGCGCAGGCTGACCGGCGCTGTGCTCACGATCACCGCGCATCCTTCGGTGTTGTCGCGGTGTCCGACAATCGCGACGTCAGTGAGGTCGGGATGCGCGCGCAGTGCATTCTCGACATCGGCCACCGGGATCATCAGTGCGCCGCCGACCCGGTCCGAAGCCCGTCCGATCAGCCGATAGCCGCCCCTGCCGTCCACGACAGCCAAGTCTCCGGTGTCGTACCAGCCCTCGTCGTGCTCGGCGAGCACCCGCACCATCCCGGTGTCGCGTCCCATGGTTGCCAGACACACCGAACCGCCCCGGATCATCAGCCGGCCCGGGTTCTCCTCGCTGACCGGACCGTCGGCAACCACGGCGCGTAGCTCGACCTCAGTGCCGACGCCCGCCCGGCCGATGCTGCGCGCGGCCCAGTCGGGCGGGTCCTCGGGCCCCGTGTGAATATTCCCCCCTTCGGTCATGCCCCATTGCGCCCGCGGCGCCAAGCCCAGCACGTCGACCGTTTCCGTCACCAACTCGAGCGAGGCCACGGTGCCGGCTACGGTGACCTCGCGCAGCCGCGGCAGCCGGATGCCTTCCTCCCGCACCATGGCGAGCAGCTCGCTCAGCAATGAGGGCACCAGCATCAACTCCTCGAGGCCGGTCTCGGCCAGCAACTGCGCGACGCGGTGGGCCTGCCAGCGGTCGACCAGCAAGGTAGCGCCACCGGCGACCAGCGACACCGAGGCGCACAACAGCCCGACCGCGTGCATCAACGACTGTGGTGTGTAACGGCGCGACGGTGTCCCGTCCCGGCGTGCCAGTTTGGCTGAGATCTGGGCGTACAGGGTGTTCAGAGTTCTCAGTGCCGCCTTGGGCTCGCCGGTGGTACCGGAGGTGAACAACACCACGGCCACCGCGTCGGGATCGGTCGCATGCGGTGCCGGCGCCGGGGGCGGCTGCTCCTGGAAGAACTGGACGAAGTCGATCTCGTCGTCTTTGACCACGTCGCCGAGCACCACCCGGTGGCGCAGCGCCGGCAGCCGAGGCGCCATCTCGGCCACCGTGGAGGCGAGCTCGTAGCCGTCCCAGCGGTCAGTGGTGATGAACACGCTGGCCTCCACCCGGGCCAACATCCGCTCCAGCTCGCGGCCCCGAATGGTGGTCATCACCGAGGCCAACACCGCGCCCCGACGCCAGCAGGCCAGCGCCAGCGCCTGCCACCAGTTGGGTAGCTGGACGGATACCACGTCACCCGCGCCGATCCCCAGCTCGGCCAGCGCCGAGCCGCAACGGCTGGACCTGACCGGGAACTTCTTCACATCCCAGGAGCCGACGCCGAAGGAAGGGCCCCATTCTGCGCCATCAGCCAGCCCATCCCACCCGCAGACGCCAGACCAGCCAACGCGGCAGCGCGCCCACCACGAGCAGTTTCGAGGCGTTCTGTTGATGGGTGGGTGCGCTGGGGCGCGTTGCGACCGGGTTGACGCAACCTCTCCGTCGCAGTGCGGTGTTGTTGCGAAACGGAAGCGCTCGCAGCCACTGTCGCGCATCGCGATCGGCGTTCGGTGATACCGCCGTGCAACGCGCGGCAGTCTCGGTCGTCGGTGCTCAACCGCGCCCACTCGATGAGCCGGCAGACCGCGGCCGACGACATCCTCGCCCGCGTGCCCACCCCAGACGAATACGACTTCCTCACGTCGATGGGCCACGAGCGTGGCCGGCAACGACGCGCAGAGCTTTCCGGTGCTTTGACCGCACGTCGCCGGCCGGCTGACCGTCGCGCGGATTGTCAGGTGAGCGTCCTCGATGACAGGTCGAATGACACGACAGGTTCCGCCCCCGGCATGCGTAGGTCGGGCCCGGCGTCGCTGCTGCGGGACCGGATTCACTCGGTCGCGCTGACCGGCGACGGCGCCGACGACGCACCCGCGATCCGGCTGGCGCACGTCGATATCACGCTCCGCGCCACCGCGACGCCGGCCACTCGCGAGGCGGCGGACCTGGTCATCCCCAACGACCGGAGCGAGACGATCACCGACGCCGTCGCCGAAGGCCGGGCGATGTGGGCGTCGGTCCGCGACGCGCTCTCCATCCTGCTCGGCAGCAACCTCGGCGAAGTCGCCTCCACGCTCGGCGCAGGCCTGCTCAGTACCCGAGATGCCCGCAACGCCAGGCAGCTGCTGCTGACCCACGTGCTTCCCGCGATGGCGGGCGCCGTCCGCCCGCCGCCGGACGCGAGCGCGGAGGACCTGTGTCAGACCAAGAACGCTTTCAGCCGCTGATCGGCTGCTGCGCCGCAGCGGAAAGAGCACCGGGCAAGCGGAGAACCGAGCTGGCCGGCACCACGTTGTGGTTGATCCGGAACATGTTGATCGGGTCGTAGGTCTTCTTGACGGCCGCGAGGCGCTCGTAACGCTCAGGGCCGTAGATCGCAGCGGCGTCGGCCGCTTCTTCCGGGGCGAGGTTGTTCACCAGCCGCCGGTCACTCTGCCAGGGTTCCATGCCGTCGAGCAGCGCGGCGACCGATTTCTTGAGCTGTTGCTCCTGCGACAGCGGACCGACCTCGACGCCCAGCAGGCTGTACGGCAGGCCCCTGGTCGCCACGGCGTTGGGCACCGCCGGCTCCCGGTCCCACGCCCCGCCCAGGGCACGCAGTTCGGTGATCCACATGGTGGTGTCGGACTCGGGGCCGACGAGTTCGATCAGCCTGTCCTGTGCCTGCTCGGGGAACTCCCGCAGCATGATGCCCCGTTCGTAGTAGGGCAATGGATCGGTCGGCTCGTCGTGGATCGACGCGACCTCGGTGTAGGGCATGTCCCTCACGGTGTCCAGGATCGCCGGCGCCACCGCCCGCAGCGGCGCTATCAGCCGCTCGCCGTCCTCGGCCGTGCCGTTGTAAGCGAACCGCAGAGCCACCGAGAACGCCCCGCGCAGCGGTTCGGGCAGTTCGGGCAACGGTGGCAGCCGCAGCACGGCGAACGACGAAACCATCGTCTCCGGGGTAGCCGGGTGCCAGGCCGTCCAGGCTCGCAACACGTCGGCCATCCGCTCACCGGGGAAGTAGATGCCGCCACCGTAGAGGCGGGCCACCGGAAACAAGGCGAATTCCAGCGCGGTCACCACTGCGAAGTTGCCCTTGCCGCCCCGCAAAGCCCAGAACAGTTCGGGCTCGGACTCAGCGTCGACGTGCCGGAGTTCGCCGTCCGCGGTCACCACCTCGAGCGAGTGCACATGGTCGGCGGCGTAGCCGTGGGAGCGGCCGAGGGTCGGGCTGAGGCCACCGCCCAAGGTGTACCCCGAGACTCCCACCGTGGGATTCGACCCGTTCAGCGGAGCCAGACCCTCCTTGGCCGCCTCTGCGACGACCTCGGCCCACACCGCTCCGGCGCCGACTCGGGCCGTTTGGCCGACCGCGTCGATGGCCACGTCGTTCATCCGATGGGTCGCGATCACCACGGCACCGTGCGCCGTGCCGACCATCTGGTGGCCGGTGGTCTTCACCAGGACCGGCCGGTGCCGGTCCGCCGCGAACGCGACCGCGGCCTGGACATCGGCCGCGCTCTGCGCTACCACGATCACCGCCGGCACCAGTTCGTGATTCAGGTTGAAGACGGCGCGTTCCTCGTCATATCCCGCATCGCCCGGCAGCAGAACCGAACCCGTACTCTGGCTCCGTCGCCACGTGGCTTGGGTGACCTTTGGTCAAATGGTCTCCCGACTTGTCGAGTTGGCTCGGGCTTCACATTATTCACACTCTTAATAGGACGTATGTCATGACTTTCACTCAATGGGCACTTTCCGTGCCCGTGAGCACGCGAAGCCCACTACTGCGGACAGGCTCCGTTCAGGCAAGGCCACGAGGCCGGCCACTGAGTTCTGCCGCCGACGCCACGAACCGGTGAGCGTGACGCGACTGGCGGGCCGGGACCTGGTGGAGCCGGAGCGGCGGCCAGACCGTCGACGGTGCGTTCGGACACCAGGGCGTGCTCGAACTCGGCGATTGAGCCGAGGATATGGAAGAACATCCGCCCGACTGCGGTGGAGGTGTCGATGCGCTGGTAAGGCACGACGCGATGCTCGCGACCCCGAAGCCGACAGGCTCGCCGTCGCGACGTCCACTCGGTTCACCTCGTCGCTGCCGAACAAGACGCTCAGGGATACCTGGATGATGCGAGCGATGACCACCGCCGAGCCGAGCAACAGTGCCGTGAGAGCGACACCGACCGCCAGACCGAAAGCACCCGGCAGCACGACGATCCCGGTTCCGATCAGCCAGCGCGACCACAGACTGAGGATGCCTCGTCGGTCGCGAGTTCGCGCAGACCGACACCGCCGGGTACCCGTGCCGTAGCGCCCGCCGACCGGCGCCACGCGGCCCGACCCGCACCCGAGGAACGTCGGCCTTGGGACAGCTCCTCCGGCGAGGCCCGGGCCACGAAGTCACCCGGCTTCGCGAACTTCGCCACGCGGTCAAGGCCGGCGGCGAACGGGTTGAGCTCACGTGTGAGCTCAACCCGTACAACAACATCCTGGCTAACCCGCGCAGCTTGCCGGTAAAGGATCCAGGCGAAGATCCTGGAGCTATCCCTGCACTCTTTGGAACTAGACGATCTGTGCAACGCGCACGAGAGTCTCCACATTATTCCCCGGCTGCGCAGCCGTTGGGCATTCGGACAAATTCGAACATACTGACAAAAATCCAAGGCTTACGTAATTGGCATGAAAGGCCCGAAACGGATTCGGGGCACGGCGTTTCGAGCCGGTCGTAATTCGAGACGCGCGTGCAGCCGGGCGTGGTGCACCGGGTGGTGTCCGCGCTCGCCCTCAGCGATTTCCTGTGCCGGGGCAGAGGCCCATGGCGCCCCGCACGCCGTCGGCTCGGAGATCTGCGAACCTGCCGCGGAGCTCATCGTGTGGTCCTTTCGGTGTTGGGCACCGGTGCGAACGGCACCGTCTCGCCTCAGCTGTCCTCCGGCCCGGCGCGGGAGCGCTCGCCTCATGCAAGTCGGGCAAGCACTTATCCTTTCGGCGATCTTGTCGCGGTACCACTCCTGGGCCGCCTGATTGCTTATTTCAACGTCGCGCCGATCTCTGACCAGCTGTGCTCGCCTGCGCCGTCTCCTCAAGGTCGGAGCTCGCTGCCCGGACACTCTTCGCAGATGGGTCCTTCGCGATGATGTCGCCTGGGTGTGAGGTCGCCCTGTTCGGACGTGCGGCTCGTGGCGCACGGCAGCGGTTTGGCCGCGTCCGGATTCAAATGATCTTTGGCTGGCTCGGAGGGGGCGCCCAACGCCGGGTCGTCGGCAGCATGGGAGCTGGACACCGTCCACGCACTGATGCAGGAGGTGCAAAGTCATGCCAGAGGTCATCGCGGAGTTGGCTTCAACCAGTTTCACGCGGGTGCGCGGCGTGAAACCCGACCAGGAGTGGCCGCACCTGGCAGCCATGGTCCGCGACACGGGCCTGCCGACGCACTTTCAAAAACGAGCTCCGGCGAGCCTATGTCGACGGGAACAAGGACCGCCCCGACACCACGAACCACGACCTGCTCGAGCACTTCATCCCCGGCTTCCATCGCACGATCTCGATAAGGCGCATCCTCGGCTCGCTCTGGCCCAGCTGATAGAGATGGCAGAGCCGACGCGACGGATGGGGTGAGTTCCTTCGCCAACGTGCTGATGATGACGACCGCAGGTGCCCTCACCCATTTACCTGTTGTACCAGCAGTGATGGGCTTCTCGGTCACGGTGCCAATGGCAACTTCGCCGGGTACGTAGACGACCTGTTAGGCGCGTTGCTGACGGTGGAGTACGTCGGCTCTCCGAAGGTCCCGGTAGACGGTGAGCAAACCAGAACTGTTCACCATACGGAACGATGGCCCCCTGGTCCTTGGCGCCACCTTCGATCCGGACGAAAATCCCTCAGATCCGGACAACGCCAAGCCGATATCCAGGCACATAGTGCCGTTCGGCAGGGCCGATTTTACCGCAGGGAATGCCCTGAGGTCACCGACCGTATCCGTTCGCGTGACGCAGGTGATCACGGCGGTTAAACTAACCAAACCGCCGCGTCGTCCGAGTTGAGCCGACTTCGGCGCAAGCGCCATGCCGAGCCACGAGAGAGGCACCCGACAGATTGGATGGCTGTTGCCACATCAGGACTTACCAGCTTCTCACAGCCGGAGGCCGTTCACTGCGTGTTGCACTGACGACAGCCCAACGCTGGGTGAATACGTCCGTGCCGGAGACCCGGAGCGTACGGCAACTTCCACAAATGCGGCCCACCTTCGATCAATTCTGATTCACCGCTTGTAATGGGACGCCGGCGACGGCTGGCTTGCAATACTATTCGACACATTTCACCGAGTAACGAGCACTGCCCTCGGGCGAGCGTGCCGACAAGCTCCAATGCACGTCCGGCCGACTGGCGAGACCGTCAAGACTGCGGGGCCCCACCGTGCGATTAGTGGTCGCCATCACCGGGGCCACCGGATCAGTACTGGGCGTACGGCTTTTGGAAGTCCTGAAGTTGCTGGACGTCGAGACACACCTTATCCTCAGTGATTGGGCGCGCGCCAACTTGAGTCTGGAAACGACATACTCCGTTAACGATGTTCGGGCACTGGCCACACACACCTACAGTGCGCGGGACCTCGCTGCCGCCGTCTCCAGCGGCTCGTTCCTCACCGACGGCATGGTGGTGTGCCCCTGCAGCATGAAGACCCTGGCCGCGATCCGAATGGGATTCAGCGACAACCTCATCACCCGTGCCGCCGACGTCACGTTGAAAGAACGCCGGCGCCTCGTGCTCGTGGCACGCGAAGCACCGCTCAGCGAGATACACCTGGAGAACATGCACTACCTCGCCCGCGCAGGCGCCGTCATCTTCCCGCCGACCATCGCCTACTACGCCCAGCCACGCTCGGTCGATGACGTGACCGACTACATCGTCGGGCGCGTGATCGACCAACTCGGAATCCCACACGCGACGATCAACCGCTGGAAGTCACCCGAGTCGTCGCAAGGCGACGAACACGATGATCGTCCTGCGGGCAAGAACGGAACCGCGCGCACGTCAACAGCGGCTCAACGAAACTCTCAGCACCTGGCGAGCGGCGACAACCCAAGCATGAAGGAGAAGCAGTGAGCACCGGCACCAATCATGCAGCGGACCTCGGACAGCAGGGCGATGACACCGGCCCTGACTTGCGCAGCTGGCTGGCCACCCTCCAGGGTGCGGGCCAACTGGCGCGCATCGACGCCGAGGTCGATTGGAATGAGGAGATCGGCGCCGTCACCCGCGCCAACCTCGCGTTGCACGGCCCTGGACTGCTGTTCGAGAACATCACCGGCCACAAGGACACGGTCTGCACCAAGTTCTTGACCTCGGCGCTCGGCAACCGCCGCCAAGTGCAGCTGATGCTCGACCTGCCCGAGGGAACTTCGGACGCGGCCATCGTCCAGCACCTGCGCGAGCGCTTCCAGAACCCCATCAAACCGCGCGTCGTCAAGAGCGGACCGGTTCAGGAGAACGTCATCGAAGGCGATGACATCGACCTCGAGCAATTCCCCGTGCCCAAGTGGCACGCCGCCGATGGCGGCCGCTACATCGACACGTTCTGCGGCGTGGTGACTGAAGACAAGTTCACCGGCCTGGAGAACGTCGGCCTGTACCGTGGGCAAATCGTCGACCGCGACAAGATCGCCAAACTTCTTGTGCCCAGCCAGGGTTATGGCGTGCACTTCCAGGAGTACAAACCCGAACCGATGCCCGTGGCCATCGTCTACGGCTGGCACGATGTGCTGCCGTTCTGCGCCGGCAGCCCTTTCCCCAAGAACGTGTGCGAGTACGACATGATGGGTGCCCTGCTCGGGCGCCCGGTCGACCTGGTGCACTGCGAGACCGTGCCGCTGCGCGTGCCCGCCAGCGCCGAAATCGTGGTCGAAGGGTACATCGACCCCGACCCCAAGACCTGGATCATGGAGGGCCCCTTCGCCGAATACCCGGGATTCGTCGGAGCGGCCGCGCCCGCGCCCGTCGTCAAGGTCACCCGCATCATGTACCGCAACGATCCGGTGATGCGCGGGACCCTGGAAGGAATCCGGCCCGGACTGACCAACGAAGACAGCATCACCAACTTCGCCCGATCGGCCATCACCTGGAACATCCTCGAGGACATCGGCATCGGCGGAATCAAAGACGTGTGGATGACCGAAGTTTCCAACGGGCAGAACACCAACGTCCAGATTCAGAAGCGCTACCGCGGCCACGCACAACAGGTCGCCTCGGCGTTGTGGGGACTGGGTTCGGCGGTGTGGTTCCACAAGAACGTCATGGTAGTCGAAGAAGACATCGACATTCACGATCCGGTAGCTCTGGACTGGGCGCTGTCCTACCGCGTCAACGCCGGCCTGGGAGACGTCGCTTTCTTCGGTCCGGGTATGGGCTCGGCTCTCGATCCGTCGACACCGCCAGAGAAGAACGACGGCAACAAGTACGGCACCGGGCAGTGGACGCGCATGCTCATCGACGCCACCCGAAACTGGGAGATCGACCCACAGCCCCAATGGGGTGGCCGCCGCTTCCCGCCCACCGACCGGATCGAGCCGGACCTGGAGTCTCGGATCGCGTCCCGTTGGCAGGAGTACGGAATCGGAGTTCCCTACCTCGACGACGAGGGACGCGAACGACTCACACTGAACGAGCTCAGCAAGCGCATGCCCGAAGTGTGACCCAAGACGAACGTCACTTTCGCCGCGTGATCGCACGACCCGTACTGAGGTAAACCGCACGGTGGTCCCGGCCCGCTCAGGGAAGGCGAAAGCGGGCCGGGACCGGCGCGCGACGAAGAATGGAGTGAGTTCGATGGTAGACATTCACGTCAGCGTTGCACTGCCGGCCTCGGCCGAATCGGCCGAACACATCGCGACAGCCGAGCAGCTGGGCTACCGAAGCGCCTACGTCTATGACACGCCGTTCGAAGGCAGTGACGTATGGCTGGCGCTGCACGACGCCGCGAAGGCGACCACACGCATCAGGTTGGGTCCCGCCGTGCTGATTCCGACCTTGCGCCACCCGATGGTCAATGCCGCTCAAACGGTCTCGCTGCACCGCGAGGCGCCGGGACGCGTCGTTACCTCCTTCGGCACCGGCTTCTCCAGCCGCGCCGCGACCGGGCAGCCACCGATTCCGTGGTCCTACATAGAGGAGTACATCGGCGTTTATTCGGCGCTGCTCGCCGGTGAGTCCGCCGAATGGGAAGGAGCGCCAATCCAACTCATGCTGACCTCCACCCAGCACGAAACCCTGCCGCTCGACATCCCCCTGCTCATCGCGGCCATCGGGCCGAAAGGGGCGAGTGTTGCCAAGCGCCTCGGTGCCGACGGGATCGTCTCGATGTTCCAGACCATCCCCCAGCAACGCGACTTCACCGAAGCGGTCGTCGCCGCCCCCGGCACCGTTCTCGACGACGGCGAAGCACTGGACAGCGAACGGGTGCGATTGGCCGCCGGTCCCACCTGGGCGGGCGTGTTCCACTTCACCTACACCGCCCAGGGAGCCGACGCGGTCCGCGCCATTCCCGGCGGACCGGCCTGGCTCGAGGTCATCGAGAGCTATCCGCCTCATGAGCGGCACTTGCACATCCACCGCGGCCATATGGTGGAGATGACCGACGCCGACCTCGCCGCGTGGGACGCCGGCGGCTATGTGACTTTGGCCTCGACATTGACCGGCTGTGCCGACGTTGTGCGCCAAAAGGTAGCCGACCTGGCGAGCGCCGGTGCCACCGAGGTCATGTTCGAGCCATCCGGACCGGACATCAGCCGTGAACTCGCAAAGTTCATCGACGTCGTCCGCGGCTAATCTGCGGTCCGAGCCTGGTTTTCGCGGCTGGCACCACGGCGGCAACGCCTGACGATCGTGCGCGGCTACGCGGGCCCAGGCAAGAGTTCCGTCACTCTAAGGGATGTCTCGTAACCCGGTGCTGGGCCGGCGGGGCCGGTAGTCGATCATGGTGGTGTGGTGCAGGTGATCACAGCGTCGCGGCCGGAGTGGATTGCCCCGTTCACCGGGCTGGAGCCGGGCCAGTTCCGCAAGCTCGTGCGGCTGGTCGCGAAGCGAGGCGGGGACGAGATCGCTGACGGCCGGCCCGGTCGGCAGTGGGCATTGCCGCTGGCCGATCGCGTGTTGCTGGTCGCAACGTAGTGGCGGACGAACCTGACGATGCGCCAGATCGGGCCGTTGTTCGGGGTGTCGCATTCGGCGGCGCACCGGGGGAAGCGACACGATCGGTCCGCTGCTGGCCCTGGCCCCGGTCCGCAAACGCCGGGTGGATGCGGTCGCGATCGTGGACGGCACACTGGTGCCTACCCGGGATCACCGGCTGGCGACACCGTCGAAGAACTACCGGTACTCAGGCGTTCGTGCAGGTCGCGATCGACGCCGAGACCCGGCTGGTCATCGCGACCGGTGACCCGCAGCCGGGCAACCGCAACGACTGCACCGTCTACCGCGCCTCGGGCATGGCCGAGCAACTCGCCGGTCGGCCGGTGATGGCCGACGGCGGCTATCAAGGCAACCCGGCGGTCGTCATGCCCTACCGCAAACCTCGCGACGGCAGCGAACTCCCGGACTGGAAAGAGAATCTCAACGCCACCCACCGCAAGGTCCGCGCTCGCGTCGAACACGTCCTGGCCCGGATGAAGAACTTCAAGATTCTCCGCGACTACCGCCGCGCCGCCAGCACGCTCGCCGACACGGTGTCCGGAATCGCGCACCTGCACAACATCCTCCTCGCAGACTGATCCGCAACACCAGTCCCACCAACCACAAGAGCAGTTACGAGACATCCCTTAGTACTGCAACGACACTTCGTTATGAAGCGACCGGCGTGTCGGTTAGGCTCTGGTTCGACGGTCGTGTAGTTGATCTTGTGTGCTGGAGATGGTGACGGACTGGTCGGCGCGTTTCGCTGCGTTCGCGGGGCGGTTCGCGGAGCGGTTTTCGCGGGTGGAGCCGCGGCGGCAAATGGTTTTCTACCTGCGGGGACTGCTGGCGGAAGCCGAGCGTAAGAACGGCTGGACCCTGGCAGAGATGGCGGGCGAGACGGGTCCGCAGGGCATGCAGCGGCTGCTGAACTTCTATGCCTGGGACGCCGAGGGCATGCGTGATGATGTGCGCACTGCGGTGGTCGACGTGCTCGGGGACGCCGAACGCGGTGTGTTGATCGCCGACGAGACCGGATTCGTGAAGAAGGGCACGAAATCCGCCGGCGTGGCGCGCCAGTATTCGGGCACGGCCGGGCGGATCGAGAATTCGCAGATCGGCGTGTTCTTGGCGTACGCCTCGGATCGGGGGCGGGCTTTGATCGATCGCGAGTTGTATCTGCCGAAAGAGTGGATCGCGGATCGGGGAAGGTGCGCTGCAGCCGGTATTCCGGACGACGTCGGATTCGCGACCAAGCCCGAACTGGCACAACTGATGGTGGAACGCGCGCTCGCCGCGAGAATCCCGTTTGCATGGTTCACCGCCGATGAAGCCTATGGGCAGGTCGGGCGGCTACGGCTCTGGCTGGAAGAGCACGACATCGCGCATGTGCTGGCAGTACCCAAGTCCCAAATGGTGATTTCCATGGATCTGCGGCAACGACGCGTCCACGCCGTCATCGCGGACGTCGACCCGGCCACCTGGCAGCGTCTGTCCTGCGGCGATGGCGCCCACGGGCAACGGATCTACGATTGGGCCGCCGTCGACATCCGCCCCCTGCGCCGACCAGGAGTCGGCCACTGGCTGCTGGCCCGCCGCTCAGTCAGCGACCCCACCGAGACCGCCTACTACATTTGCTTCGGCCCCGCCGACACCGACATCCACGAACTGGTGCGCGTCGCCGGAAGCCGCTGGGCAATCGAAGAAAGTTTCCAAACCGCGAAGAACGAAACAGGGCTCGACCACTACCAGGTCCGCCGATACCAAGCATGGTATCGGCACATCACCCTCTCCATGGCGGCGGCGGCATTCCTCGTCATCACCCGAGACGCCGCGAAAAAAGGGGATCTGCACCCGGTCTGATACCGCTCACGTCCAACGAAATCCGCAAACTGCTCAACCGCGTCACCGCACCGATCCGCCACACAATCCAGCATGCGATGCACTGGTCACGATGGCGACGCACCAGCCAAGCCCGAGCACGTACCAGCCACTACCGACGACGCGGCCATCACGAAGTGTCGTTGCAGTATTAGAGCTTGTCTCACGTGGTGAGTTTGCGGAGTTTCTTGTAGCAGGTGAGGCTGGCTCCGAGGATGAGGAAGGCGAGGAAGTGCTCAGCTTTGCGTTCGTAGCGCAAGGTAAGGCGGCGATATCCGGTGAACCAGGCCATCGTTCGTTCGATCACCCAGCGGTGTTTGCCGAGCTTCTGGCTGGATTCGATGCCTTTGCGGGCGATCCGGACCTTGATGCCGCGGTCGCGGACCCAGTGCCGCAGCTCGGGCTGGTCGTAGGCCTTGTCGGCGTGCAGCTTGGCCGGCTTGCGCCGCCGCGGACCGCGACGGGACGTAATTGCCGGGATCGCCATCACCAGCGGTTTGAGCGCGTAGGAGTCGTTCGTGTTGGCGGCGGAGATGGCGACTGCGAGCGGCAGTCCGGCGCGGTCGGACAGGGCGTGGATCTTCGAGCCGGGCTTGCCGCGGTCCACCGGGCTGGGACCAGTCATGGAGCCCCCCTTTTCGGGCTCTTTGATCGCCCGGACCGTCGAACAATACTGCCCGGACGCGATCCGCTGCGCTGATCCGTTCCACGTGGTCAAGTGGGCCACCGACGCCCTGGACCAGGTCCGGCGCCAGACCTGGAACTACGCACGCCGACAACCCGGGGGCAGCCACAAAGACCGGCGTGGCCGCACCGCATCAGCCGGCACCGCTCAAAGCATGAAGCGTGCACGATGGGCGTTGTGGAAGAACCCGGAAAACCTCACCGACCATCAGCGTCACAAATTGGCCTGGATTGCCAAGACCGACCCTCGAATTTATCGCGCTTACCTGCTCAAAGAAGGACTCCGACACGTCTTCGCAGTCGGCGGCCAGGCCGGAATAGAAGCATTACAACGCTGGCTGGCCTGGGCGGCACGCTGCCGGATACCCGAATTCGTCAAGCTCGCCCGCACCGTCCGGTCCGAGCTGTCGGCGATCCACGCGAGTCTGGATCACGGCCTGTCCAACGCGCTGATCGAGTCGACAAACACCAAGATCAGACTGCTGACCCGCCTGGCCTTCGGATTCAAACGCCCGGACGCCCTGATCTCACTCGCCCTCCTCGCCCTCGGCGGCTACCGCCCCGAACTCCCCGACCGCACCCACACATAGATCAACAGAGCCCCTTTTCGCCCGCACACAGGCACCGTCCACGATCGCGCGGCTCCAGTCGAGCAAGCCCTGGCTGCCGAGTTCGTCCAAGAGCGCGAGATGCAGTCCTCGCCACAACCCGGCTTTGGTCCACTGGCCAAAGCGGCGGTGCGCGGTCTGGAATGGCACCCCGAACGACGGCGGCAGATCCCTCCACGCACACCCGCTGGTCAGCACGTACACGATCGCGGTGAACACCGCACGAGCGTCCACCGGAGCCGTGCCACCACCCTGCGGACGCGACGCGAACACCGGGATCAACGGCTCCGCCAACGCCCACAGCTCGTCCGGCACCAACCGCAACGACAAACGATCAACCACACCCGAGATCATCGCTCACGAGCGACCGATCACCACGTAAGACACGCTCTTAGTGGTTCGAAAAAGCCAGTTACGGTGGCGCCGTTCACACATCTCGGATGAACGCAGCTTCCCCCGGCGAAACTGATCTACCTTCGAGTTTGGGAACTTCGTCTGGCACCACAAGCGGCGGTGAGCCAACCTCGCAGAATAATCGGGAGTCCGCGTAGGTGGTCGGGCCAGCACCTGCACAAGAAGGAACGAGGGCCGGGATCAGGCTGATCGTGGCCGACTGGGGCGCGGCCCGTCCACGATCAGTCGTGAGTACCGCCGCAACGGAATGCTGCTACGCGAGGAACCTCACGCTGGGCCTACGTTCACGTGTACCAGCTGACCCAAATGCTTCCGCAGGCGCCGCGCCAACGACGATGTTGCCGGCCGACGGTCACGTGGGTGGTGTCTACGCATAGACAGCCCGTCCGTACTCAGCGAGTGCATTTGATGACGCAGACCCGGCTATGCGGCGTGCGGGGGCACGGGCGGGTCGGGCTCCGGCGAAACCGACACCACCGCGCAGACCGGCGGTTCGGCGGAGACCACGAACTCGAGCCCCGGGACGGAGAGCACGGGGCCCGAAGTGCCGCTGCCGCCGCCCGCGAAAGATGGCTCCGTGCAGCTCGCGGGTCTTCCCATCGGGGCGCGCAACACGGGCGAGAGTGGGACGACGGAATGCCTGAGTGTGAGCTGGCTGGGCAATCCGGCGATCCCCGACGGTGTCGAAGTCGTGGTGACCGCTGTCAGCGTCGGCCCCTCCGACGTCGTGTCCGGTAGCGAAGGGTGCGGCGAGGAGCCGGTCTGCGCATCGTTCACATTCACCGCCGAGGCGCTGCCGTGCTCGGTCGGCATCACGTGGATTGACCCGTCCCGAAACGGAAGCCTGAGCATGAACGGCCGGCTGAGGTGCGGTGGGGACCAGAGCGCCTGCGAGATGTTCGCGAGCCAGACGAAAACCGGCCGGCACGAGACGCTCGACACCGAAAGGGAGATCCCTCCCAAGACCGCCAAACCCTCGTCGGAGACGTCCGAATCGTCCGAGACGACGGCGGCTGAAACCACCGGCACGTCGACGCCCTCGGGCTGAGTGCCACGTCGCGCGCAGCCTCCTCGCGTTGCTAATCGAGTTGTCCGATGAGATAGTCGCACAGGCAGCCGAACCGCAGGTCGCCGACCAGCCGAGCGCCGCCCAAAGCTCGAAACGACTTTGGCCGGATGCCCGACTGAGCGTGGGCACCCGGCCAAAGCCCTCACACCAGACGACTTCGAGGACCAGGACGAGGTCGCTGAACGGCTCCTGTCCTTCCAGCACCGGTACAACACCGCCGCGATCCCCTTCGACTGGAGGTTCACCCGCGACGACCTTAACCGGCTGCTCGAACGGATCGGCCGTCATGATCGCCACGCTCCACGACCGCCGCCAGCATGACTACCCCCGACGAACTAATGTTGTGAGTCGTTGATTCGCCCGCAGTAGGCGGTGAGGGCGTCGAGGATGTCATCGGCGGTCTTGGTCCATACGAAGGGTTTCGGGTTGGCGTTCCATTCGTTGGTCCACTGTCGTACGTCTTTTTCCAGTGCCGTGACGCTGCGGTGGGCGGAGCGGCGGAGTTTTCGGTTGGTCAACTCGGCGAACCAGCGTTCGACCAGGTTCAGCCATGAACTGCTGGTCGGCGTGAAGTGCAGGTGGAACCGGGGATGGCGCAGCAGCCAGTTCTTGACCTGCGGGGTTTTGTGGGTGGCGTAGTTGTCCAGCACGAGGTGCAGGTCGAGTTCCTGCGGAACGGCTGCGTCGATGAGCTTCAGGAAACGCAGGAACTCCTGGTGACGGTGACGGCGATAGTGCTGGGCGATCACCGACCCGCTGGAGACGTCGAACGCCGCGAACAAACTGGTGGTGCCGTGACGAACGTAGTCATGGGTCATCCGCGCCGGGGTGGTCGGCATGAGCGGCAAGATCGGGGCAGTCCGGTCGATCGCCTGCATCTGGCTTTTCTCGTCCACCGCGAGGACCAACGCGTTCTCCGGCGGGGCCATGTACAGGCCGACGACATCACGGACTTTGTCCACGAACTGCGGATCGGTCGAGAGTTTCCAGGTCTCGACTGCATGCGGCTTCAACCCGAACGCCCGCCAGATCCGCGAGACCGCGGATTGGGACAGGCCTGTCGCCGACGCCATCGACCGTGTCGACCAGTGCGTGTCCTTCCCCGGGGTTTCTTCCAGCGTCTTGGTGATCATCCGCTCGACGCGGTCATCAGTGATCAACCGGGGCCGCCCCGGACGTGGTTCGTCCGACAAGCCGTCCAGTCGGCCAACCAGGAACCGCGACCGCCACTTGGAGACCATGTCCCGGGAAACGCCCAGGTCTGCGGCTGCCTGGCCGATCGTGCCACCTTCCGCGCACCGCAACACAATTCGAGCTCGCGCCGCCAACGCCTGCGCCGTCTTCCGACGCCGGCTCCAGGCCAGCAAAACTCGCTGCTCCTCCTCGGACAACACCACCGGCTCAGCCTTCGGGTTCGGCATGCCACACCCTACCAACTACCGGCGAACTAATGACTCACAACACTAGGATCTTCAAGAATGTCTATTTTTCGCAGGTCAGATGAATCTTCTGAGGGCCCACCCTTACCTGCGCGGCGGCCCGACGACGCGAGACTGGGCCGCCGATGTGATCAGCGAGGCTGACGTCGATGCCGGGTCTGCGGCACTGGGGCGCACCACCGTGCGCTCGAGCGCACCAGCTCCTTCGCTAGCGATCGACATGCTTACCACGCCCCACCTGGAGCTCGCGATCCGCGAGGCCCTCGCCGAAGCCCCGCCGGTGCTGGAGCTCGACCTGACCAAGGTCGAGTTCTGCTCCTCGTCCGCGCTCGGCGCACTTGTCAAGGCCCGCGAGGCCGCAGGTGAGAGCACCGAGCTGCGGGTAGCGGTCGGACGCTACCTCGATCGCACGCTCAACCTCCTCGGGCTCGACACAGTCTTCGCGCGATATCCCTCAGCGGCTGAAGCGCTGGCCGCCGACCGCAACTGACGACGAGGTCGAGGTCTACCGCGAGGGCAAGAGGAAATACCATCCGCCAACTGCTGCAAGTTCACCTGGGCAGATAGCGGTTTTGACCAGGTAGCGGCGTCCTGGCGGCGGTGGGTACGGCGCCGACGAGGGCGCGCCGGACGTTATGCTGGCGCCCGACAAATGGGGCCGGTCAGCGGCCGTCCGCGAGGAGCAGCCGCGATGTCAGCCGAGCGTACCGACGCCCAAACCCGCCATCCCCGCCATCCGCGCCATCAGCGCCATCAGCGCCGCGGTGAGGCCCGCCTGCCGGCCGCCATCGCGACACTCGTGGCCATGGCGCTCTACCTGGCGCTGCCGGAACAACTGCTGATCGGTCCGCGGTTCGTGGTGCCCGCTGTGGAACTCGTGCTGCTGGTGCCGCTGATCGCGATCAATCCGCGGCGTGTCACGCGCCAGACCAGGCTCTCCCGTGTGCTGTCACTGGCACTGGTCGTCGTTGTCGCGCTCACCAACCTGGGAGCACTGGCCCTGCTCATCCATGACCTACTCGCCGGCGCGGCCAGCAACGGCCAGGCCCTGCTGCTGGGCGCGCTCCAGGTGTGGCTGACCAACGTGATCGCGTTCGGCCTGGCCTACTGGGAACTGGACCGCGGTGGCCCGGTCAAGCGCACCCAGGCCTCCCGCAACGACCTCCCGCTGGCCGACTTCCGCTTCTCGCAGGACGAGAACGCCGACACGGTCGAGGAGGTCGCCGACGGCTCCAGCGTCAAGTCCGACTGGGTACCGGCACTGATGGACTACCTGTACGTGTCGGTGACCAACTCGACCGCGTTCAGCCCCACCGACACCATGCCACTGTCCGCACGGGCCAAGGCGCTGATGGCTGTGCAGAGCGTTGCGGCGCTGCTGACGTCGCTGCTGGTCATCGCCCGCGCGGTCGGCGTGCTCAAGTAACGACTCCGGGCCGCCACGCCGAGCGTGACGACGACGCGGACTCTTCGGCTGAGCCGCGTAGGCCGGCAGGCCGGTGGGAGTCGCTGCCGCGGGCGAGGTCTCCGAAGGAATCGTTCTCGTGCTCGCACGTCTCGGCCCGGACTGTCGCCGATATGACGTAGCACGGCGAGGAGATAGCCGTGCGCGGCTACGAGATCGGAACGGGCCGCGTCAGCGGCTGCAGCGCGAAGTCGGTCATGACTATGACCGACCCACATTGTCACACCGCTCTCCGGCATTTCGCGTCGCCGAACTCCCGGCCGGCCAGCTCGAGCACCGGGCGCCAGCCAAGCGCCGGCCCGGTGGGTCACGGCAGGTCCGCGAGGATGGTGTCGAGCTCGTGGCGGAAGCGAGCGGCGTAGATTGTCGCGGTCCGCTCCTCGACTTCGGCCAGTGACAGGCGACCGTCGCCGACGGCCGCGTGCAGCGCCGTGGCGGCGGTTTCCCGCTCGGCGTCGGAACAGCGGATGCCCGCGTGCTCCGCGCGGGGCTCGCCTGCGGTCATGGTCCCCGGGCCGAGCTGGTGTCCGAAACTCTGCTCTCGCCGAAATTCTACACAAATGTAGTAGCTACCCGTCATTGCTCGAGCGGTAGCAGCAGGGTGAACAGAGCGGGCCGGGGGCGGGTCAGGCGCAGGCGCCCGCCTTCGGCTTCGGCCAGACGGCGGGCGAGCGCGAGGCCGATCCCGGTTCCCCGGGCGCCGGGTGAGCGGCGGTCGAACACGTCGGTGCCGTTGACCTCACCTTCGTCGGCGACGTCGACGGCGAGCACGTCACCGGCGTCGCGGGCGGTGACGGTCACGGTGCCGGCGCCATGGCGTAGCGCGTTGTCGAGCAGGACCGTCATGATCTGGCGCAGCACCGGCCCGGACAGCAGGGCGCCGGCGACGACGGGTTCCACCTTCAGCACGAGGTCGCGTGCGTGCTCGGCCAGGGCCGCCGCCCACTCGGTCTCGATGCCGGCGAGCTCGCAGGCGAGGTCAGTGACGTCGTCGCGGACCGGTGGTGTGTCGCGGGCGAGGGCGAGCAGGTCGGTGACGGTCCGGTCGAGCCGGCCGGTGGTCGCGACGCCGGCCTCGACCACGTCGCGCAGGTTCGCATGCGGGTTCTCCAGCGCGGCCTCCAGCTGTAGGCGCAGCCCGGCGAGCGGGGTGCGCAGCTGGTGGGACGCGTCGGCGGAAAAGGCGCGTTCCCGGGCCAGGAGGTCGTCGAGCCGCACGGCGGTGGAGTCGAGGGACTCGCCGACCGAGTCGATCTCGGGGATTCCGGCGCGGTCGGCACGGATGCTGAAGTCACCGTCGCCAAGGTCACGGGCGGTCGCGGACAGCTGTTCGAGCGGACGGGCCAGACGCCGGGCCTGGCGCCGCGCCACGAGGTAAGCCGACAGCAGAGCAACCACGGCCAGGCCAGCCATGCCGAGCCAGGTCAGACCGGTGTGCCAGTAGACCTCTGTGCGCGCGGTGGCGGCGCGCACGAGCGCGACCACCGACCCGTCGTCGCTGATCGGCACGACGACCACCAGTTCCCCGGGGGTGTCCGCGGACAGAACCTCGTCCGCCGCGGTGGCTTCACCGGCGTCGGCGAGCGTGGGCGGGCCGGCCCCGGCGAGCAGCCTGCCGGCCGGGCTGTAGACCGCCACAAAGGTGGGATCCTCGGTGGCCGGCGTGCGATCGGGAGCCCGGTGCCGCAGGATATCGGCCGAGACGTCAAGGGCGTAAGAGTCGGCGGCCCGTTCGAGTTCGGCGCGTTCGGCGGTGACGAAGTACCGCGCGACAGCGACGGCCAGGGGCACGCCAAACAGCCCGATCGCGACCAACGCGGCGAGCACCGTCGTCAGGACGATGCGGCGACGCACGCGCTCACCCTTCCGATTCCTCGAGCCGGTAGCCGTGGCGACGCAGGGTGGCGATCTCCGGCATCGGGCCCGCACCGCCGGCCTCGGCGAGTTTGCGTCGCAGCGTGGCGATGTGGACGTCGAGTGTCTTGGTCGAGCCGAACCAGTGGGCATCCCACACGTCGGCCATCAGTGCTTCGCGGCTCACCGCGTTGCCGGGATCTTGGGCAAGGCGCAGCAGGAGCTCGAACTCCTTGGCGCGCAACTGGCACTCGATCCCGTCCACGGTGACCCGGCGAGCGGCCGGGTCGATCCGCAGCCGGCCGAGCGTGATCTCGACCTGGCTGCGATCGGTCGAGTGGCGCCGCAGGTGCGCGCGCAGACGAGCATGCAGTTCGCCCAGCGGCACCGGTTTTACGAGATAGTCATCCGCGCCCGCCTCGAGTCCCACGACCACGTCCATCTCTTCGGCGCGTGCGGTGAGCATGACGATCACGCAGGCCGGCAGCGCACCGCGCAGTTCGCGGCACACCTCGGTACCGTCCAGGTCCGGCAGGCTCAAGTCGAGCAGGACCAGGTCGCACGGCTGCTTCGCGGCGTCCTGCAGGGCGGTGCGGCCGCGGGTGTGCCACGCGACCTCGTGCCCGTGCTGGGTCAGGCTCGTGTGCAGAACCTCACCGATGGTGCGGTCGTCTTCGACGACAAGGACTCGGGCCATGCCCCGAGAATATCCGCATTTCCCGGCTCGAGCGCAGACCACGATCATTTTGCCTGCCGCTAACCTGAGCGGACTGTCCTCTTACCGGCGCCGGCAGCGAAATCAGTTGGCATTCGTCCGTGAATGCGTTTTTCCCTGGCACTAACCTGCGGCTTCCCATGCGTACACACAACCCGAAACAGCTTGGGGTCATGTCCGCCGATCAGCTGTACCCACATCCGGTTTCCCCGCGCCGGCCCGGCCCTCGGCCGACGGCTCCCCAGTCGGCTCCGGCGCCGCGGAAGGGACGCTGGCGGCGCCGGATCGTGCTTCTGGTCGTCGCGGCGCTGGTGGGCTACCCGGACGGAACCTACGCCTACGCACTGACCTCCCCCGGCGACGCGAGCGTGTCCGTCCGGACCGTGGATTGGCTGCGGGACATAGGACTTGGTGGTGTGGTCAACGCCGTGGAGAACTGCTGGTTCACCCGGCACCCACCCTCGAGTGCACCGCCGTCGGCCGGCGAGCTGCCCATGGTGGGAGGACCGGCCACCGGTGGTACCGGCCCTCGCCCGCGGAATCTCCCGGTCGACCCGTCCGCCTCCGCCGGAGCCGGTGAGTGGACCCCCGGGGCCCGCAGCGGCGACCAGGTCGCCGAATACACCACATTCATCCAGCCCGACCCGGCCCACGCGAGCGTGGTCGCGGGATCGCGTGGCTGAACCAGTCCCTGGTGCGTACGCAATTGTTCGCCGGGACGAAAGACCCCGGCGGCCCTGGCCCGGCTTCCATTCCCTCCGAAATGCACAGCACACTCGTGGCCGCGTTCAACTCCGGTTTTTAGCTCAAGGACTGCAACGGCGGTTTCTACCTCGACGGCACCACCGTCTCGCCCCTCCACGACGGCATGGCCTCCGTCGTCATCGACAACACCGGGCGGGTGTCGGTGGCGCAGTGGGGGCGGGACGCGACGATCAAGGCCAACATCGCCGCCGTGCGCCAGAACCTCGATCTCGTGATCGACCACGGCGCCCCGATGCGGGGACTGGACCTCAACCCGGCAGGCCACTGGGGCAGCGCGTCGAACCAGTTCCAGTACACCTGGCGCTCAGGTCTGGGCACCGACCGGGCCGGCAACCTCATCTACGTCGGCGGCACCGGCCTGACCCTGCACACCCTCGCCGACGCCATGGTGCAGGCGGGCATCCAACAGGGCATGGAGCTCGACATCCACTCGCCGATGGTCACCTTCAACAGCTACCGGCCCGGCGACCCGAACGCGGGCGCGACGAAACTGCTGCCCGCCATACCCGGCAGCGTGGGCCGCTACCTGGAACCCGACCAGCGTGACTTCTTCGCCACCACCCTGAGGTTCCCGCCGTCCACGACACCGTAAAATACGACAACAGTGTAGATTCATACCATGCGTAGAGGACCAGGTGAGCTGGAGGCCGAGGTGCTGGCCGTGCTGTGGCAGCACGATCAGCCCGCCTCGGCAGCGGAAGTGCGGGAGTGGCTCGGCGACGACTCCCTCGCTTACACGACCGTGGTGACGATCCTGTCCCGGCTGCACGAGAAGGGCGTCCTGGCCCGCGAAAAGCAGGGCCGGATGTTCGCCTATCACCCTGTCGACGACGCTCCCGGCCTCGCCGCCCGCCGGATGCGGGCAGTGCTCGACAGCGAGGACAACCGGGAAAGCGTGCTGGCCCGGTTCGTCTCGAACCTGCCCCCCGACGACGAGCAAGCGCTGCTGCAGCTCTTGCAAGGCGACCGCGAAGGCACGTGATCGATGTACCCGGGCGTGCTCGTTCCACTGCTGGTGCCGCTGGCCTCGTGGCCGGTGGCCCGATGGCTGGCGCCGCGGCTGACCCCGCAGCACGGCGCGTGGCTGCTGACGTTCCTGGCCGTGATCTTCGCGGCCGGCAGCACATGCGCGCTGGCGCTGGGCGCGGTCGCGGGGCTGTCACTCGTGCCCGCGGTGGCCGAGTTCGGTGACTTCTCCCCCGCCACGCTGAGCGTGATCGCGGGCTCCGACGTGCCGCTGGCGATCGCCTGCGGAGTGCTGCTGATCGGCGTGGTGGTGGCCCTCGGGCGAACCGCGTTGGGTCAATGGCGCTGGTACCGGCGGGTCCACGCCGAACTGGACAAGCATTCGGGCGATGGCGGCGTCGTGGTCTTGCCCGGCGCGGACCCGGTGGCGTTCGCGATCGCCGGCCGTGGCGGCCGAATCGCTGTGTCCACGGGCATGCTCGCCGCGCTGTCGGCGGACGAGCGGGCCGCGTTGCTCCATCACGAACGTGCTCACCTGCGGCTCAGGCACCCGGTCTACTCCGCCGCGGGGGTCCTCGCGGGTGCGCTCAACCCGTTCATCCGTCCCCTCACGACGGCGGCGCGGTTCGCGATGGAGCGCTGGGCCGACGAGGCCGCGGCCACTGGTGTGGGCAATCGACGGGTGGTGGCGACCGCGGTGGCGAAGGCGGCGCTGGCGGACAAGAGACCAGCGTCGTACGCGCTCGCGGCGGGCGGCGGCCCGGTGCCCCAACGGGTGCGCGCGCTGCTTGCCGATGCCCCACCGTCACCGGGTGTGTGCGGGCGCGGGATCACGGCCCTCGCCGTGGCGATCGTGCTGGCCGGCCCTGCCTGGTCGGCCGGCGCCGGAGCCCAGGCGGCGATCACGCTGCACTCCGACATCGAAGCCGCTCAGCTGGCCTCGTGCTCGGCCCACCCCGTGCTCGCGAAGCGGCCCCACGGTCAGGCCTCGCTCACCGCAGTCCGCCAGGATCGCCGGGAGTGCGCCGAGGGCTGAGCGCCACGCGCCGACCGCAGCTTCGACGTCGGAGTCGTGCAACAGGATCGTGCCACCGCCGCGAAGTCCCTTGTGGACGTTCGCGGCCACGGATTCCGAGGTGGCGTGCCTGGTCCAGTCGAAGCCCCAGGCCGTCCACAGCACCGGACGCAGGTCCAGGGTGCGCGCGGCCAGCAGCGCGCCGGAGGAGAACACACCGTAGGGAGCGCGCAGCCAGCCCGGCCGTTCCCCGGTCACGGAGCAGATCAGATCCATCGTGCGGGCCAGATCATCGCGCAGAGCGGACGGGGAGCGGCGCAGAAAGCACCGGTGGTCCCAGCCGTGCACCGCGAGCTCGTGCCCGGTCGCGACGATCTCGCGGCCGAGTTCCGGGGCGCGGGCGAGCTCACGACCGAGCACGAAGAACGTCGCCCGCGTGCCGGTCCGTGCCAGCAGCGACAGGAAATGCGGTGTGGACCGCGGGTGCGGCCCGTCGTCGAAGGTGAGGGCGACGTGGCCGGGATCGCCGAGGCCGGCCAGCGCGGGCGCGAGCGCCGCGCGAACCGGCGGCAGGAACAGGGCGGCCGGCCCGGCGTGCGCCGCGACCGCCGCCGCCACCGCGGCGGCCCGCATCATCCTGCCACCGCGACGGGCGCGATGGCGTCCAACATCGGCGGTTGCAGAGCCACATACAGGGCCACGCCGAGCGCATCCGGCGACCGCACCCACGGCACGGTGCCGGCCTGGTTGAGCACCGCGGCGTTGGCGCGGCCGTGCCCGGGCAGGCAGCGGTAGGTCAGCACGGGCAGGCCGGTGGCGAGCGCCTCCGAGGTGGTGAGCCCGCCCGCGTTCTGGACTACGACGTCGCAGGCGCGCATCAGGCCGGCCATGTCGTCGACCCACCCGAACACGCGCCGCACACCCGCCTCCTCGAGCCGGTGCCGCAGCGCGTCGTTGCGACCGCAGACGACCACGGGCTCGACACTGCCCTCAGTCTGCAAGTCGGCCACCGTGCGTTCGACTTCGCCGACACCCCAGGAGCCCGAGACGACGAGGGCCAGCGCGCGGTCCGCAGGAAGGCCGTGCGCCAAGCGGAGCAAGGCCTTTTCGGCGGCCCCGGCAACCGGCCGGAACGCGGGCGCGACCAATGGTTTCCGGACCACCGTGTGAACGGCACCGAGCGCCCGGGCCTGCTCGGCCGCGAGGTCGTTGGGCGCCACGATCAGATCGGCCCACGGGCTCACACACAGCCGGTGCACGGAGGGGTCCGTCAGGTAGGCCACCAACCCCTGTGCGAGCCGCCCTTGCGCTCGCAGCCGCCCGGCGGCGAGCGTGGCAAGCGGGTAGTCGACACGACCAGCTGCGCACCGTCCACGGCAGCCGCGAGCTTCTCGACCGCGAGCCCCGCGAACCGGTGCGCCGCCGCGGCCAGACCCGGCGAGCCGAGTGCACCGAGCAACCAGTCCCAGCTGCGCGGGGCGACCTGCAGTTGCCGATGGTAGGCGCCGCACAGAATCCGGCCGAGCCGTCCGGGCAGCAGGTCCAGGAAGTCCACGACGTCCGAGGGGGTGCCACGCTCCCCCATCCGCCGGGCCAGCTCCTTCGCCGCACCATCGTGCCCAGCGCCGATCCGAGCCGACACGATCACCACACGCTCCATGTGAACGCCTTCCAGAGTATCTACAGGTATGTAGTAAATCTACATTCATGTAGATGCAGGGTGGTTCTGGGTGTGCGTGTCCGGTTCGCCGGGTTGGTCCTCACCCCGGACTGCCACCGGGGTGAGGACCGTCGACGTCAGTGCCGGTCGAGCCCAGGGAGCACGCGGGTTCCTTCGGCACGCACGGCGGCAAGGGAGCGGGGGTCGAGGTTCAGCAGCCGCAGGATGGTCGGCGCGATCTGCGTCGTCTCGACGGCACCGCCGACCACCTGGCCACGGCCGGTGCCGCTGACGACCAAGGGGACGGACCGGTCGTCGGCGGCAGCGCCGCCGTGTTCGGCGATCTTCGACTGCCCGCCGGTGTAGACGACGCCGGGCACCGTCAGGCCGACGAGGTCGGGCACCCGGTCGTCGCCGGGGCGCACGCCGAAGTAGCGAGCGGCGTCGGCTCCCGCGTGAACGGTCGCCAGTCCGGAGTGGACAAACGGTTTCGCCGCACCGGTGGCCCCGTTGCCCGTGCCGGACTGGGCCAGCAGGTAGTTCTTCGCGAACGTCGTCGCCGCGGCCGAGCGGTCGGTGAGCCACAGCAGCATCGCGTCGTCCTCGGTCGATTGGGCGACGAGGTCGGCCGCCCCCGGGTGCGCGGCGCGCCAGGCGGCGTTGAGCCCGTCGAGCAGGGCACCGTCGTCGATGCGGGTCAGCGCGTTCGGGTCGATCGGCGACTGGCCGTGTTTGGCGGACAGGACGATGGTCGTGCTCCGGTCAATGCCGCGCCGCTTGAGCTCGGCGGCGAACGCGCCGAGCTGCCGGTCGACGAAGTCGAGCGCCGAGCGCACGACGGGCCCAGGGGCGCCACCGGCGAGATAGCCGCCCGCTTGGCCGCCGGAGACCGGGAGTTTCTGCGCGGTGGACACCGACTGGAAGTTGAGGCCGAACACCGCAGGAGTGCCGACCTTCATGGTGCCGCTGTGGTCGTAGCCGTCGATCTCGTTGAGCACCGCACGGGCCTTGTAGGCGTCGTAGCGCTGGGTCGCGGCGTTGTCGGTCGTCCAGTCCGATCCGGACGATGCGCCCGGCACCTGGCTGTTGATCTCGGGCGTGAACAGGTCCTGGATACCGGTGCCGGACGGTCCGTTGAGCAGCTCGTAAGCGGGGTGCTTGTCCGACCAGGCGGTGCGCAGCCCGGCCTGGCGGGCCACCTCGAAGACCGTGTTGACGTGCAGATACTGGTGCGGGTACACGGGTTTGCACGTCTGCGGGTCGACCGGCAGTTTCGCCGGGTCGATGAGCGTGCGCGGGTTGCCGGTCATCGTCAGCACGCCGCTGGGCAGACCGGCCACGCCCTGCCCGGCGTCAAGGGCGTTCTTATCGCGATCGAGGTCTTCGGTGTAGTCGACCACCGCGCCCGGCTTCGCCCCGGCGCAATGCGTGGTGCCGGCCGGCAGCAGGGCGTGGTTGTAGGTGGCGTCGTAGTACACGCCGGTGGTCGCGGGGTTTCCGCCAGTGAGCTGGCCGACCAAGCCGGGAAACGAGTCCGAGGGAACCGGAGTGCTCGCGTGCGTGTACTGCGTGCCGTGCGCGAGCAGGTCCGCCAGCTCCGCATGCGGATGGGTCGCGGTGTACCAGACGAGGTCCGACTGGTGCATGCCGTCGACCGAGACAAGCAGGACGTGCTGCTGTCCCGAGCGCGCCGGCTGCGCCACCGCCGCGGGCGCGGCGGTGGCGAACAATCCCGCGGCGGCAAGCAGGGCGAACAACGGTGTGCGGTTTCTCGACACGAATCTTCCTCCTGGCTGTTGCGCGGCCGAAGTCGGCGGCACCCGGGGTATTCCAGGCCGCCGAAACGGATTCCGGGAAACCTGAGGGAGAACATCTAGTGAACTGAATTCCTGACACTCCAGGCGGAATGACGCACCACGGTACAGCATCGAAGGTTAGCGTCAGGTTTACCACTGACTATTCAATGGCAAGAAGAATACCGGCAAAACAAGCAACCGGTACACGGGTGGAACATTCGTTCCGATCGCACCGACAACACCGGAGAATGCGAGAATTTCCCCATGACGGCAGCGGAACTGATCGACGGTGCGCGCCACACCCGCGACCGCGGAGCCTCGAAGGTCCCGGCGGTCACCGCCCTCTTCTGGATCATCAAGGTACTCACGACCGGTGTCGGGGAGACGACGAGCGACTTCCTCGCGCACCTGATCGACCCGGTGATCGCGGTGGCGCTGGCCGGCCTGGCGTTGGCCGTGTCCCTTGTTGCGCAGTTTCGCGCGCGTTCCTACCGTCCGGCGTTGTACTGGACGACCGTGCTGCTGGTCAGCGTGTTCGGGACCATCGCGGCCGATGTCGCCCATGTGGGCCTGGGCGTGCCGTACGCGGTGTCGACGGCGGCCTTCGCTGTCGCGCTGGGCGTGGTCTTCCTGCTGTGGTACCGGTTCGAGAAGACGCTGTCGATCCACAAGATCCGCACACCGCGCCGCGAGTTCTTCTACTGGCTCGCCGTCGGCACAACCTTCGCGCTGGGCACCGCCGTCGGCGATCTGACCGCGACGACGTTGCACCTCGGGTATCTCGGCTCCGGCATCGGGTTCGCGGTGGTTATCGCTCTCCCGGCGATCGCGACCCGGTTCCCCGGCGCGAGTCGCGTCGGCACGTTCTGGGCGGCGTACATCCTCACGCGGCCACTGGGTGCGTCCTTTGCGGACTGGTTCGGTGTCGGGCCCGACCGAGGGGGGTGGGTCTGGGGACCGGGCCTGTCAGTCTCGTGCTGCTGCTCGTGATCGCCGCGCTCGTCGGCGGACATGTCGCGACCGGCTCCGGCTCCGTCCCGCGGAACCGGTAGCTCCGGGATGCGCGTCGCCTTGGTGACCGAGACGTGGCTGCCCTCCGTCGACGGCATCGTGACGAGGCTGGTGGCCACGGTGCGGGAGCTGCACGCGGCCGGTCATGACGTGCTGGTGATCGCGCCGGAGGGTCCGGGCTCGGCGGTGACCGGTGCAGCGGTGCGCACCGTACCGACGGTCGGCGCGACGTTCCTCTACGGGGGCAAGCGGTGGGGCCTGCCGCTCCCGCGCGTCGGCCGGTACCTGCGCGAGTTCGACCCGACGTGGTCCACCTCGTGAACCCCGTTCTGCTCGGTGTGGCCGGGCTGCTCGCCGCGCGCCGGCAGCGCCGGCGGATCGTGGCGTCGTACCACACCGACATCGCCCGCTACGCCCATCATTACCGGCTCGGCCCCGCCGTACCCCTGATCTGGTCCCTGCTGCGCGCCCTGCACGGCCGCGCGCACCTCAACCTCGCCACCTCCACCGCGTCCGTCGACGACCTCGCCGGCCACGGCATCACCGACGTGCGCCTCTGGCCCCGCGGCGTCGACCTCCGGCGTTTCCACCCCGCCTCCGGCCCTCGGCGTACCGGCCGGCCCGTCGCGCTCTACGTCGGCCGCCTGGCCGCCGAAAAGGGCCTGCAGCGTCTCGCCCGCTCGCCACGCCGTCCGGTGGCTTTCGGCTCGTGCTCGTCGGCGACGGCCCGGCCCCGGCGCAGCTCGAGTGCACCCTGCCGCCGGACACCGTGTTCACCGGCACGCTGTGCGGCGACGCACTCCGCCGAGGCCTACCGTTTCCGCCGACCTATTCGTCTTCCCCTCCACCACCGACACCCTCGGCCTCGTCCTCGCCGCCGCCCGCACCACGCTCCTCGGCACCACCGCCGCGCGGTTCTTCCCCGTCGACCGGCCCGCCGACCTGCCCGCCTGCGCCCGCGCGCTCCTCACCGAAGACCACCGCTCCGAAGCGCGCCGCCACGCCGCCGAGTCCGGTTGGGACACTGCGACCCACGGATTGCTGGCGATCTACGGCGAGGTTCTGGCGGTTCACGCGAGCAGGCCGCTGCCATACCAGTCGTGGTCGTCGCGCTCGCCGGGCAGGGTGAAGAGGTAGTCGCCGCCGAAGGGGCGCAGGTAGTCGGCCGGGGGCTCACCGGCGAGGCGGGCTTGCACGACTTCGAACCATGTAGAGGGAGGTTCTGCTGGTAGCAGCAGATCAGCCCGGCGTCGAGTTCCCGGTCGGGCGAGCAGCGGTCGCAACTGTAGGGACGGGGCAATATCGCCCCAATGGGCACCCGTCCACTCAATCGTTTGGCAAGCCCAGCTAATCAAAGTCAGGGCAAGGCGCTGGACAACAGGTCTCGCGCCCCGTTAACCGTGTCCACCGTGGATCGAGAAGGCAGCTATCGTTGAGCCTGGTCGAACCCGGTTCGGCAATGGCAGCCGTGCGCTCGGCTTGGTCCAGACCGGCTCATGCGCAGCGGGCCTCAACGACCTGTTCGCCCACGGCGAGAGGATCATCGCTGCCGCGAAGCGCTCACCGCCGAGGCTTCGCGCGGCCAGGCTCCGCTCAGGCGGACAGCAGGCCCGACGCCAGCGCGGCCAGCAGCGCGACCCCCACGACAACGCGGTAGATCACGAAGGTCGTGAACGTGTGCGCCGCGACGAACTTCAGCAGCCACGCGATCGCGGCGTAGGCCACGACGAACGACACGACCGTCCCGACCAAGAGCGGCAGCACGTCGACTCCGCCGCCGAGCGCGTCCTTCAGCTCGTAGAGGCCGGCTCCGGTCAGCGCCGGGATCGACAGGAAAAACGACAGCCGCGTGGCGGCAACCCGGTCCAGGCCCCGCAGGAGCCCGGTCGAGATCGTCGCGCCGGAGCGGGAGAACCCGGGGAACAGCAGGGCGAGGATCTGCGACGAGCCGACCAGCATCGCGTCGGCGAACGTCGACTCGGCCTCCCCGCGTTTGCCCGTCCCGAACCGGTCCGCCGCCCACATGATCCCGCTGCCGGCGATGAGCGAGATCGCGACGACCCACAGCGACGCGAGCGGACCCTTCACCAGCGACTGGAACAGCAGGCCGGCGACGACGATCGGGATCGTGGCGAGGATGACCCACCAGGCGAACTTGTAGTCGTGTTCCTGGCGCGCCCGCGCGTTAACGAGCCCGCGCCCCCACGCCGCGGCGAACCGCACGATGTCGCGGAAGAAGTACACCAGCACCGCGGCGATGGCACCGACCTGGATCACCGCGGTGAACCCGACCACGGACTGGTCGTCGACCGGGATGCCGAGCAGCCCCTCGGCGATCTTCAGGTGCCCGGTGGACGACACGGGCAGGAATTCGGTCAGGCCTTCCACGATCCCGAGGATCACCGACTGGCCGAGGTCGATCGCGCTCAACGCATTTTCCTTTGCCGAGGGACGGGAACATCAGGAGCCGGCTCCGCGGCGCTGCTTGCGGCTCCGCAGGACCTCGAGCGCGAGCGGGATCAGCGAGACGATGACCACGAGCGCGATGATCGGCAGCAGGTACTGGTCGACCCCCGGGATGCTCGCCCCGAGAAGGTACCCGGCGACCGTGACGCCGACCGACCACAGCAGCCCCCCGAAGACCTGCCACAGGGTGAACGTCCGCGCGGGCACGTCGAGGATGCCCGCGAGCGGGTTCAGCACTGTGCGCACAACCGGGATGAACCGGGCGAGGACGATCGCTTTCGCGTGGCCGTAGCGGGTGAGGAGCTCCTCGGCTCTGGTCAGCCCGCGGTGCAAGTGCGCGTTGCTCGTGCGTGACAGGAGTGCCCGGCCCCCGCGGCGACCCAGCACGAACCCGGTCTGCGCCCCGAGCAGCGCACCGGCGACCGCCGCCACCAGCACGAGCGGCAGAGACAGGTGGACGGTGGCCGTAGCACTGGTGGTGCAGAACAGCCCGGCGGTGAACAGCAGCGAGTCACCAGGCAGGAAAAACCCGATCAGCAGGCCGGTTTCGGCGAACAGGACGAGAAACACCCCCGCCGTGCCGAGGCTCGACAGCCACGACGTCGCGCTCAACGGAATCATGCAGGAGACCGCCTTCCCCGGAGACCAAATATTCGACAATGATGTAGTATTTCTACACCATTGTCGTTTTACGGGGTGGCCAGGCCCAGCGTTCGAACCCCAGACGCACCGGGCTCAGGCGTCCGTGCCGACCGCGCGCCCGAGCTCCGGACTACGAAGCCTGCGCCGTCGTCCGCTGCCCCTGAACCCCCGTCACCGCCCAAAGGAACCAATGACCACGCTCAACGGCCTGCCCGCCCACATCCTGCTCGTACACGCCATCGTCGTACTGCTCCCCCTCGCCGCGCTGCTCCTCGTCCTCTGCGCGCTGTGGCCCGCCGCGCGACGCAAGCTGGCCGGGCCCAACGCCGTGCTCGCCGTCCTCGTGCTGGTCCTCGTCCCGATCACCACCGACGCCGGCGAATGGCTCGAGCGCCGCGTGGCCGCCACGCCACTCGTGTGCGCCCACACCGAACTCGGCGACACCGCCGTCTACTCCGCCATCGCCGTCGCCGCGCTCGCCCTCGTGATCTGGTGGCGCCACCGCGAAAGCACCTCCCCGCCGACGGCCTCCCCCGCCGCGTACTGCGGCTGCCGGTCCCCCGCCGGGCCCTCCTCGCACCCCGCTCGACATCGGTCACCGCCGTCATCGCGGCCGCGGCGATCCTCGTCGCCGCCGGCGCCGCCTACGACATCTACCGCATCGGCGACTCCGGCGCGCAAGCCAGCTGGCAGGGCCAGTTCTCCGCCACCCCCGCACCCCGCGTCGGCCACCGGTGACCGACTCGGATCACGCCGGCTCTTCGTGGCTCCCGCGCCTCCGTGCCAGCACACGAGCCAGGCTGGCGAGGCCGACGGACAGCACCGCGAGTCCGGCGACGTGGGTGCCTCGGGGTCAGAACGCCTGATCTTCTCGAGGCGATGGTTCACGGCTTCGTGTGACGCTCTGGCCTCCGCAGGCTTCAGCTGAACCCGCGCAGAAACGACTTCACACACGACACTCCCGCACAGGTTCACGCCCCGTAACAACCAAGAATCGACGAACCCACGCGCTTCGAGTGAAAGCTGCCACGGGACTCCCGCCATGGCTGGCCAGCAGTCTCGGCCGGGCCGAAATTGGGCAGTGGTGGGACGTGCGCGGGCATGCTCGTCGCGTGAGCACATGGTCCTGGCGATCTGCTCGGCTCGGTCGGGAGCGCCACCTACAGCACCGACGGTAGCCACGTTGATTTGCGTCGCGACCTGATGATAGGGGTTCGTGATTGCGCTGGTCAGGTTCTCGGCGGCGGCTGCGAGTCGTCGTGCTCGGTCAGGTCGCCCGCGTAGGCATCCCAGTTCAAAACAGCTCGGGCTGATGTGCGCGCTCGCGGCCGAAGCGATCCGCCGGGCGAGCAGATCACTGCTGACCGCAGACCTGGACCTCGCCGAGCGAGATGGCGGGATAGCACTTCGTGTTCCAAGGTTGAGAAGAACGACTCAGCCGCGGCGTTGTCGAAACATGACCCGGTCCTGCCCATCGACTGTCGAATACCGAGCTTGTTGCAGAGCACAGTGAAATCGTGCGCGGTGTAGGTAGAACCGCGGTCGGAGTGGAAGATCACACCGGCCACCCGTTCTCTTCCGCCGCGGGCGGCGACGGCCATTTTGATGGTCTCACCTGCGAGTTCAGCGTCCGGATGGACGCTGGTGGCGTAGCTCGGGCGACTATCTCGTCCTCGAAACCGCGCGCGTCTCTTTCCCGACACGAGGGCCAAGGGGTGCCGGGCGCCGTCCAGCATCGCGAGGTTCGCGCCCGCCCCGGCGAACGGCGGCGTCAGGTGCGCCGCGTCGTCCAGCAAGGTCACGCCGGGCCAGGACTTCAGGTGCCGGGGTAGTTGAGCACGTCGAAGAGCGTGCGCAGGCGGATCCCCAGGCTGTGGCTTGCCGGGCCGGTGATCGTCACGGCGACGTGGTCGCCGTCGTCTTCGCGGTGGATGCGGGCCGCGAGCTCGGTTCTACCGATCAGCGGGTAGTCGGTGGTGCCGGAGCTATCCAGAGCCGCGGTGATCGCGGCCCAGTCCGAACCGTCGAAGTCGTAGCCGGCGTAGGTGCTGGTCAGTTCGAGGAACTTCTGGAGGTGCTGCGGGCACAACCAGCCACTCGCGATGGTCTCGACCTACGGTCGCCCGTAGGACGGGCGGATACCGCACGCGGCGAGCACACCGGCGTAGTCGTCGAGGATGCCGCCGAACTCGTCCGCCATGTACTGGGCGAGGTCGTGGATTTCTGGGTCGGGGTGAGCAGCTGCGGCGAGTTCACGCGCGTCGCCGACGAAGACGGACAGCGAGCCGGCAGAGAACACGATGCCCGGAAAGCTGCGTTCGGGCAGCTGCAGCACCGCGTAGTTGTGCTGACCGGTCAGCATTTCGACTTCGACCTTCGTCATGCGGCCATCTTGGTCGACCGGGCGCTAAGGACGAAAGGTCTCGAACGTCGCGATGCCCGTGGCGTGGCCTTCGCCGTAGATGCGCCGGACGGAGTTCCAGTCGCGCGGCGCCAGGGCGGACGGTGACGTCGGCGGGTACGTCGTCCGGGCGGGCCTCGTGGACAGTCACCCGGTTGGGGCTCGCGGCGGTGGGGTATCTCCCGGCCGTGATCACTCGCCGGGGGGACGCCGACTGTAGTTGTGCGGTGCTGGGCCATGGCCGCAGCCCCCTGAGCTGGCCGCGACCACACGACCATCTTGAAAACGTGTCTGAGCGTGTCTTGGTCCAGGTGGTGATCGCGTGGAGGTCTGCCGCGGACCGAGGAGAACCCGAGAGAGGTACCGATGAACTTGCCCACCGAACTGGCCGCAACCGAGGGCGCGCACGTCGCCGTGGCCGTGGGAATCGGGGCGCTGTGCCTGATCCCCTTGATCTTTTTCGTGGCCGCGCTTGTCAGCATCCTGGGTAGCCCGCTGACCGGCGGGATGAGACTTGTCTGGGTCGTGTTCGCGTTCTGCGCGCCGTTTCTCGGGCCGCTGCTGTGGTTCCTGGTGGGCCGGCGCAGCGCCGAAGCCGGGGGGCCCGCCGCATCAGCGGGATGATCCCGGTGGGCCGGGCGGCGGCCCCGCCCGCCGCCCGCGGTGGCCGCACCCGGTGGGGGCATGGCAGCGACACGGGCCCGGTCCGGCACGCGTACGCCGCCCCACCGGCGTGCGGGGGCCTGCCGGGCAAGCATCGCCCGATGGGACCGCCTCCACGGGCGGTGGGGCGGCGTACGCGGAAGGGCTGGGCCCGAACCGGAATACGCCAGGAACCTGCCGCGACAGAGTTTGGTCCCTCGGGTTGGTCATGCCTCGCAGTCGACTGCAGCCGGCTGTGGCGCGTCGATGACCGGGAGTGATCAACCGAGCGGGTTGGTGAGCAGCAGCTCCGTGTTGTGGTCGCCGACCGAGCCGACGCGGTTCAGGTCGACGTGGATGTCGTTGTAGGACAACTCGCGGTACGGGGCGGCAAGCGCTTGGGGGTTCCGCGCTGAATAGTCCACGGCGTACGGCGAGTCGGCTTCGATGAGCGTGGTGGAGATCGACAGCGTGCCGCCCACTGTTGTCCACCAGCTCGAGCACGCGCGCGTGCTGCGGGAAGTCGACGTGGGAGGCGGTGTTGATCTCCCAGAAACCGTGCGCGGGCTTGTCACCAGGATGCGGTGTGATCCCCTGCGGCCCAAAAGGTCCCCGGCATCAACGCCCTACTGCACCGAACCTTCAACGCAGCCGCCCGGACCGCCAACGCGTGAGGGGGTCGAAATCGGGCCGGAACAGGTGTAGGCAGGAGTCGCGGTGGGTCGTGGAGGTGTCGGATGGACACTGGTGGGCTGCCGGGATGGGGTTCGTCCGCTCAGGTTGCCGTGGTGAGCGAGACCGGGCGCACGCGCGTCGTTCGGGTGTTCCTGCGTGATCGCACCGTGGTGTGCAAGCAGCCGCTGGGCCCGGACGCACCCGAGAGACTGCGGCACGAGCGGGTGATGCTGGAACGGCTGCGCGGTGTCCCGAATGTGGCGCAGCTGCTGGACGCGCCCCGGTATGCGGGGTCGATCGTGCTGGCCGACGCCGGCGACCGGAACCTGGCGAGGCTGCCCGAGCCACTGGCCGTCGACGTCCTGCTCGGGGTCGGGCTCGGGATGGCCCGGGTCGTGGCGGCGATGCACCGGCGCGGGGTGGTGCACCGCGACATCACCCCCGCGAACCTCGTGCTCGCCGGCGACGGTGCTCCGTGCCTGGTCGACTTCGCGCTGGCCACCGCGCTCCCCGATTCCGCTCCCCCGGCCGCCGGCCGGGGGAGATCGTCGGGACGCTGGCGTATCTGGCGCCGGAGCAGACCGGGCGGACCGGCCGTGCGGTGGATCAGCGCAGCGACCTCTACGCCGTGGGGGCCACGCTCTACGAGCTGGCGACGGGCGCGCCGCCGTTCGGCTCCGGGGACCCGCTGCGCCTGGTCCACGACCACCTGGCCCGGGTGCCGGCACCCCCGGTCGAGGTGAACCCGGCCCTGCCGGCCCCGCTGTCCGCGATCATCCTGCACCTGCTGGAAAAGGAGCCGGACAACCGCTACCAGACCGCCGAGGGAGTCATCCACGACCTGGAACGGTTACGCGACGCCCGGGCCGGGCGCGCGACGGAACCGATCCCGATCGGGCACCACGACTTCCCGCGCCGGCCCGTCGCCCCGGTACGGCTGGTGGGGCGCGACACCGAGGTGGCCGCGTTGCAGGCGGCGTTCGAGGGCGCGCTGGCTGGCCGGTGCCCAGGCGTGCTGATCGGCGGCGCGGCCGGGGTCGGCAAAACGGCGCTCGTCCACGAGCTACGGCCGGCGGTCACCAGCCGGGGCGGCTGGTTCCTGGCCGGCAAGTTCGACCAATACCGGCGCGACCTGGAGTTCAACGGGGTGTCCCAGGCGTTCCGCTCGCTGGGCCGGCTGCTGCTGGCCGAGCCGGAGGAGGAGCTCAGCGGACTTCGCGAACGGATCTTCGCCGCGGTTGGCTCGAACGCGGGGCTGCTCACCGCCGTCGTCCCCGAGTTCGCGACCCTACTGGCCGTGCCGCCCGACCCCGGCGATCTGCTCACCGCGCAGGTCCGCGCGCAACACGCCGGCGTTCGTGTCTTGCGCGCGGTCGCCTCCCCGGACCGGCCGGTGGTGCTGTTCCTCGATGACCTGCACTGGGCGGGGCCCGGCCCACTCGGCTTCGTCGACCTCCTGCTCGACACCAACCCGATCCCCGGCCTGCTGCTGGTGGGCGCGTACCGGGATGGGGAAACGCCACAGCCAGCGACCGCACTGCTGTCGCGGTCACGCGACCGGACCGCTGTGCGGTACCTGCACCTGGAGAACCTGCCCACCCCAAGCCTGATCACCCTGGTCGCCGACATACTGCACGCCGACGCAGCGGCGGCGGCGGGCCTGGTCGAGGTGATCGCGCCACGCACCCGCGGCAATCCTTACGAAACCGTGCAGCTGCTCACCGCGCTGGCTCACCACGGCGTCCTCACCGCCACCTCCGCGGGATGGGAGTGGGACCCCGCAGCGGTGCGCGCCCACCTGGGCCCGGAGGAGGGCGGCGACCTGCTGACGTCGCGGATCCAAGCCCTGCCGCCGCCGTCGCGGCAGCTGGTCGAGGCGATGGCCTGCGTGGGTGGGCGGGTCGAGACGGCGTTGTTGCAGACCGCCACCGGCGAGCCGGCGGACGTGGTCGCACAGCGCCTGACCCCGCCCGTCGACGAGGGCCTGCTCGTGCTCGAGCGCGGCGCCGTGCGGTTCCGCCACGACCGCATCCGCGAGGCCATCCTGCGCGGGCTCAGTCCACAGCGGCGAAGCGCCTTGCAACTGGCCGTGGCACGACGGCTGGCCCGAGCACCTGACCTGTTCGCGGTCGCCGCCGAGCAGTACCTGCCGGTGCTCGACGCGGTGGACGACCCCGGCGAGCGGCGAGTGGTGACCGAGCTGCTGCGGCGCGCGGCCGACCAGGCCGCATTGACCGGCGATCACGCCCGGGTCAACGCGCTTGTGGTGGCCGGGTTGCGGGTGGCCGACCCGGCGAAGACAGCGGTGGTACTCGAGCTGCGCACGGCCCGGCAGGCGGCGCTGTTCAGCTTGGGCCGCCTGGTGGAGGCCGACGAGGAGTACCAGGAGATCGAGCGGCTCTGCCCGAGCACACCCGACCGTGCCGGCGCGACTGCGATTCACGTGCGCAGCCTCAACCATCGGACCCGGTTCGGGGAGGCGAGCAGCCTGAGCCTGCAGTCGCTGCGAGAGTGCGGGCTCGACGTCCCCTCAGCCGAGCGGCTCCCCGCCGAACTCGACCGGGGGTTTGCCCTCCTGCACCACTGGCTCGAGCACAGCGATCCCGCCGACGACCAGGCCCGGCCGGAGCTGACCGACCCCGTGCTCCTGGCTGCGACCCAGGTGCTCGATCCGGCGGTCCCGGCGGCCTACTTCGCCGCTGATTACGATTTGTATGCGTGGCTCGGGCTGGAGGGCTTGCGGATCTGGATCGAGCACGGCCCCGGCCCCACCTTGCTCGGACCCGCCTGCATCGCTGCCCTTTGCGCCGTAACGCAGCGCGGCGACTACGTCGGTGGATACCGGGCGGCACGGCGGCTGCTGGCGTGGGGCGAGGCCTGCGGAGCGGAGCCCGGCACGTCGCAGGCGCGCCACAGGTCCGCCAACTTCAGTTGCTGGCTGGAGCCGATCGAGAACGGGGTCCAGGAAGCTCAGCGGGCCCGGGAGGGGTTGATCGCCGCGGGCGACCTGACGAACGCCGGCTACACCTACCTGTTGACCGTGCGGTGCCTGGTGGACTGCGCCCCCTCGTTGGAAAGCCTCCTTACCGAGGTCGACGGTGGACTGGCCTTCGTGCACCGGACCGGCAACGAGCAGACCGGGCAGGTGCTCGAGACCTATCGGTGGCTGGCCGACGTGTTACGCGGTGACAGCCTTGCCGACCCGATCGCCCTCGACCGGTTCACCGACAATCCGCTCGCGCTGTTTTACGTGCACCTGTGCCACGCCGTCGCCGGCTCCCTCTTCGACGAGCCGGTAGCCCTAGCACGGCACAGCTCGGCAGCGATGGACCTCCTCCCGGCGGCAGCCGGCGTCTACCCCTCCGCCGTGGTCCGCGCGCTGCGCGGGCTGGCCCTCGCTGAACGGGCGCGCGCCGCCGACGGCACCGAACGCAAGAATCTGCTGTCCGGACTGGACGAGGTGACGGGCTGGCTGGCCGCCCGGGCCGCGGACGCACCCGAGAACTTCCTGCACCTGCTGCGGTGGGTGGAGGCCGAGCGAGCGTGGGCGGTCGGCGACTTCCGCGGCGCCGTGCGGGCCTTCGACACTGCCCAGTGGGAGGCAGGCCGGCGTCCGTGGCACCAGGCGCTGATCACCGAGCGCGCGGCCCGTTTCCACCTCGCGCACGGCGTCGAGCACACCGGTCGCGCATTGCTCGCCCACGCTCGCGACCACTACGCCGCCTGGGGTGCAACCGCGAAGGTGGCGCAACTGGACTGGGCCTACCCCACCCTGCGCACGGGCGCCGGTGCGCCCGAGCCCGCAGACGCCGGGCCGGCTGATCCCGTCCTGCGCTCAACGGTCACCACAGGCGCGCTCGATCTGCTCGGCATCCTCTCCGCGTCCCGGGCGCTGAGCTCCGAGACCAGCATCGAACGTTTGCACACGCGCGTCGTTGAGGTGCTCAGCGCAATGACCGGGGCCACCGGGGTCCGCCTGCTGCTGTGGAGCGACGACCAGCAGACCTGGTTGCTGCCCGAACCCGCGAGGGCGGTCGCCGAGCAGGAAGTCGCGGTGCCGAGGTCGGTGTTGCGCTACATTCGCCGGACCGAGGCACCACTGGTGGTCGACGATGTCACTCGCGATGAACGTTTCGTCCACGACCCGTGCTTCGCCGGCCTTCCCGGCTGCTCCCTTCTCGCCGTACCCATCCTCAGCCGCGGCACTCTGCGGGCGGCGCTGCTGCTGGAAAACCGCCTGATCCGCGGCGCGTTCACTACCGACCGGCTCGACGCCGTCAAACTCATCGCCGGCCAACTCGCCGTCTCCCTCGACAACGCCCAGCTCTACACCCAGCTCACCGCCTCCCGAGCCCGCATCGTCACCGCCGCCGACCACGCCCGCCAACGCATCGGACGCGACCTGCACGACGGCGCCCAGCAACGCCTCGTCGCCCTCACCTTGCGGCTGCGCGCGATCCAAACCGAGCCACCCGAACGCGACCAACTCACCACCGAGCTCGACGACCTCGCCACCGAAACCACCGGCGTCCTCGACGAGCTACGCGAAATCGCCCACGGCCTCCACCCCGGCATCCTCGCCACCGGCGGACTCGCACCGGCCGTCCGTGCGCTGGGCCGCCGCTCACCCATTCCGATCGCCCTTGACCTGCCCCCGCTGCCACCGCTGCCCGAACCCGTGCAGCTCAGCGCCTACTTCATCATCGCCGAAGCCCTCACCAACGTCGCCAAACACGCACACGCGGCCTCGATCACCGTCGCCCTCGACCCCGACCCCGCCACCGGCGTCCTGCGCATCACCATCCGCGACGACGGCGTCGGTGGGGCCGACCTCACCCACGGCACCGGGCTGCTCGGCCTCAAAGACCGCGCCGAAGCCATCGGCGGCCGGCTCCACCTCCACAGCCCACCCGGCGCAGGCACCACCCTCCACGTCGACCTTCCCCTCACGGGACCGGACCATACGTCCACAGTGGACATCTGAGGCGGTTCCTCACAACACCGACCGGACGAACTCGATCAACGCCCGCGCCACCCGATGAGCAGCCAGGCGACGGTGACCACCGTGAAGAGCAACGCCAGGGCCAGGGCGGTTTTCCGCGACCACGGCGGGGGTTGATGTACCACCTTTTCGCCTGCCGGGCCAAACCCGGGCTGACTCTGGGTGGCGAGCTGATAGACCGCATCGGGTCGCGCTGTGGGCACCCCCAGGTGTGGCTGAGCCCGGCGCTGCTCGTGCGCGGCATGGCCCCGGGCGGGCAAGGCGCGATCTCACTCGTCGCGACCAAGTCACGTCCCACTCGACCTCAAGTCCCTCGCCGCGGCGTCAAGCGACTTCCAATTGAGGTCGGGCACACGACCGCGTCACAGTCGACGGGCGCAACGGGCTGCGGTTCGCGCGGAATGCGAAATCCGCGCCGCCAGTGGGTACACACACGGCATGCACCACCACAAGATCGCTGACCAGCGAAAACCCACGAATCGCCGCGCAATGGGCTCGGCGTGCGACGCGGCCGTCGTCTCGGCGCCGGCGTTGCATCTGCGCCATCCGGCCCGCCTCCAGGACGCGTCCATACTCCGCCACGCCCTCGCCACCTGGGCTCGGGCCTGCGACCTGCCGGACACGCTGATCGCCGACCTCCAGCTTGCGGTCTACGAAGCGCTGGTCAACGCGGCCGAGCACGCCTACTCCGACGGCACGGCCGGCACACTCGACCTGCACGGCCACCACGACGGCCACACCGTGCGCGTCACCGTGACCGACCGCGGCCAGTGGCGGCCCCCGCCTGCATCCCAACCGCTGCGCGGCCGCGGCCTGCCGCTGATCCGCCTGCTGTCCGACCAGGCCGAGGTCACCCCGACCAACCAAGGCACCGTCGTCACCATGACCTGGCACCTCGCCCCCCACCATCCGGCCAGCTAGACCCGCATGCGCCAGCTACCGCGACGGCCTGACCCGGACCCGGCGAACCCTCCGACGACGGACGAACACTCGCCGAGGCTCTCGCCACGCCCCAAGCGGAAACACGTGCTGCGTGTGGTCCTCGCGCTGCTGGCGACCGCCATCGTGGCGTACTTCGCGGTCGTCGGGCTCGCCGTCGCCCTGCGATGGACGGACCCGTGGGCGCGCGGGATCACCGGTGCCGCCACTGCCCTCGGATCTGGGGCCGGGAGCGTATGGACGGCCTGGCGCACCGGAAGAACACCCCACCGCGGGCACCGGCCCCGACGCCGGCCCGCCCCAGCGGGCAGCACCATGGCTCGGCGACAACAAACCGCAGTGGCAATTCCGGCACGGGCACGTGTCCATCGTCGATTGAGATGACCTGCGGCGATGAAGATCTTTTCGACAGTGGCCGGTGCTGCGTGTCACGGTCGAGCGGTACTTCTCCTGGTCGGCGATCTTGAAGCCTGGTGCCTATCCCGACCCTGACCTGGCGCGGCATCGAGCAGGTGGCTGAGCGCGAGCCCGTCGGGTCCGTGTGGGAGCAGTACCTGGCGACCCTCGCGCCGGTGACGGTGCTGCGGTCGCTGGCGGCCTGGCTTCTAACAGTCGAGCTCAGCTCGCTCTCGCTCTGAACCACCGCCAAAGGTCGGTGGACCACACCGTGTGGCCCACCGACCCTTTTCGTAATCCGCTTTGCCGGACCCCTTGCCTTCACCCGTAGCGGGCCGTAACTTAAGCCCCCTAAGAAAGGGGTGGCGTGACCCTTCCCGTGCAACGAAAGTTCGTGAACCGGCGCCGCGTGCTGTCCGCGGCGCTCGGCACAGGGGCGGCGCTCGCGACGAGCGGGTGCCGGTGGGCGGCGACCGGTTCGGCCGACGCGGGCGGGACGGGCGTGCTCCGGATAGCGCAGCTGGCCGACATCGCCCCCAAAAGCATGCTCAGCCAGAATCCCAATGACTTCGCGCTCACGCGCCTCGTCTTCGACCCGCTCACCGAGTACGACCACCGCACGCTGCAGCCGCGCCCAGCGTTGGCGACGGCCTGGGAATGGTCCGACGCCGGGCGCACCCTCACGTTGCAGTTGCGTGAGGACGTCACATTCCACACGGGGCGGCCGTTCACCGCCGAAGACGTCGCCGCGTCGATCCACGCCATCCAAGACCCGTCGCGATCGTCGCAACTGGCCACCACCGCGGCGCTCGTCACGGACCTGAGCACTCAGGGCGCGCACCGGATCGCGCTGCGGCTGAGCAAGCCGGCCGGGAACCTGTTCGACCTGTTCGAGCTGATGCCGATCGTCGACCGGGAGACCTTGGCGGACTTGGCCAGTGGCAAGCAGATGGTGGGCACCGGGCCGTTCCGCTTCGCGAAGTGGACGCCCGGCGAGTCGGTCGAGTTCACCCGCAACCCGCGGTATTGGAAACCGGGTCTGCCGCATCTGTCTGGGGTGCAGATCCGCACCATCCCGCAGCTTCAGTCCCTCGTGGCCTCGTTGCGCACCGGCCAGAGCCACCTCGTGCCCGGGCTGAGCCCCGTCGACCTGCTGGGCCTCGCCGGGGACGACCGGTTCGCCACCACCTTCACCGACACGTCCGACAACGCGTGGTACCTCGGCTGCAACCTGCGGGTCGCGCCGCTCGACCGGGCGGAGTTCCGGCAGGCACTGGCCTACGGCATCGACCGGGCCCGCATCCGCGACGTCGTGTTCCGCGGCGCGGGCACGGTCACCAGCCTTCCGTGGCCGACGAGCTCACCCGCCTATCGCGCCGACCTGGCCGCCCACTACGCTCACGACCCCGCCCGGGCACGCGAACTCCTGGCAGCGGCAGGCGGCCGGGGTATCGGGCTGCAGCTGGCGTACAACTCGTCGCTGCCCGCCACGGGCTACATGGCCCAGCTGATCCAGTACGACCTCGGCGGGTTGGGCGTCGACATCGAGCTCCTCCCCTTGCTGGGCAACGACTTCGGCACGCGGCTCTCGTCGGGCAAGCTACCCGCGCTGTGGCTCAACTCGCACGGGTTCGCCCAGCTGAACCCCGCTTCGCTGGTCACCGGTGCCGCCCCGTTCCGCTACACCAAGAACACCTCCGGGTTCACCGACCCGGCCTACGGCGCCGCCGCCGTCCAGGCCTGGACCACCACCGGAACCGCGGCACGGCAGGCGTACGACGAGCTGTCGCGGATCCTGCTGGACCAGCAGTTCGTGATCTCGATGGTCAACACGGGCGCGACCATGACGGCGACCACACAGTTGCACGGACTGGCCTGGACCATGTTCGACTTCCTCGTCCTCGACCAGGCCCGGCTGGGGTGAAACCGATGCTCCGCTACGCGCTGCGGCGCACACCGTCGATGCTGCTGACCCTGTTCCTCGCCTCCGTGGCCATCTTCGGCCTGACCCGCCTGGTGCCCGGCAGCACCGTGACGGCCATCGCCGGCTCCAACGCCACCCCCGCCACGATCCAGGCCATCACCCGCGACCTCGGCCTCGACCGGCCGCTGCCGGAGCAGTACTGGCGCTGGCTGCACGGCCTGCTGACCGGCGACCTGCAGCGATCGGCGGTACTCGACCAGCCGATCGGGCAGCTCATCGCCCGGGGGCTCGGGGCGACCGTGGAGCTCACCGTGGCCGCCGCAGTCCTCGCCGCGCTGCTCGCGTTCGCACTCGGCGTGCTGGGCGCCACGAGCCGCCGGGCGTTCGTGCGAGGCGCCGCGCGCTCGGTGATGACGTTCGCCCTGGCTGTGCCGCCGTACGTGTCGGGCACCGCGCTGATCGTGGTCTTCGGGGTGCTGTTGCCGGTGTTCCCGGTCGGCGGTCGCATCTCCCCGCTGCAGGACCCGGAACTGGGCTGGCAGTACCTCGTGCTGCCGGCGCTGTGCCTGGCGCTGCCGGTGTCGGCGGTGCTCGGCCGGTTCCTCGCAGACGGGCTCGACCAGGCGTTCACCGAGGACTTCACCCGCACCGCGACCGCACTGGGCGTGCGGCGGGCGCGACTGATCACGGTGCACGCGCTGCCGAACGCCTTGCCGCCGGTGCTCACCGTCGCAGGCATCCAGCTGGGCAACCTGCTCGCCGGCTCCGCGATCGTCGAAGCGCTGTTCGCGTGGCCCGGCGTCGGCCAGCTGCTGATCCAGGCCATCACCAACCACGACTACCTGCTCGTGCAGGACCTGCTCCTGATCGCCGTCACAGCGTTCTTGGTCTTGCAGTTGCTGACCGACCTCGGTCAGGCCGGGCTCGATCAGCGCACCAGGCTGGGAGGCCGATCATGACCGTGATCGCCGTGGCGGTCCCCGCACACCGCCGCACGGGGGTGCTGCGTTCGGCTCGCGCCCGGGTGGCGCTCGGCGTGGTCGTGGTACTCGGACTGGCCGGGGCCTTTGCCGGCCTGCTGTCCCCCGAGGACCCACGCGCCCAGACGGCGCAGCTGCTCACCGGGCCGAGCGGCGCGCACTGGCTCGGCACCGACGAGCTCGGCCGCGACCTGCTTTCCCGGGTACTGCACGGTATCCAGGTCGACCTGGTCGTGGGCGTCGCCGGGGTAGCCGTGGCCGGACTGCTCGGCGTGCTCGCCGCGGTGCTCTCGGCCCGCTGGGCGGCGGCCGACGTGGTGGCGCAACGGGTCTTCGACGTCCTCCTGGCCTTCCCCTCGCTGATCCTGGCCGTCGCGGTGGCCGCCGTGTTCGGGACGGGGATGGTGTCGATCACGGTGGCGATCGTGCTATCGCAGGCGCCGATCTGCTGCCGCGTCGTGCGCGCCGGCCTGCTGGCACAACGGGATCGCGACTACGCCGTGGCCGCCCGGTTGTCGGGTGTGGGTCCGTGGCGGGTGCTGTTGCGGCACCTCCTGCCCACTGCGCTGGACGCGCTGGTGGTGCAGCTGGTGCTGTCGCTCTCGACGGCCGTGTTCCTCGAAGGCGGCATGAGCTTCGTCGGCATCGGCGTGCGCCCGCCGGACCCGTCACTGGGTAACATCCTGCAGGAATCCGTGCAGTACCTGACCGTGCGGCCGAGTTTCGTCGTCGGGCCGCTGGTCGCCATCACCGCGCTGGTGCTCGGGTTCACCGTGCTCGGCGACGCGCTCAACAACGCGGCACGACGAGGCGGGAGCCAGGCATGAGCGACGCGGTGCTCGAGGTTCGCGACCTGCGGATCGGGTTCGGCGCCCGCACGGCCGTCGACGGGGTCGACTTCGCGGTGCGGCCCGGCGAAGTCCTCGGCATCATCGGCGAGTCGGGCTCCGGCAAGTCCAGCGTCGCCCTCGCCGCGCTGCGGATGCTGCCGGCGACCGGGCGCGTGACCGGCGGGGCGGTTCTCCTGCGCGGCACGGACATCGCGGCGCTGAGCGAGAACGAGCTGCGTGATCTGCGTGGCGGGGAGATCGGACTGGTGTTCCAGGACCCGATGTCCTCGCTCAACCCCATGCTCTCGATCGGCCGGCACCTCGACGAAGCGCTGCGTGCGCACGACAAGGGTTCGGCGGCGGAACGGCGGACGAGGGCGACGGAACTGCTCGAGCTGGTGGGCATCCCTGACCCCGAGCGGCGGCTGCGGGAGCGGCCGCACCGGTTGTCCGGCGGGCAGCGGCAACGGGTGATGATCGCGCTCGCGCTCGCCGCCGAACCCGCGGTGCTCTTCGCGGACGAACCGACCACCGCCCTCGACGCGACCACCGCCGTCGGGGTGCTCGCGCTGCTGAAGCGGGTGGCGCGCGAGCTGGACACCGCGGTCGTGCTGATCACCCACGACATCGGGGTGGTCGCCGCGACATGCGAGCGGGTGGTGGTGATGCGCACTGGGCGGGTCGTGGAACACGGTGCGGTCGAGGACGTGCTGCTGCGGCCGCAGCACCCGTATACCCAGGGCTTGCTCGCGGCGGTGCCCCGCCTGGACACACCGCTGCCGAAACTGTCCGGTGTGGACAGGTCAACAGAGCCACTGTTGGAAGTCTCCGGCCTGAGCAAGACCTACCGCGGCCGCCATGGACAGCGGTTCACGGTGCTCGACGACGTGAGCCTGAGCGTCCGACCGGGGGAGACTCTGGGCATCGTCGGCGAGTCCGGCAGCGGGAAATCGACGCTGGCGCGGGCCGTCGCGGGAGCCCACGCCGCCACCGCGGGTGCGCTCCGGTTCCGCGGCGAAGAGCTGACGAGGAAGCGTTCGGCGCAGCTGCGCCGGGCGATCCAGCTCGTGTTCCAGGACCCGTACGCGTCATTGCACCCGCGGATGCGCATCGGCACCGCGCTTGAAGAACCGTTGCGCGCCCACGGTCTCCGGGACCGGCGCGCACGAGCCGACCGCGTTGCCGAGCTGCTGCGCGAAGTTGGCCTGGATCCCGAGGTCTCCCGCCGGCGGCCAGCCGAGTTTTCCGGGGGACAGCGCCAGCGCATCGGCATCGCCCGCGCGCTGGCGACGGAGCCGGACCTGCTGATCTGCGATGAACCCGTGTCGTCGCTGGACGTCTCGGTGCAGGCGCGGATCTTGGACCTGCTCGTCGAACTGCGGGAGCGCCTCGGGCTGACGATGCTGTTCATCTCGCACGACCTCGCGGTGGTCCGGCAGGTCAGCCACCGGATCGCGGTGCTGTACTCGGGGTCGTTGATGGAACTGGGACCGGCCGGCGCGCTCACCGCCCGACCGCTGCACCCCTACACCGTCACCCTGCTATCCGCCGCACCGTCCCCGGACCCGTCGGCCGACCGGCGCCCCGAGGAGCTGCTGCTGCGGGGTGAGGCGAACGGGCAGCCCGCGCGCGGCACCGGCTGCCCGTTCGCGAACCGGTGCCCCATCGGCCCGGTCGTGCGCGACGACCGCGGGATCTGCCGTGACCGGCGCCCGGAACTCAGCGAGCACGAGCCTGGCCGGTTCGCCGCCTGCCACTTCGCCGGTAGCCTGACCCGACCGATGACCGAGGAGAGCGCATGACCGGCCCCTCTCGGCCGAACATCCTGCTGGTGCACTGGCACGACCTGGGCCGCCACCTCGGTACCTACGGCCACCCCGGCGTGCCGAGCCCGAACGTGGACCGATTGGCGGAGCATGGACTGCGCTTCGACAACGCGTTCGCCACCGCTCCCCTGTGCTCGCCGGCCCGCGGCTCGCTCTTCACCGGTCGGTACCCGCACGACAACGGCCTGCTCGGCCTCGCGCACCTCGGCTGGGAGTACCGCGCCGGCGTGCGGACCCTGCCGGCGCTGCTCGGCGACGCCGGCTACCGCACCGCGCTCGCGGGCATGCAGCACGAGAGCAGCGAACCGTCGACGCTGGGCTACCAGGAATTCTTCGCGCTGCGCACCACCTACCTCGAACGCGAGTACTGCGACGGCGTCACGGACGCGGCGACGGCGTGGCTCGCCCGCGCGGCGCTGGACGACCGGCCGTTCTTCCTCAGCGTCGGTTTCGAGGAGGTGCACCGCCCCTACCCGACCAACCGCTACGCGCCCGACGACCCGGCGGGGGTAGAAGTGCCGCCGTTCCTGCCGGACAACGAGTGGACCCGCGACGACCTGGCCTCGTTCCAGGGCTCGATCCGCGCGGCCGACGCCGCCGTCGGCCGGCTGCTGTCCGCTGTGGACGAGCTGCGCCTGACCGCCGACACCTGGGTCGTGTTCACCACCGACCACGGAGTGGCGTTCCCCCGCGCCAAATCCACTTTGTACGACCCGGGCACCGGGGTGGCGCTGATCATGCGGCCACCGGCCGCATGGCCGTCGCCGCGCGGGGCCACCGACCGCCTGTTCAGCCATGTCGACTTCGTGCCCACCGTGCTGGACGCGCTCGGCCTGCCGGTGCCGCCCGAGGTGCAGGGAGTGAGCCACGCACAGTGGTTGCGCGGCGGTGACCCGGCACCGGCGCGCGAGCACGTGTTCACGGAGAAGAACTTCCACGATATCTACGACCCGCTACGCGCGGTGCGTGACACGGAGTTCAAGTACATCCGCAACTTCGAGCCCCGTCCGCTGCTGCCGCTGCCGGGTGACCTCGAGGCGAGCCCGACTCGGTACGGCTACGGCGACGCGCACCTGGCGCACCGGCCCGATGACGAGCTCTACGACCTGCGCGACGACCCGTGGGAACAGCACAACGTCGCCGCGGACCCGCAATACGCCGAGGTTCGGGCGCGGCTCGCGCGCCGCCTCGAGTCGTGGCAGCAGCAGAGCGGCGATCCGCTGCTGAAGGGACCGCTGCCGGTGCCGCCGTGGCCGCGGCAGCCGCGCTACGGCGCGCTCGTGGATGACGAAGGCGGCCCGTGGGCGAGATGAGCGAGCCGAACCCGGTGCGCGCGCGCAACACCGCGGTGGTGCTGGGCCTACTGCGGGCACACCGGACGATGTCGCGCACCGAACTGGCGCGCCGGTCCGGCCTGAGCCTGCCCACGGTGATGGAGATCGTCGAGCAGCTCTTGGCCGATGGCTTCGTGCGGGCGGCCGGCAGCGGACCGGCGACCGGCGGCCGACCATCGCGCCTGTATGAGTTCGACCCCCGCGGACGCTTCGCGATCGGCGTCAGCCTCGGCACCCACACGGCCTCCGCGGTGCTCACCGATCTCGACGCCACCGTCGTCGACGAGGCGAGCGAACCATCCGAGCTGCTCGACGGCCCGGACGCGACCGTGGCCCAGACCCGGCGGCTGATCGACCGGGTGCTCCCGGCGCCACGGCGCGACCGTGTGCAGGGCATCGGACTGGGCGTCGCGGCGCTCGTCCTCGACAGCGAAAACCGAGCACTGCGGCCGCACGCGGACTGGCCTGCCGTGCCACTGCGGAGCCTGATCGCACAGCACTACGGGCTCGGCGCGGAGATCGAGAACTACGCGAAGGCAGTCTCGGTGGGAGAGCACCGATTCGGGGCCGGCCGCGGAAGGCGCAACATGCTGTGCGTAGTTCTGCAGGACGGGGTGGGAGCCGGGCTCATCTCCGACGGCGAGCTGTACCGGGGCGATGACGGCGCCGCCGGCCGCTTCGGCGCCACCCTCGTGCACCTGCCGGGGCGGCCGCGGGTGCCACTCGACGAGGTCGCCGGCGCCACCGGGATCGAGGCGTTGGCCAACGCACGGACGCCGGGCCGCAGGTGGCGCGTGGCCGAGGTCTTCACCGCGGCCGAAGCCGGAGACCCCACCGCACGGGCGGTGGTCGGCGAGGTCGGCGCCGCGCTCGCCGAAGCCATCCACAACGCGGTCGTGCTTGCCGCCCCGGACCTCGTCGTCCTCTCCGGCAACGTCGCCTCGGCGGGCGGCGCGCTCCTTGCGGACCCGGTCCGGGAGCTCCTCACCCACGCTCTCACCCGCGGCCGCACCCCCTCCGTCGTCCCCGGCGCCCTCGGCGAGCAGGCAGGCGCCATCGGTGCGGCGGCGTTGCTGCTCCAGAACACGTTCGTCGACCCCCTCCTGCCGTAGGCCGCCCCCCGATCACACGCGGCGAACACCACGCGTTGCGACGTTCTCATAAATGTCTACCTGATCACCGAATGCGCGCTGGAGAACGCGGGCTCGCGCTGGGCCAGTTGAACTCCTGGGTTAGGATCCACACCTCGCAGGCCCCGCCCAGGCTGATCCCGATCACCGGGCTCGCCGCGAGCAGCAGCCGCGTCGTCCGCGTCGACCGCACCCGCACACCCATCACCGCACCCCTCCGACCTGCACCGACACGGGCAAGGTCGCCGCCGTCGGGCTCTGCGTTACGCCGTCGCCGATCACGGGCTGTCCAGCGCAGTCACCTCGCGGTTCCCGCAACGGCGGTGCGCCGGCTGAGCATCGGGCGATCAGCACGCGGCTCAGCGACGTCGGGAGCGCAGCACTCCGACATCCCCTCTCCCGGGTCACGGCGCGGCTGAGGGGGCGCGCAGCGGCCGGAACCCGGTGCGGGCGTACTCGGCCTCGACCGGAATTCGTAGATGCCGTACGGGTTCACGTGCTCCAAAAGCGCCGCGGATCTTCGTGATCTAGAAGTCGAACTCTTCCCGGCTACCTGGTCCGAAGCAGTTTTGGCGGAGCCGGGAGTTTGGTCGGTAGGGCAATGCTGCTTCCCTGTTTTCTCGGGAGGCGACAAACGCGCCGGATCTTCCCCGTCGCTGTGCCAAGATCAACACGGATTCGCCCGATGACACTTCGAGCGCGTGCGAAAAGGGGAGAACAGACGTGAAACTCAGCAGCAAGGCCCTCGCTACGGGACTGGTCGCCGGTGCGCTGGTCCTCGGTGGGAACGCGATCGCCTCGGCCTCGACGGTGATCGCGAGCTACGACAACCCGAACGCGTGCCAAGCCGCGCTGGCGATTCACGAGACGGTGCAGCCGGGCGCTTCGTTCTCTTGCGAGCAGATCACGATCAGTGGTGGCGCACTCCGCTGGTGGCTCGTGCAGAACTAGTCGTGTAATTCTCGAGGTAAGTGCGCCGCGGGCGAAGACCGCGGCGCACTCACCTGCATTCGGAGCACCGCAGTAGTCGAAGTAGTGGTCCAGTCCGAGCAGCTGCAGGGTGCGCCGGATGGGGCGGGGCACGACCAATCGGACGGCGGTGTGCTCGCCGCCGGTGAGGACGGCGTCGGCCAGAACGCCGATGGCGACTGAGGAGAAGAACACGGTCCCGGTGAGGTCCAGCACGAGCACGCTGGGCTTCTCGGCGAGGGCGTGGTGCACGGTTTCCCGCAGCTGGGGGCTGGTGGCGGCGTCGAACTCGCCGCCGGCGGAGATGACCACACCCTCGCCGGTATGTCGGAGGGCGACGTCGGCCACAGGCGCCGGCGGGAGCGGGTCAGCGCTGGTCGAGCTGGGCGCGCAGGTCGTGGATCGTGTTTTCGGCGTCGGCGAGCTGGTCTTGCAGGCCGATGATGCGGGCGGCGGGAGCAGGTCGCCGGGCACGTCATGTCGAGCGGTGAAGCACCGGTTCGCGTGTCGAGCGATGTGTTTCGCATAGGGTGGTCGGATGCGTGCTGCGCGGCTGGCTGCGGTGATCCTGAGCGGGATCGGCGTGGTGACCTATTCCGCGTGGCTGCTGGAGTTCGTGCTGCCGACCGGGATCTCACCGCTGCAGCAGTCGGCCGAACAGCTGCTGTCCGCACAGCCGGTGTTCCGGGTCGCGCTCGGCGTCTCCGGGCTGGCCTTCGCACTCGCCGGGCCGCCGCTGCTGCGCCTCGCGCCCGTGCACTGGATGGCCCGGCTGACCGTGGGCTCGCTGGGCGTGTTCAGCATCGCCCTATTCGGCGACGCCGCCCGGCCCGGCACGACCGCCTTCCCGCTGCTGGCCAACCTGGCGGCCCTGGCCGGTGCGCTCAGCCTCGTGCTGTGGTGGCCGCCCGGCTGGCGCGCGTGGGCCGTGGTGTTCCTCGCGCTGGTGGTCCTGACCTGGCTCGCGGCGGTCACCGCCGCCCTGCTCGGACCAGACCACCTCGTCGGGTTGTTCACCCGGGCCCAGATGCTGGTGCGCGCCGTAGCCGCCGTCGGCCTCACCGGGCGCCCCGCCAACTCCTGCTCGATGCCGCAGGCGCGGTAGACGGTGCAGTCATCGCGGTTACCCGGATGCGCGTCCCCGGTGGCGATCACCAACCGGGTGTCCACGTCGATCGCGACCTGCACGTTCGCCGAGTACCGGTAGTTCTTCGACGGCGCCGCCAGCCGGTGATCCCGCGTCGGCACCAAGGTGCCATCAACGATCGCCACCGAGTCGATCCGCCGTCTGCGGACCGGAGCCAGCGCCAGCAGCGGGCCAATCGTGTCGCTTCCCCCGGTGCGCCGCGGAATGCGACACCCCGAACAATGGTCCGATCTGGCGCATCGTCAGGTTCGTCCGCCAGTACGTCGCCACCAGCAACACACGATCAGCCAGATCAAGACGCCACTGACGACCAGGCCGGCCATCAGCGATCTCGTCACCACCACGGTTCGCCACGACCCGCACCAACCAACTTCCGGAACTGACCCGGCTCCAACCCCGTAAACGGGGCAATCCACTCCGACCGCGACGCCGAAATCACCTGCACCACACCATGATCAACCAACACCCCCAACCGACCCACACCGGGTTACGAGACATCCCTTAGGTCGGTCATAGGCCCAGCATCCGCCGATGACAGCTACGAGGACAGACTCCGCAGCGACTGAAGGCCTGCCGGACCAAACGCTTCCTCGTACAGCGGGGTCCAGCAGGAGGCGGATCGTGCCGCTGCGCAGGCCCTGGCAGAGCACCTGGCTGGCCTGCCGGTCGAGAGGTGCAGGTGCAGGCCGCCGCCGGAGCGCACGGCCATCAGCTCCGAGCGGCCGGCCCGCCGGGCACCGCGCCCGGGGTGGTCACCGCCGACACCTCGGAAACCCGCTACCCGAAGTCATCATTCGCGAGGATACCGCCACTCTACGTGGCGCGCGCTTGCGTGCGCGAGTTGGCTACAAAAAGCCAAGGTGGGTCGATCGGGCGGCAATGTCACAGGTGAGCTTGACGGCTCGATAGGTACTCGATGATCGACTTGTGACAGGGTGGGAGGTGTCCCAGGAAGTCGAAGTCGCTCGGAGTTCTCATGTCATTTCAGGTCCTTGGTACCGCGCACACGGGAATCACGGTCGTCGACCTTGAAAGGTCGCTGTCCTTTTGGAGGGACGTCCTCGGGCTCGAAGTCGTGCTGCGCGACGACGTGGCCGGCGAGGCGCTCGAAGAGATCACCGGCGTCCGTGGAGGCGCCATGTCGTTCGCCATCCTCGAGGTTCCCGGTGGTGGAGGCCAGATCGAGCTGTTGGAGTACACGGCGCCGGCCGATCGGCAGCATTTGCGGCCACGTCCCTTTGATGTCGGTTCGATGCACGTTGCGTTGTTCGTGGACGACATCGAGGCCGTGCTGCGGGATTGCGCTGCAGCTGGATGGCGCAGCCATGGGACGCCGCGGGTCAGGCAGGAGGGCCCAGCTAAGGGGACGACCTTTCTGTATATGAGCGACCCGGACGGCACCATCGTGGAACTCGTCCAAGCCGCCTCCTGAGGGCGCGCGACGACAGGACTGGGCGTGCGCCGGGTGCGCTGGTTAAACAGCCGCAGGGAAGAAGTACGCGGGCGACCTGCACAAGACCGCCCGAGCCGCGGTCCTCGGGGCACACCGCCAGCGTGGCCACGCCGACCGCGTGGCCATCCAGGTGCAGCTCGGGATTCTCGCGTGGGCGGCCGCTCTGGGCCGGGTGGTGCTCGACGGTGAGCTGTGCGCCTACCGGTCCGAGGGGCGGCTGGACTTCGCGGCGCTGGGCTACGGCCCCGCGCGGCGACGCGCCGAGGGCATCGCCGTCGTGTTCGTGGCGTTCGACCTGCTCGGGGCCCGCGGCCGTGACCTGCGGCTGTGGCCGCTGTCGCGCCGGCGTGAGCGGCTGGCCGCGGTGATCGGCGCGGGGAACGTCGGTGTGCAGCTGATGATCTCGACGCTCGACGTCACCCAGGGTCGGACGTGGATCAGCGGGGAGCAGGCGGCCGTCGGTATCGAGGGGGCCGTCGCGAAGCCCTTGGCCAGTCGGTACCCGATCCGCGGCGGCCGCGTCGGCTGGGTCAAAGTCCGGTTCCACGAGGACGTCGACGTGCTGGTGCTCGGCGTGACCGGCTCCCCCGATCGCCCGACGGCACTGGTGCTCGGCCAGGCGGACCCGCGCGGCCGGGTGCGGGCGTTGCTGCCTGGAGCCGCCTACACCTTCGCCCTGGAACGAGTCGCCGGCAGCTACGGGATCAGCTTCTCCGACCGGCTCGTGCGGTTCCTGGCCGCCTCGGCCGTGATGCACGCAGTGCTCGCCGCAGGGGAGTACCTGCTCTACCGGTACTTGATCGTCGAGCACCGGCTGCAGAACAGCCAAGCGGGAACGTACGGGTGTGCGCGCTTCAGCCGGCAACTACCAGCACGGGGGTCGAGACCCGACCCCAGCTTTGACGGCACGCCTGCGGGTGTGCTCCACTGCTTGCGGTTGAAGATTTTTGTGCTCGTTGTTTCCTGACGCCCGCAGAGGTTTTTGGCGAGCGTCGTCTCGGTGCCTCTCGGGCTTCCTTGGTTTCACGCTCGCAGCCCGGCCGCCTCGCAAGCGCCGCATGTTCGACGTGACAAGGAGTACTTATATGTCCCAGGGCACTGTGAAGTGGTTCAATTCCGAAAAGGGATTCGGTTTCATCTCCCCCGACGACGGCGGCGGCGACGTGTTCGTCCACTACTCGGAGATCACCGGTGGCGGTTTCCGCAGCCTGGACGAGAACGCCCGAGTGCAGTTCGACGTCGGCCAGGGCAACCGCGGCCCGCAGGCCACGGCGGTGTCGGCCCTCTGACCACCACCACGCCGGCCGGGTCTCCACGTCGCCGTGGACGCCCGGCGGCACCCGCTCGCCCGCCCACATCCCCGTCACATCCGCCCCTTCGGGCTTCGAGGTGCAGACCATGACGTCAACATCCGGCCTGCCAGGCGTAGGACCGGCAGCCCGACTCACGTCCTGCCGTACCCGTCACCTGCGCGAGCACCAGCGACACCGTGCCCGCGCAGCTCGCACCGTCGCACGCATGGCCCGCGACGCGAAGGACGAGGGACTCCTGCTGTCCATTTTGGACCTCAAGCCCACGGCCGGCGCCGCAACGCCGAGCCTGGAGAGCGCGCTCGCGGCCTACACCCGCGCTGTGGCCGAGCAGATCGGCGTTCCCCTCGACGCGGTGACGCACGAAGTGACCGACACCGCCACGGCCTACCTCGGGCTCGCCTCCCGCACCGCCGACCGCCCGCAGCGCGACCTGATGCTCATCTGGGACGAACGAATCGGCTGGTACGTCGCGATCGAACCACGCGGGAACGACCAACCGCCCGTGATCTGTCACCTCCGCGGCCGGATCGCACCACCGCCTACCACCGTCGCGCAGTTCGTCACCGACGTCCTCGACGGACGCCGCAGCGGACAACTCAGCCCGATACCTCCCCAGCTCGACCGAGCAACGCTGGCAGCACACATGAGCGGAATCCCGGCATAGCTAGCCGAACCTCTGAATTGCCCGATCGCCGCGACGATACCGCCACCCTGTGTGCCGTGTGCCTTCGTGCGCGACCTCGGCAACAAAGCTCATTTTCGTAGCCGAGGTGCGCCGGTCGGCCGCCGACGGGCCCCGTTGGTTGCATCACGCCCTCGCCGAGAGGCCCACCGTGCTCGTGCTGGACCTGACCGGGGCCGTGTTCTTCTCCTCGGTCGCCATCGCCATCGCCGTCCTGGCCGACGCCGTCCTCACTGCCAGCGAGCGCACCGCCGTCCGAGTGGTCGTGCCCCGCCCGATCCGGCGCACCCTGCACATGTTTGGGCATGGACCACTACTTCGACTATCACGACACCACCCAGGACGCCCTGGCCAGCCGCCCGCACTGAGCCCGCCGGGCCGAGCGCGCGGCGCGCATACCCACACGACAAATGGGTAATCTCCGCATGCCCCAGCCCACCGCCCGTGACCGCTGAGCAGCGGAGAACCAGGAGCACCCTGCACCATGTGCTCAGCGAACACCCCCGACGACGACCCTCCGCCTACGCTGCACCTGCGCCAGCCGGCCCGCCTGGATGAGGCCTCCACGCTCCGCTACGCCCTCATCGACTGGGCCCGCGCCCGCGGCCTACCGGACGAGCTGATCGCCGACCTCGCGCTCGCGGTATACGAAGCCCTGGTCAACGCCGCCGAACACGCCTACCCCGATGGCACCACCGGCATGCTCGACCTGCACGCCCACCACGACAATCAGATCGTGCGCGTCACCGTCACCGACCACGGCGAGTGGAGCCCCCAGCCCGCTCCCGACCCGCGCCGCGGCCGCGGGCTGGCGCTGATGGACCTGCTGTCCGACCACGCCGAGATCACCCCCACCGAGCAGGGCACCGTGATCACCATGGCCTGGCAGCTGACCCGACGTGACCGCCCCAGCAGCTAGGTGTCCACCTTCTTCTCATCCGTTGCAGCCGCCCGCCAGCTCCGGCGCGGGGCCCGGATTGCCGTGTCGTCGTGCGACCGCCGGTCCGGTTGCCGCCGGCGCAGCCTGATCGGGAGGTCGGCATCGCGGACGCGAGAGCCACGCGGGTCAGCACCACGGTGCACGGCATTGGGGTGACCGGTGGTGCTGACCTGGCCTGGCCTGATCGGTGCGGTGGGAGGTGTGCCGCGGGGTTTGAGCGGCACACTCTGGCCGGGGTTACTCGTGCGAACGGAGTTCGGTGTTCTGGCGCCGTGATTCGTGCAGCTGGTCCTCGAGGGAGATGATGCGGCAGGCGGCGTCCACGGCGGTGCCCTCGTCGACCAGTTCCCGTACGCGTGCGGCGATGCGCAGCTGGTGGCGGGAGTAGCGGCGGTGCCCGCCGGCGGAGCGCTGCGGCTCGATCAGGCCGGCTTCATCCAGGCTGCGCAGGAAGTTCTGGGTGGTGCCGAGCATGTCCGCGGCCCGGCCCATGGTGTAGGCGGGGTACTGGTCGTCGTCGAACTTGTCAGCCCCGCCCGAACCGGGGGCGGGGGTCTCGCGTTGGTCAGGAATCATGCCACCTCCACATCACAAGGGACCCCGGATGCCGTGCACGGCATCCGGGGTCCCAGGGGTTTGGGTTCCATCATTGTCAACCGACTGTGAGGCCGGCTTCCTGTATCCGCGGTGTCCGTCCGAGAGCCGGACGGTGCGGAGATCGCTTATTCGTAACCGAGAACCACCTTCCAATCCGATGGGACTGCGGTACCCGCGCGGCATTACTGCACAGCCGCCGCGGGCGATCCAATGATGTGCCCTTTCCCTTCTCTCCTGTGTTTTCCTCTTGCTGTGCACCACTTCGTGTACTGCGACTGCTGCGGTCGTCACCGGGCTGGAACCCTTTCCCTGATCGGCCCCAGCATGCGTAACGCCGCTGGTCACTGCCCGGAACCCCGTCCGTGATCGGCTCCGGCCACCTGACCGTCCTGCACAAACTGACTTGCCTTACCACTACCTGATTCGATACCGCGTTACTGACTTGGTGCTGCAGTAAAACAACTCACAAAGCGCACCTGCACCGCTTGCGTCCTGCACTGCTACACCGGGACCGTCTGGCCTATTCCGTCTTCCGTGCCCGATCCCGGATCGTTCACCGGTCACCAGCCGAGACCTGTCCGTTGATTGGCCCCGCCCTGCCTGACCGTCTTGTCTCACTTCGCGGGTAGTTCCGTCATCTCCCGCGCCTGCTTGACGTTGTCTCTCTCGGTACATGGAGAACACTACACACGGCCTTGGTTGAATGTCTACCCCAACCACCATAGATTTGCTGACGTGCGTTGGCATGAGGCTCCGTCGGCGCGACGTCGCAGGTCAGCGCCGGAACCCGATGGACCCAGGCCACACAGAAGGGTGACGAGGCATGACCGACTCCACCGCGCGGCAGGATCCATTTGGCCTGAACAAGGTGCGCGACCGCCGGGAGTACGCCCGCGAGCTCACCGAGCTGATCGAACGCGGCCGCCGGGAGCCGTGGACAGCGCTCCTGTCCGGCACCGAGGCCTACGCCGTGGCCGAACTGCTCGGCCAATACGCCCAACTCGACCCCACCGCCGAGCTGAACCAGCTGGCCGCCACCCTCGCCAGCCGCCTCTACAGCCGACTCGGCGTGTGACCCACCGCGCCAGCCACCTCACGGCCCTCGCGGGTCATCAATCACGCAACAGCCCGGAAGGCGCAAGGTGAGCGGCGCACGCAGCGGAGGCGCAGGAGGCCGCGCCGGGTCGGGGCAGCGCGCTCCGGTCGTGCAAAGCGGCTCAAGGTCCCCGTTGTTCATGCCGCCGCGGTACCGTACAAGGCACCGGCGAAATCACCCCTCCGGGCTGGTGACCTGCGCTTTTTCTCCCGGCGCCGAAAGGGAGGGCGGGGTTACGCTCGCGCCAGGTGTCGCTGGGGCGCAGGCAGCCCCGGTCGCAGGCGGAGGCGGGGAGGTCCACGATGGCCAAGCGTGCGTCGAGTGCCCAGTCCCTGGTGCCCGGCTATGTGGAGCCGATGCTGGCCACCGCAGACGGGGGCCGGCTGCGCGACGACCCGAAGTACGCGTACGAGTACAAATGGGATGGCTACCGGTCGATCATGCGGCTCACCGCGGACGGCACGACGGTGCTGACCAGCCGCAACAACAACGACTTCACGGGCCGCTTCCCCGAGCTCGCCGGCGCGCTCACCGACGCGCTGGGTGGCCGGCGCGCGGTGCTGGACGGGGAGATCGTCGCCTTGGACGACGCGGGCCGGCCGGACTTCGGGCTCCTGCAGAACCACGACACCAGCGGCCGCCCGGTCGTGTACTTCGTGTTCGACGTCCTGCAGCTGGGCGACGAGGTCCTGCTCGACCGCTCCTACGACGAGCGCCGCGTCGTCCTCGAGGGGATCGAGCCGACCGACAAGAACCTCGTCGCGATCACCCCCGCCTACAGCCACGCCGACCTCTCCGCCACCGGGATGAGCCCGCAGGACCTGCTCGACGCCGCGGCGAACAGCGGCCTCGAGGGCTTGGTCGCGAAGGTCCGGACCTCCAAGTACCGGCCGGGCCGGCGCAGCCCCGAGTGGTTGAAGCACCCACTGATCCAGACGCTCGAGGTCGTGATCGGCGGCTGGCGCCCGGGCCAGGGCAGCCGCGGAGGCCTCATCGGCGGACTGCTGCTCGGCGCGCACGACCGCGACACCGGCGACCTGCTCTACATCGGCGATGTCGGCACCGGCTTCAGCCACCAGGCCCTGCTCGACGCCCAGGAGAAGCTCGCGCCGCTGGAGCGCGCGGAGCCCGTTCGCCAACGAGGTGCCGCGCGATCGCGCCCGCGGCGCCCGCTGGGTCGACCCGACCCTGGTCGGCGAGGTCGTCTACCGGCAGTTCACTCCGCGCGAACACCGGCTGCGCCACACTTCCTGGCGCGGCTGGCGCCCGGACAAGACACCAGCTGACGACGTGCTCGTCCCCGACACCGGCCGCGGCGCCGGCGGGTGAGCCCGATGCCCGAGAAGAAGCTGACCGTGCAGGTCGGGGAACGCCGGCTGACGCTGTCCAACCTGGACAAGCCGTTGTACCCGAGTGGGTACACCAAAGGCGAGGTCGTGCACTTCTATACCCGCATTGCTCCGGTCCTGCTCCCGCACCTGCGCGGCCGGCCAGTCACGTTTGTGCGCTTCCCCGACGGCACCGATGGGGAAGCGTTCTTCGAGAAGAACCTCCCGCGCGGTGCCCCCGAGTGGGTCCAGACCGTGACGCTGCCGAGCTCCGGATCGCGCAGCGGCCGCGGTCCCGGCACGATCACCTATGCGCTGATCGAGGAGTTGCCGAGTCTGGTGTGGGCGGCCAAACTCGCGGCGCTCGAGCTGCATGTGCACCAGTGGACCGTCGGCCCCGGCCCGAAACGCCAGTCCCCGGACAGGCTGGTGTTTGACCTCGACCCGGGCGAGGGCGCCAGCGTCGTGGAGTGCGCCCGCGTGGCCGAACGGCTGCTGGAGGTCCTCACCGCCGACAGGCTCACCCCGCTGCCCAAGACGAGCGGCTCGAAGGGCCTGCAGGTCTGCTGCGGCGTCCGCACGAGGCGCCCCGAGCGCACCTCCGTCTACGCCAAGGCGATCGCCGAGCAGCTCGCCGGCGAGATGCCCGAGCTCGTGGTGGCGAAGATGGCGAAGAACCTACGCGTGAACAAGGTGTTCATCGACTGGTCCCAGAACCACGTCGCCAAGACCACGATCGCCCCTTACTCGCTGCGCGGCCGCGACACCCCGACCGCCTCGACCCCGATCACCTGGGACGAAGTCCGCGCCTGCCGCACCACGGCCGAGCTGACCTTCACCGCCGACGACGTGTTGCACCGCATCGACGAGCACGGCGACCTGCTCGCCGACCTGGACGACACCCGGGTGGCGTTGCCCGGCCGCTGACCCGCGTCGACCAGGCAACGCCGGCAGCGCGGCGGTTCAGCCGGGGATGTTGCGGGGGTCGCGGCTGCGCGGAGCAGCAGGACGCCTTCGGCAAAAAGGTCGACCGCTGAGCCAGCGTCTGCGACCCCGCGGCCGCCGACGCCGGTCTGCCCGCCGACCTCATCGAGTTCGCCGGCTGGCTCGAAGACTCGCCGCGACACCTGGGTGTGCACTCCGGCGGCATGGTCATCGCCCACACGCCGGTGTCGGAGATCGTGCCGGTCGAGTGGGCCACCGCCCCCGGCCGGTCGGTGCTGCAGTGGGACAAGGACGACTGCGCCGCGATCGGGCTCACGAAGTTCGACCTGCTCGGCCTCGGCATGCTCTCCGCGCTGCACTACACGATCGACCTGCTCGCCGAGCACCACGACGTCCACATCGGACTGCACGACCTCGACCTGGCCGACCCCAAGGTCTACGACATGTTGTGCGAGGCCGACGCGATCGGCGTGTTCCAGGTCGAATCCCGCGCCCAGCTCGGCACCCTCCCGCGTCTGCGGCCGCGGAAGTTCTACGACCTGGTCGTCGAGGTCGCCCTGATCCGGCCCGGCCCAATCCAGGGCGGCTCCGTGCACCCCTACATCCGCCGCCGCGGCGAAGAAACCTGGCAGCACGAACACCGGCTCCTCGCGCCCGCCTTGGATCGGACGTTGGGAGTGCCGTTGTTCCAAGAGCAGGTGATGCAGATGGCCCGCGACGTCGCCTCCTTCACCCCCACCGAAGCTGATCAGCTGCGCCGCGCCATGGGCTCGAAACGCTCCAGCACGAAGATGCGGCGCCTGGCCGGCCGGTTCTTCGAAGGCGCCAAAACGAACGGGCTGTCCGACGACCTCGCGAAACGGGTCTTCGAGCAGATCCACGCCTTCTCCGGCTACGGGATCCCCGAAGCCCACTCCATGAGCTTCGCCCTGCTGGTCTACGCGAGCGCGTGGTTCAAGCGCTACTACCCCGCGGCGTTCTGCGCCGGCCTGCTGCGCGCGCAGCCGATGGGCTTCTACTCACCCCAGTCGCTGGTCGCCGACGCGCGCCGGCACGGCGTCACCACCCGCGAACCCGACCTCAACCGGTCGCTGCCGCACGCCACCCTCGAACCCGACCCCGCCTCCGAAGGCGGTGTCGCGATCCGGCTCGGCCTGGCCGGGATCCGCAAAGTCGGCCAGGACCTCGCCGAGCAGATCGTCGCCGAACGCGACGCCGGCGGCCCGTTCACCTCGATCGGGCACCTGACCCAGCGGATCCAGCTCGACCGGCCCGTCGTCGAAGCCCTGGCCACCGCAGGTGTGTTCACCCACCTCGGGCCCGACCGCCGCGCCGCCCTGTGGGCCGCCGGCGCCGCCTCCACCACCCGCGCCGAGCACCTCCCGGGCCTGGCCATCGGCCACGACGCCCCCGCCCTGCCCGGCATGACGACCTTCGAGCTCGCGTCGGCGAACCTGTGGGCCACCGGCATCACCGCCGACCGCCACCCCATCGAATTCCTCCGCACCCACCTCGACCAGCTCGGCGCAATCCCCGCCGGCCAGCTCCTCAACGTCCCCGACGGCACCCGGATCGAGGTCGGCGGCGCGGTCACCCACAAACAGCGCCCCGCCACCGCGGGCGGGATCACCTTCCTCAACCTCGAGGATGAGACCGGCATGTGCAACGTGATCGTGTCGATCGGGATGTTTCCCCGGAGTAGGAAGGTCTTGCAGAATCACAGCGCCGTCGTGGTTCGCGGCGTCGCCCAAGTCGGCCAGGGAACCGCCTCACTGGTCGCCGACCAGATCGCGCCGCTAGACCTGAAGGCCCTGTCCCTGAAGTCCAGGGACTTCAGGTAGCGCTCACCGTCTGGGGACAGCGCTGTAGAACCGGCGGCCGGTCAGTGGGTCACGGCAGCTTTGTGGATAGGGCTACTGGACGGTCTGGCCGTGCGGGTTGTCATGCCGGGTGTCCAGTTGGCGCCAGGCGGGGAAGACGAGTGGGGTGAGTGTCGCGATGAGCATGGCGGTGCCGCTGGCAAGTAGGGCTGTGGTGAGGCCGGTTCCCGCGGTGAGAGCACCGCCGAGCAGGGATCCGAAGGGGATGCCGATCCAGGCGCTGGCCTTGATCGCGCCGAGTACGCGGGCGTGCAGGTGTTCGGGGATCCGTTCGTAGGAGACGGCGCCGATGATCGGGTTGTTCACTCCTCCGGCCAGGCCGGCAAGGCCGGTGATGACGAGCACCGGTGCCAGCGTGAGCGCGCTGCACGGTCCCGGATGCACCAGCGCATCCGCGAACGGCTGCCGCACTTGTCCCAGGTCGCCGACGTCGCAGACCGGCTACGCGCCGAGTCCGCGACCCTGCTGCGAGCCACATTGGACTGCGCGCCCGGCGACGAGTTCACCGTCGGCGACCGGCGATACAGGCGCATCTTGCCCAAGATCGCACAGCGCATCCGGCGCCTGCGCGACGAGCTCCTCGACCGTGCTGCACGGCCAACGCCCGACCGCCGACCTGGTCGACGCCTATCGCGTGCAGTCGCCCGAGATCCGCGACCTGTTCATCCGCTACCTCGACGAGCGGCGCCCGGCTCTGGACTACACCTCGTTCCGCGGAGACGTGAGCCTGCTGGTCGGGCAGTTCTGGGCCGACATCGAACGTCACCACCCGGGCATCGACACGCTGCACCTGCCCGACGACGTGGCTGCGGCGTGGCGCGATCGGGCGCGCGTCGTGACGCTGCCCGACGGCACCACCCGCCCGCGTGAGGAACGGCTGGGCCTCCTCTCGCGCGTCCGCAGCTTCTACCTGGACCTGCAGCGTCGGGCGGTGGAAGACCCATCGTGGGTGCGCTGGGCGGTGCCCAGCCCGGTGCGCGCGAGCGACTGCCGAGGGTTCGCGCGTAGCCGTACCGCAACGTACTGCCTTCCGGCGTGACACCGATGGTGGTGAGCATCTGCCACGGGGCATGCATGCCCTGAGTCGGTTTGCCCGAACGGCCGGAGTACTGCATCGCCCAGGCGTACATCTCGAGGACGTCGGCCGGTGTCATCCGGCTCGGCGGGCGTCCCGTGTGGATGGCGATCTTCGTGATCACCACCAGCGCGGGCAGGCGGTACTTCTGCTGCAGCTTGAGCTTGTCGGTGCCGGCCGCAAGAGCTTCGTACCACTCGGGTTCGTGCAGGAAGCGGTAGCGGACCAGCAGGTCATGCGGGCGGTAGGCCAGCAGAGCGTCGTAGCTGGGCAGCACCACCTGCTCCAGCAGCAGCCACGACAAGGCCCGCATCCGCGCCTCGCGGACGGCCCTGGTGAAGGGACGGTGGTCGGGCAGGGTATCGATCCAGTCCAGACCGGTATCGGCACCCGAGGCCTGCCACCGCTGCTGCCAACCAGCGCCAGGGAAGCCCGTGAGCCAGCTCAGCAGGCGCCGCAACTCCACCGTCGTCGCGTTGTTCGCCTTGAGGTCGACCGCCACCCATAGCGGCGAGCGCGTCGGCAGCTCGAGCACTTCGTCGATCGTCAGCTGGTCACCACGGCCGACGCGGGGACGATCCAGCAGGTGCGCGAGGTCGATCATCCAGTCCTTCGTGCGCTTCGTCTCGGTCGACGTCACCGGAGCTCGCCCCCGAATAGCACCTGCAGATCCGCGGCCGCGTACGGAGCGGTCGGCCGCGGCTGCGGGGCAGGCGCGGCGGCCAGAGCGGCCAGGTGTTCCGCAGCTCGCAAGAGGACCTCGGCCTGGTCCTCCACCAGGTACACCTCGGCGGTTGTGCTCAGGTGCGCGTGTCCGAGGATCACCTGCACGTCGCGCATCGACAGACGCGGGTCACGCGACATCCGGATCGCGGCCGTGTGGCGCAGGTCGTGCAGCGTCCAGTTCGTGCCCAGGGCCGCGTTGAGCCGTCGGAACACGGCACGCAGCGAGTCGTAGCTCAGCGGCTGGCGCGTCAGCCCGCACCCTCGGTCGCGCCGTCGCAGTGTCTGCCACAACGGAACCGTCGGCGCGAGCTCATCCAACTCGGCCAGGTAGAGCCGCAGCCACACCAGAGCCTCGGCGCTGACGGGCAGCCACTGCTCGGCACGCGTGCCCTTGCGCACCACGCGGATCTGCTGCTCGCCCCAGTCGACGTCCGGGCCCGTCATGCCCAACAACTCAGCCGGACGGGCCGCCGAGCTCACGCCCATGGCGACGATGGCGCGGTCGCGGTGCGAGCGCAGCATGCCGAACACCGTGTTCCACTGCTCGTCCGGCATGGCGCGCGGCAGTCGCTGCGGGATCTGCGGGTTGAAGCGGATCCGGCCCTCGGTCCGGGGCCGGCCCTCGAAGGCGCCGTCGTAGCCGCGCCAGGCGTGCGCGTCCAACGGCATCGGGTTCAGCAGCGGCCCGCGCCGCCCATCCTCGCGGTGGAATTCGTAGAAGCTGCGGATCACCGCGTTGCTGTGCCGGATCGTCCGCGGCTGGTACCCATTCCCGAGGTGTGGCTTACGCGTGATCGGGTTGATCGTGCCCGCCGTCGATGCCGACACCGTCCGTGGATACTTCCGCGGTTTGACGGCGCGCGACAACCACAGCACGAGCCCACGAGCCTCCGTCGTGGTCGCCCGATTCCACTCAACACTGCAGACCCGCAACCACCGCTACCAGCGCAACAGGTCGTAGGCGTAGCTCCGCACACTCGCCGCACTGGTAGGCCGGGCCGCGAGATCTGCCAGGAACTCCGTGATCGGCGGCACGACCGCGAAGTCCGGGTCGACCACCATCCACGCCGGGCCACTCGACCACGCGAGAACCCGCCCCCAACGGGGCAGGCGCACAAGATCCAACGGTGATTCATCAGGCACAACGCACTCCGACGGCTCCGGCGATCATGACGACCGAAGTCTCGAACCCTGTGTCCGGAGTCAGCTGACGACGCACCGGCGCGCCGCCCCGTAGTCCGGTCAACGGTGTGGCGCCAACACCGGCAGCTGTGGCTGAACAGCCCGGCGCTGCTCGTGCGCGGCATCGCCCAAGTCGGGCAGGACACCGTGTCCCTCGTCGCCGACCAAGTCACCCCGCTCGACCTGAAGAGTCTCGCCGCAGCGTCACGCGACTTCCGGTAGACGGCTGCGCGATGGCGGCACGGCTGTAGGGTCTCATGATTGTTTCGTAATCTCACGGCTCGTGTCATGCGAATGTCGCCAACGACATTCTCGTGAGATTCCGTGCGGCGCAAGGTGATGTTGGGGCGTTCACGTGGGGGCGCCGACGCGCGCGCCACGGCACCCGCGCATGCAGTCCTCACCGCGGTCACCACCACGCCGCGGCGGTCATGCCGTGGTGTCATCGACCGACTCAATACTGGTGTGAGCCCGCCCCAGAGTGACGACACGCCACCGATCCTTCTTGACCAGCTCCTCTGCCACTTCAGTCCATCCCGAAGGGTATGGCGAATCGACGGGAACCCACTGTGCGCCGGCACCTTGGAGATCGAACTCGATCTTGGCGTTCGTGAGGTTGAGCCTATGCGACCGCGCGAAGTCCGCCTGCCCGAGAGCGGGGTCACCGCAGAACACCGCCCCGCGGAACTCCGCCACACCCTCGAACCGGGTTCGGGCGAACGAACTCGTCTTCGCGAAGTGCGTCGAAGGAAACCTCGCGTCGCCGACGAAGCGTGTGTCCGTGAACCGGGCGGTACCGCCAAACCCCGCATGCGCGAACACGGCCCTTTCTGTGAAGCACGCCTTGGAGAAGAGAGTGGGCCCGATGAAGTGTGCGTCGCCGAACTGAGCGGCACCGACCCGGCGTCCGCGCAAGTCCAAGTCGAGGAGCACGGCACCGCGCAGATCGAGAGGGTAGACCCCCCACGACATCGAGTTGTCCCCATCCGGTGCGACGAGTTCCAGGTGGTCGAAGACGATGCGTTGCGCGGTGAGCCGGACCTCGCGTTCTTCCCAGCGCAGGCGCTGCGCCTCGACTTTCTGTCGAACCAGATCGTCGTGCGGGTCCCGCGGAATCCGCCCGACCGGCAGGGGCTCCTCATACGGCATTCGCGGGTACGCGCACAGCAGGTTGATGATGGTCTGGCGTTGGTTGGGGTTGTCCTGCCCGACGCGTTCCAGCGCGTACAAGCCGGCCAACCGCACCGGCGCCTTGTCCGAGCCCAACTGATCAGCGGCCTTGGCATAGAGTTCGGTTACCCGCCGACGGGCTGCGTCGTCCTCGGTGGCCGCGGCGACACGTTCGGCGTGCTTCCTGTTGATCTCTGCCGTTCGCACGGCGTGGTTGTGCTCGGCTTCCTGTGTGCGCTGACGGCGCGCCGCGAGGTACAGCGCGCCCAGCCCGCCGAGCATGACCGCCACGCTCCCGGTCGTCTTGAACACCTCAAGGTGCGCGGTTGTCTTCTGCTCACTTGTCGCCGGCGTCGTGTTGATCCACAGCCACATCACCGTGGAAACGGTGCCCAGAACAACGAGACCGAGCAGCGCGGCCGCAACCAGTCGACGCCCAGACAAAGGACGCCGCTCCACCTGCGACTCTGCGTCCGTAAGCGGACGAGGCAGCGGCGTTGTCGTGTTTTTGGCGTCGATCACGCTTCCTACGTCGCCACGCACCCGAGCCGCGCTACAGCAGACGGCGGGACTGCGTCTGCAGAAGTGAACGCGCACTGAGACTGATCAGGGTGACATCGCCGTGAGACAGCTCAGACTCGCCCAGGTCAGAGAAGATCAACATGTCGTCGGCGGTGAGACCCTACAACGGCGTGCCTTCACGCCGACCGCTTCCAGCGGAGGTTTCCACCCGAGTCGCTCTGCTGCGTCATGGTGCGCACAACTGGCCGCTGAGAGTGTCGAGCGCCCAGCGCTCCCAGCTCTCTGGTGACCAGCCGCGATCGCGGACCAACACCAAGTACAGCTCGGGGCTGAGCAGCCCGAAGAGAACATCGGCCACGTACCCCGCATCCGAACCGGCGCGGACCCCCGGTTTGGTCACCAGCGACCGGGCAGCGGCAGCGTGGATGGTGAATCTGGGGTCGGCCTCGCCGTCCCACAGCGCGGCGATCTGGGGGTCGGCGAGCGCGGCGGCGCGAAGCATCTCGAGGATCGGGGCCACCCGGTCCAGAATCCCGCGCGTGCCCCGGACATGCAGGCGCAGCTGATCGGCGGCGGTCTCCGCCGCAAGGGCGTCGCGGAACCACGGGCGGTCCATCGTCGAGACAGGCTCCTGGTCGCCCGCGATCGCCACGTCGGCCAGCTCCTTGAGCAATACACGCTTCGTGCCGAAGGTGAAGTAGATCGTCTGCACCGCGACCCCGGCCCGGTCGGCGACCTCCTGGAGCGCCGTCGCGCCGTAGCCGCGCTCGAGGAACAGCTCCCGTGCGGCGTCCAGCATGCGCATGCGCGTCTCCCGAGCCTTGCGGGCTCGCGTCCCCCGTCCTTGACCTCGCTCATGGCTAGAGCTTAACTCTAGTAGAAATCACTAGAGTAAGACTCTAGTGAGAGGTCTAGCGGTGGAGGATTCCATGCAGAACATCGCCAACACCCGGCACGCCGACGCGTGGAATGGCTGGGAAGGCGTCCACTGGGCCCAGAACCCAGCCCGCTACAACGCGATCGTCGCCGCGTTCACCGACGAGTTCTTTCAAACCGCCGCCATCGGAGAGAGCGACCGCGTCCTCGACATCGGCTGCGGCACTGGCCAGGTGACACTGCAGGCAGCACGCCGGGCGTCCCACGGACACGTGACCGGCGTAGACCTCTCGGCGCCGATGCTCGACCGCGCTCAGGCCGACGCCGCGCGAGAGGGAATTGCCAACGTCAAATTCGAGCAGGGCGACGCCCAGGTCCAGGAATTTCCCGAGCGTGCCTTCGACCTCGCGATCAGCCGCGGCGGAGTGATGTTCTTCAGTGACCCCGTCGCCGCCTTCGCCAACATCCGCCGCGCGTTACGGCCACGCGGCCGACTCGTCTTCATGGGGCCGCAGGCAGGTGGCCCCGACAGCGCCTACGCGAACGCCACCTCCGCGTTGAACCCGCACCTGCACAGCCCGTCGCCAGCCGCACGCGGGATGGGCTCCCTGGCCGACCCAGCCCGCATTCGCGCGGTACTCGACCAGGCAGGGTTCACTGACGCGAACATCAGACCGGTCGAGGCCCTCATGGACTACGGCCACGACGCCAGCGATGCGGCCGACTTCATCCTCAGCCAGGGACCCGTGCGGTTCAATCTCCAGGGAAAAGACCAACTCGCCGTCGACAGCATCCGCGACGAACTGCGGACCGGGCTCGCCGCCTACGAAACCTCGAGCGGAGTCCGCATCCCGGGCGCGGTCTGGCTCGTGGACGCCGCCCGCCCGCACGGCGAGCTCGGCTGATCCACACCGAGGCCACCCCGTAACCCGGTCAATGGTGTGGCGCCGGCACCGGCAGCTGTGGCTGTCCAGCCCGGCGCTGCTCGTGCGCGGCATCGCCCAGGTCGGGCAGGGCACCGTGTCCCTCGTCGCCGACCAAGTCACCCCGCTCGACCTCAGGAGTCTCGCGGCCGCGTCCGGCGACTTCCGCTGATCAAGTTGCGGTCGCCGTCGGTCCGGCACCTGCTCGGTGTTCCGCTGAGCACTAAGAACATGCTGACGCCGCGGGGCCAGTGTGCCTGCCCCGAGGAATGGCCTGTCCGGGAAGGAATCGCCGACCGTGAGACTCACGTCAGACCCCGTGTATGAAGAAGTGGACATCACCGCGACCGCGAAAGAACTGGCGCACTTGGCAAGTCTGATAGCCGAAGGGGCCGGCTTCATCAGCGCCGCGCCCACGTCGCCCCAGAGCGGCACGCTGGCGGGAATCGAAGTCAGGAAGGCACCCGGCTCGGGCGTCCACATCCGCCTCGATGGCCAGACGCAGATACTTGTGATCAGCGGCGACGTCGATTCCAGGGCCATCCTGGCCGAAAACGCGCATGCCATGGCCACCGCCGAGGACGGCGGCCACCTTCACGTCGACTACTTCCCCGGGCACTCCTACCTTGTCGAGGGATCCCTGCCCTTGGTGATCAACAGCCCGCACGGAGGTATGCCGGCCCGTTGATGTCGGCATCGGTCACCGGGGCGGCGCCGAGATGCTCGAGGATGCGGTTGATGCCGATCTGCAGCCCGATGATCGGCCGATAGAGCACCTCGTCGCGGTCGTTGACGAGCATCGCAATCGCCACCTGCGGCAGGTGCACGACGTGGTGGTCGAACCGGTCCCCGGCGTGGACTCGACGTGGGCCAGGCCGAGCCGGATCCAGCGGTTGTCGTATTTATCCGGACGGCACCGAACCCCGTACCGCGGCGGAGGCGCGCGTACGGGGTTCGGCGGAGGCGCTCACTCGGTCGGTCGGCGGGAGAGTGAGCATCTCCTTTCCGCGGTGGCGGAGAGTTTCGTTCAGGCGGCCAGATCCCGTGCAGGTGGTCTGGTGTCCGGTGCGGGGAAGCGCAGTGTTTCCCGGTCGCGTCCGGCCATCTCGCAGCCGGGGCGCCAGGTACCCACGTGCGTCCACTGCCGGCCCCACCAGTGACTGATGAGGACGGTGGACCGGAAGCAGACCGGGCACTGCTGGCGAAGAGAGTCGATCGCCATCGGGAGGGACCTCCGTGTCGGTTTCGCTTCGTACCCCTGAAGTGTTGCTTCTTACTGGCCGTCCGCACATCGGGAGTCCTACGGAGAAACTACGTACGCAACGAGGTGGGCCGTTCAGCCCAGCGACACCGCCGCAATGGCGTCGTCGACGTCCACCGCCAAGAGGTCTTCGATTTCCGAGTCCACCGCCCGTGATCGCCCGGTGCAGTCGGGACCGGTCCATACGGCCACGGCGCTACGCACCCGGATCGACGACGCCTGCCCCGGCGTCAAGGCGTTTCCGGCAGTCCAATCCGGACAGCGACTCACTGTCGCCACTGAAATCCTTCTCGTCGAACAGCTCGGCGGTGTTCTCGCTCCCATCACTCGTCGTGACGCTGTCGTTCGGACCCGCCTTGCCGCCGTCCGGATGCAGACTGAACCAGACGTCGTCGACTCCTTGCCCGGTGGTGTCACCGACACCGGTGTCGCCGAAGTGACGATATCGTCCCACCTCCCCACACACTCGACAGCGGCCGCGTGTGGTGGTGGTTGACCACCGCGGCGTTCGCCGCGCGCAGGGTGTCTTCCCGCAGGTACCACTCGGTGGCCCAGGCCAGCGTGTCGGAGATGCCCGAGGCCTCGGCCATCGCAGCCAGCCCGAAATTGCAGGCCTGGGCGAGGAATCGCGGCGTAAAGGTTGCGGCGCGGCTGAGGATCGCGGTGCGTCTTCCCTCCGGCGTGAGTCAGCGCATCCGACCACGAGGCCCACCAGTCGACCGCGATGAGCAGCTCGGTCAGTTGCGGCCGCGACAGCGGGTCCACCAGCTGCGAGCACAGCTGCTCGACGGCGTCCCGGGTCGCCGCGATCGGACGGTTTATCGACGGCTGGAACGCTGCCACCCGTTCGTCTGGGTCAAGACCGCCGACGAGCTGCTCGAAAACTGACCGTCCCGCCAAAGAACATCGTTTACGCGACATTGGGACCGTGCCGATTGGCGTCAGCACAGCTCCGGCAGTCGCAGGCGCCGCGCCTTTGACCACGCTGGTATAACCGGCGAGCGGTATGCAAGGCAGCACTGCGGTCCCGCGCCCGTCATGCCGTGACGCATTTCTAGTGCCTCATCAAGAAACGTTGACGTTGTCATCGTGTCGTGTGGACATCCGGGCCGGTGATCGCGAGGCTGGCTGTGGAGGTGAGGCTGGTGGCGCGTCAGCCGGAGGTGTTCGCGCGGTCGCTGGAGCCGGAGGAGGCCCAGCGGCTGGTCAAGATCACGAGGTCCGCCCGGGATCGGGTGCGGCTGCGACGATCCGGGATTGTGCTGGCCTCGTCGCAAGGCCGGTCCGCGAAGGAGATCGCGGCGATGTTCGCCGCGACCGAAGGCTATGTGCGGGAGGTGATCCACGCGTTCAACGAGTCCGGGTTCGCGGCGTTGTCCCCAAAATGGAGGGGCGGTCGACCGGCTAAGTTCGGGCCGGCCGCCCGTGATCAAATCAGCCGCATCGCCGCCTGCAAGCCCGCCGAGCTGGGATTGCCGTTCACGACCTGGAGCCTGACCAAGCTGGTCGCCTACCTCGCCGAACACGCATGGATCAGGGCGAGCACCGAGACCGTCCGGCAGATCCTGCGCAAGGCAGGCGTGTCATGGCAGGCGACGAAGACGTGGAAAGCCAGCAAGGATCCCGATTTCGTGGCCAAGAAGAACCGCATCCTCGACCTCTACGATCACCCACCCGCCGACGGGCGAGTGATCTGTGTCGATGAGTTCGGGCCGCTGAACCTGCAACCCCGCCCCGGCCGCGGCTGGTTTCCCCGCAGCCGCCCGGCCCGGCAGCGCGCGACCTACACCCGCACCAAGGGTGTCCGGCAGATGTTCGCTGCGCTCGATCTGGCCTCCGGGCAGATGTTCTACCGGTTCCGCGACCGCAAACGCTGGCCGCAGTTCCTCGACTTCTGCAAGCAACTGCGCCGCCGCTTCCCGACCGGGAAGCTCTACCTGGTCAGCGACAACTACGGACCACACGGCAAGGCCGAGGTCCGGGACTGGTGCGCGGCCAACGACATCGAACTGATCTACACACCCACCAACGCGTCCTGGCTGAACTGGATCGAGTGCGAGTTCACCGCGGTCCGCTACTTCACCCTCGACGGCAGCGACTACCCCAGCCACGCCGCCCAGGAAGCCGCCATCACCGGCTACCTCCGCTGGCGCAACCGCCACAGCCACCCCAAACGCCACTTCGCCATCAACTCCAAAATCCGCCGCCCCGATTACCTACCCAACGTTGCTTGATACGGCACTAGTACTTGACTCCACCGAGCGGATCCCAGTCCACTTTGGACTCCACGAATGCCGCGAGCCGCCCCAGTGTGTCGAAGATGTCACCGACGATCTCGTCGATCTCGATCCCGATCCCGAACCGTTTCTGCAAGGCGACGACGAGCTTGACGACGGTGAGCGAATCGAGCTCAGGAAGATTGCCGTACAGTCCCGTCTCCGGCCCGAGATCATCGGCCAGGGCCTCGATGTTCAGCGTAGCCACCACGACGGCCTTGACGTCCTCGAAAATGGCTTGCGAGATCTCTGGCGAGCGAGGCATGTGGATTCTCCTCATCGGTCGTACAGGCCTGCGGCCTGCGATCTACATCAACAGCTCCCCCTGGTGTCGGATGGCCGAGGAACGCTGGAGGACTGGCGTCATCCGGTAGGCGCCGGCCGGAACGACCGCCACAAGGTCGCCGGTCTCAGCACCCGGGACGCCCATTCGGTTCGCGATGGCGACCGGGTAGTTTGTCTTGCGGATGGCCTGTCCGAAGTTCCCCATGGCAGCGAACTTGTGGTGGACCGCCATCGACGAGGAAGGTGTGGCGGCGCGACGTCTTGCCGTGGGTGGCGCCGGTGCGGTCAGCGAGCAACCCGGCCGGGTGGCCGCCGATGTGGGGCATGCCGTTGGCGATTGCGAACGGGCTGATCGTGGGGCGCGCGTGGGCGACTGCGGTCATGCGGGCTCCTGAGGGCGGGCGGCGGCGAGCTGGTGGCGAAGTACCGCGCGGTCGAACTTGCCGTTAGGCGATTGGGGCAGGGCGCTGCGGACCATGACCTCGGCGGGCACCATGTAGCCGGGCAGTTCCTGCCGCAAGCGCGCGGTCACCACCGCCGGATCGAAGCCGACGGGATCGCGGGGAGTTACGACGAGAACGACCCGGTGGCCGAGCGCCTCATCCTCGAGGCCGATCGCTACGGCATCGTGGACCAGTCCGGTCTCGTAGGCCACTTCCTCGATCTCTTGCGGGCTGACCCGATACCCCGATGTCTTGATCATGTCGTCACGCCGTCCGACGAAGTACAGGAAGCCCTCCTCGTCGCGGACGACGACGTCGCCGGACCAGACCGCCAGCTCAGGCGTACACAGCTCGACTGGACGGTTCGGCGGCGGCCGGAACCGCTCGGCCGTCCGCTGCGCGTCATTCCAATAGCCCAAAGTGACGAGCGGACCTCGATGTACCAGCTCACCCGGCTCACCCGGACCACACAGGCCGCCGTCCTCCCGGACTACGAGGATCTCGGCATTCGGGATGGCCTGGCCGATCGAATCCGGGCGCCGGTCGACCTCCCGCGGATCGAGGTAAGTGGAGCGGAACGCCTCTGTGAGGCCGTACATCAGGTACGGCGCGGCAGTCGGGAAGATGGCTCGCAGTCGTTGCAGGGTGACGCGCGGGAGGTGCCCTCCAGTGTTCGCGAAGTAGCGCATCCCGGCTACGGCCTCGGATGGCCACATCTGGGCCGCGAGCTGGATCCACAACGGCGGTACGCCGACCATCCCGCTGATGCGGTGCTCAGCGCACAGCCGGACGACATCTCCCGGCAGCAGGTAGTCGGCGAGCACCACGTTGGCACCCACGTAAAAGCCAGTCGTCAATTGGCTCAGTCCGGCGTCGAAGCTCAGCGGGAGCACCGCCAGGATCCGGTCGTCTGCCGTGTTGTTGAGGTAAGTGCTGACACTCTCCGCGCCGACGAGCAGGTTGCGGTGCGACAGCACGACGCCCTTCGGGGCCCCGGTGCTCCCCGACGTGTAGAGGATCGCGGCCATATCCGTGTCGACGCCGCCCGCGGGAGGACACACCGCCTGGGTTGCGCGCTCGGCGACCTCTGACCAGGAATGCATGCGGTAAGCGGCTTCCTTGTCCTCACCAGGCGAGTCGCCCAGCACGAGGACGTGGGAGAGTGACTTGCAGGCGGCGAGCTCGGCGCGCAGGGCCCGCAGCCGATCCGCGGACGTCACCACCACCCGCGCGGCGCAGTCATCGAGAATGTGCCTCACTTGCCTGGCCCGCAGCACGGGATTCACCGGAATGAACACGCCACCGGCCCGCGAGCAGGCGAACAGCGCCACGACGGTCTCGATCCTCTTGTCCAGGAAGACCGCGACGCGCTCACCGCCATCGAGCCCGAGATCGCGCAGGCCGGCGGCTGCTCGCTCCGTCCGCTCGTGCAGGTCCGCGTAGGAGATCGTGGTCGTTCGCGCGGTCAGGGCGGGCGCGCCTGGGGCGCGTTGGGCGGACCTGGCAACGAGGTCCGGCAACCGCATGATCATCTCGGAAGATTCCTTTCTGGGTCCTCCACACAGCTGGACCGGTAGGCGATGTCGAGGTAGCGCTCGCCGAGGTCCGGGGCGACCGTCGCAGTGACGCCAGGCGCCGTTGCGGGTGAGCCGGCTCGTCGCGCCGCCGTGCCGGTGGATCCGCCGGACAGGAACCGTGCCTGCCCGACGCTGCCCACGCATCGATCGTTGGAGCCGCCCACCTCCCGCACGTGCTCGAGTCGTGTGCCGAGGAAGCCGTTGCTCGCGCCCCTCCAGCGCGCTGCACCTGGGCACCGTCCGATGACCGCGAACAGTCGCACGAGCGACGTGGTCATCCGACGTTGACCTCGACGGTCGGCGAGCAGTCGGCCAGGCGAACCGGGTCAGCCATCCCGACCAGGACTTCGCGCGGCCCGGTGAAGGGCTCCCTGCTGTGTGCGCTGCCGATGTTGTCGACGAGCATCAGATCGCCCGCCTGCCAGGGCTCCCGCACGGTTTTGGCCTCGTACACCTCGTTGAGCAGCTGCACAACGTCCTCGCCTATCGGGTCGCCGCCGCCGAAGCGGGTGGTGAACGGCAGCCCCTCGGCGCCGTAGGTGTCGACCAGGAACTCGCGCACCTCGGGGTCGAGCGTCCACTCGTTGAGGAAGGCGATCTGGTTGAACCAGCAGCGCCTACCGGTGACCGGGTGCCGCACCACGGCGCTGCGGCGCTGCCAGGAGCGCAGCCCTCCATCGGGTTGCCACTCGAACTCGATGGCATTGGCGCGGCAGTAGCTCTCGACCGCGCCACGGTCATCGGTGCCCAACGCCTCGGCGAGCGACGCGCCGATCTCCTCGTTGTAGTTGCGGACGAGCATCCAGCCCTCCCGTTCGAGCCGTTGGACGAGGTCACCGGGCAGCGCGTCGAGCACGGCCGTCGAGTCGGCCACACCGGTTGCCCCACCCTTGGTGGGCGCGGACAGGCACGCGAACAGCATCAGGCCGGGAAACTCGAGCCGGTAGCTCTGTTCGTGGTGCATGCACATCGGCTGGTTCGGTGGCCACTTCGACGAGGAGTACACGCCCTCGGCGTAGGTCTGCCGCTCCGCGAACGCTTCCCTCTCGGTCATCAGGCCTGCGGTGTTCAGCCCACGGAACACCGCGATGGCCTCGGCCGCATCGCGCAGCCCGAGACCGCGGACCAGGACCGCACCGTGCTCGGCAACGACGGCACGCAAGGCCGCGCGGTGCGCGGCCGCCCAGGCCGGTCTGTCGCCGATGTCATCGGCTCGCAGCATCGGCACCCGGCCGAGCTGCAGATCCACGTCCACCAGCGATGATGATGAGGACGACATCTTGATCTCCCTTCATTCCGACCAGAGAAAGACGTGAGCAGTTCGGGGCGTGCTCGCGGTGCGGTAGCTCGGCGATGTCCTTTAAGGACACCGCGCGACTGCACCTTCGCGTACGCGCCAGACCGGGTGCAGCGGCAGCGCCATCCCATCGGCCGGCCGGCGCAGCGCTGCCGCGAGGTCGTCATCGAGGGTCGCCGCGTGCTTGGCGCCGCCCGGTGCCGGGTCGAGCGTCCACCGCGAGATCGCGGTCGCGCCGCCCGCGAGCAGGACAGCCCGCCAGAACTTCCCGGCCGGTTTCTCCCCGCTTGTCCATCGAATCATCCCTACATTCCACGTTTGCCGGGTCAGCCGCCGCGGACGAGCACGGCGGCGCCGTTGTCATCGATGCTGATCTTTCGGACCTGCAGATCGACCGAGTGCTCGCGCATCTCTGTGGCGGGGTTTCCGCCCCACAGTGCGTTCGGTGGCATTTCCTCGCCCTTCATGAGGAAAGAACTGGTGGCGAGCATCGCGCGGTCGCCCGTCGTCACGCCATAGTGGACGAACGCGCCGACACCGAGGGTGCAGCCGGCACCGATCGCGATGCGGTCCGACTTGAACCCGCCGTCCTCCTGCGAGTGGCACTGGACGATGGTGTCCGCGTTGAGGGTGCAGTTCTCCCCGATCGTGGTGAAACTCCGCTCGGGCACGCGGAGGCCGTCGTCGAAGACCCGGCGGCCGACCCGCATACCCAGCAGCCGCCAGATCACGTTCTTGAGCGGGGTGCCGTTGAAGGCGAGGACATAGGTCAGGGAACTCACTTTCCAGAAGCGTTCGTGTCGCCAGAAGGCGCGGTCATAGATCGAGCACCCCTGCGGCACCAAGGCCTGCAGCGGCCGGAACAGCCGGTCGACCACGACGTTGTAGGCGACCGTGAAAACGATGACCACTGCGGTGGCCAGTGCGACCGCGAGTGCGAGCGAGCCCACGAAGTGCAAGAGGTTGATGGCAGCCAGGTAGACCACGGTGACGGACAAGAAGAAGGTCCAGCGCACCAGCAGGAACAGCGCCATGCTGATGGTGTTGTAGACGGTCTTGGCCCTTAGGCCACGGCGCAGCTCGTCTGCGCTGCTCACGTCGAGCTCCCTGTCGCGCTTGACCGATCGCGGGATCTCGAAGCTGGGCGCGCCGAGCAAGCCCACGCCTTCCCGCACCTGTCCATCGAGAGGAACCATGACCTTCGTCGCGAGGAGGCAGTTGTCGCCCGCCTTGCTCTGCGGGGGGTAGGCGATCATGTTCCCCAGGAAGTTGTCCGGACCGATCGACGCCTGGGACAGGCGGAAGGACGTGCTCGAGAAATCGGCATTGATGATGGACAGCCCGTCCGCGACCATCGTTCCACTGCCGGCCGCGCTCAGGAAGGGGGTGTCGTGCTTGACCATTTCGCCGAAGTTCGAACCGGTCTGCCGCACCCCGCGAAGGCTGTAGCCCAACCAACGCAGATAGTAGATGATGTAGGAGGTTCCGCCGAAGAGAGTCGTGTAGAACCTGATGTTGGTCGTGCGGGCGATCGCGCGCTGGAGCCAGTAATGGAATCCGTACAGCGGATAGACCGTGTCCGGCTTGATGAAGAGGTTCAGCACGCGCGGAACGGTTCCCACGAGCACGAGGCCGACGAGCACAGCGCCGAAGAAGACCACGGCGGAGACGACCAGTGCGTCACGAAAGAACGCCCAGGTCGTGAGCGACACCGGTGCCGAATCCAGCAGGGGGGCGAACTCCGGGAGCTGAGGGATCGCGATGTCCGCGATGCCGAACGTCAGCGGCAGACCCAGCAGGAGCAGGTTCCCCAGCTGCACGGCCGAGAAGACCACCCGTCGGCCTGTGCCCACGTCGCGCGCTGAGACCGCCATCTGGTTCGTCTTCTCGGCCCGCTGGGCAGGCGCGCCGACCCAGCGTTCCCCAGCAGGTATTGCCTGACCCGCGTGCAGAGCCGACGAGTGTCCGAGTTGGGCCCCGTCACCCAGCGAGGTTCGGATGTCGAGCACCGTCGCCTCGCCGACGAGCGCGTCCTTGCCGATGCTCACTGCACCCGTCTGGATGACACCATCGTGGGCTCGGTAGCCGTTGAAGAACGAGTCCTTCCGGATCACCGCACCGTCGCCGATGCTGAGCAGGTCGGTGCACGCGGGCAGGTTCCTGGAGAAGATGACGGCGCCGCGCCCGATCTTCGCGCCGAGTGCCCTCAGGTAGAGGGTGTAGAGCGGTGAACCGACGAACAGCACCATCGGGTTCCGCTGGATCAGGGTTTTGACCAGCCAGAAGCGGACGTACGCCATGCTCCAGACACGGATCTCCTGTGGCTTCCACCGGCCGACGAGCACCCACTTGACGAGGATCGGAAGGCTGCACAGGCCGAGGAACATCGCGGCGCCGAACACGACCGACCGAAGGTAGACGTCGACCAGGTTCGGGCTGGCCGCGACCCACTTGAAACCCGCCACCCAGACGGCCGCAGTGAGGCCGGGGTAGCCGAGGAGGAACAGGAGTTGCAACGCCCCGCAGAGGACGTACTTGCCATTGCGGGCGTGCCTCGGCGGCTCATTGGGAGCCGCCGGAGTTGCCGGCTGCGACGCGGCGGTTTCGGTGTCGGCTGTGGTGTTGAGGGCCGCTGCGAGGCTTCGGATGGTCGGGTGCTTGTAGGTGTCGGGCATGGATACCGACGGCAAGTCGGGCCGCTTGCGTACCCGCGCGCAGAAGCGGGCCATGACCATGGAGTCGGCGCCGAGATCGTCGAAAAAGTGGCTGTCGACCGGTACGTGGTCGGCGCCCACGATATCGGCGAGCACCTCGGCGAAGAGTTGCTCGCATTCGGCGAGCGTGATTGCCGGTTGTGAGCTTGGCGTGGTTGTGGTGCTCGTGAGGGCTGCGGCAAGATTCCGAATTGTCGGGTGCTGGTAGACGTCCGGCATCGACACCGACGGCAAGTCGGGCCGCTTGCGTACCCGCGCGCAGAAGCGGGCCATCACCATGGAGTCCGCGCCGAGATCGTCGAAAAAGTGGCTGTCGACCGGTACGTGGTCGGCGCCCACGATATCGGCGAGCACCTCGGCAAAGACCCGCTCGCATTCGGCGAGCGTGGTCAGATTGTCAGCCGGCTCAGCGGTCAGGACGCCGTGGGAGTGTCCCATTTGGTGAACCTCTTGATTCAGACATTGGAGGGATCGGCGCGACAAGCGGACCTGACTCATGAACGACATCCGCACTTGCCTGGACTGCTATCGGAGCTGGGGCCAGAACACGGCTAGCCGTAAACCGGCGCGGTGCGCAGCAGGAAGGATGGGTGCAGCCTCCGACTGCGGACCTCGCGTCATAAGCACAGCGGGGTTACCGCCGGATGCAGGTAGGCATCGACCAACACCGGCGGCAGGCCCGTCTTCGCCCGTAAGATGCGGAACCGGGCCCGCGGCAGGGAGTTAGCGCCGAGATCGTCGGAGAAGTGGCCGCAAGCCGAGACGCGGGCGGCAACGAGTGTCGGCCAGCGCGCTCGGCCTCGATGGCCGGCGCCATGCACTGGGCCGTACCGCGAAAGGTGCCGCGCGCCGTCGGGCAGGGCTGGCGTTGCCTGAGCCTTCGCGATGCCGACCCGTGTCTCATCCGACTGAACTCCCGCCAACCCGAAATCCTCAACGAAGACGTTCTTGACACGCTCCAGCCCGATACGGAATGGTTGGACCTAGCTCCACAAGAACATCTGTTTTTGTGCTCGCAATCCAGACTAGTGGTGGACGACGCCCGGCTGTCAAGCCTTTCTGGAGCGATAATTTCCAATGCCGCGCAGGAGGCGGCGCGGCATTGGTGCAGCCTTTGTGCCGCCAGTCGCGCCAATTGGATCTTAGATTTTTTCCGCCTACGCCTGGGAACGACGCCACCCGCGACGTGACCGGACTGTCGCGACGCCGCCCCGGTGATCCGGTCGGCGCGTGCCGATCAAAACGCATTCACGGGCGAATGCGAACCGATTTCGCCGTTCGCGCGGGCAAACGAACAGTCCGCTCAGGTTAGCGGTAGGCAAAATGATCGCGCGCTGCCCTAGAATCGGGAAACGCGGATATTCTCGGGGCATGGCCCGGTCCTTGTCGTCGAAGACGACCCCACTATCGGTGAGGTTCTGCACACGAGCCTGGCCCAGCACGGGCACGAGGTCGCGTGGCACACCTGTGGCCGCACGGCCCTGCAGGACGCGGCGAAACAGCCGTGCGACCTGGTCCTGCTCGATCTGGACCTGCCGGACGTGGACGGTACGGAGGTGTGCAGCGAGCTGCGTGGTGCGCTGCCGGCGTGCGTGATCGTGATGCTCACTGCGCGTGCCGACGAGATGGACGTGGTCGTGGGCCTCGGGCGGGCGCGGACGACTACCTCGTGAAACCGGTGGCGCTGGGCGAATTGCATGCTCGTTTGCGCGCGCACCTGCGGCGCCACTCGTCCGATCGCAGCCCGGTTGAGATCACGCTCGGCCGGCTGAGGATCGACCCGGCCGCTCGCCGGGTCACCGCGGACTCGTCTCCACCGAGACGGACGCCTTCGGCGACGAGACCGAGCAGAACGGCCGCATGTTCGTCATCCACGCCGCGATCGCGCTCGTCGGTGCCCAAACCGAAGCTCACCTGCCCTGCCATGGAAGCCGGGGCGTGATCGGCATGGTCAAGGGCATCCTCATGCAACGCCGCGATGTGGACGCCACACCCGCGTTCCGCGTGCTCGTCGACGCGTCGCAGCACGGCAACATGACGTTGCACGAGGTCGCCGCCTGGCTCGTTGAGCACCGCCGCGACCTGTGACGAGCGAGATTAGACCCCGGATAGCCGGATCGGCCTTGTGGCGGCCGTAGTCCGTCCAATGGTGCTGTGCGCGGGATGCCTCGCCGAGATCAACGGCTTCGTGGTGCAGTGGGATGAGTGATCGCGAAGGCGAAGCCTCTCCCGAGTCAGTGTGCGGTCCGACGGTGATCGCTGTCGCCACGGCGATAGTGGCCATCCCGCGAGGCGGCCCGCAGCGCTTCACCGGCGTCGACCTGGACCACATCCGCGGGGATGACGGGAGGGCCCGCGGCAACGGATAAACCCTCGACCTTGAGCCTCGCCTGAACGTGTGACGGCGGTTCTCAGCCAACGTAGTCGGCGCCGCCGTTCCCGTCCGCGCTCGAGGATCGCGGTCACCAGCTTTGTCGGTGAGGGTGGCGGTGGACGGGGCCGGCGCGCACGTCTGGTTGTGGCGGTGTGGTGCGGGGGTGCACGCGCACGTGGATGTCGCGGTCTGGTGTGGAGGGCCGGTGCGGTTCGGTGGGTTGCCGCGCGAGGTGGTCGCGGAGGTGGCGGTAGGCGGTGATCACGGCCGCGAGTCGTTCGCGGTCCGGGTGTGGTGCGTCGGGGTGGCAGTCACGCACGGCGTGCCGGTAGGCGGCGGTGACCTCGGCGGTGCTGGCGCCGGGAGCCACGCCGAGTACCGCGTAGGGGTCGGGCAGGCCTGTGGGGTGAGAGGAGTTCATGGCGAGGACCGGAGCGAACCGGGCACAGCTGGGTTGAGCTGGCTGATCTCGGTGTAGTAATCGTGCGCCGCGCTGTGGGCGGTGTCGAGGGCGCGGCGCAGGGTGGCCAGTTCCCGGCATGCGGAGGCCAGGTGTGCGGTGTCCGGCGCGCTGTCGGCCTGGCGAACCTGCTCGGGACGTTGGGTGTGGTGGCCGGTGTGTTCGGCCAGGAGGGTCACCAGATCGGTCAGCTCGCCGGTGAGCTGGGTCAGCTGCCAGCCGGCGTCACGCAGCTGTGCCACGCCAGGGGTCTTGGCCGGGTCGGCCGCGCGGACTGCGCGCCGAAGGTCACGGGCCGTGGTGGCCGGCGTGGTGGCGATCGTGACCGGTCGGCGTCGGGTGCTACCCATCGGTTCCGCTTTCCTCATGCTGTGCTCGACCTGGCACGGGGTGGGCGAGGTAGACGCTGGCCCCGCCCGGCAGCGTTCGATGCTGCGCGGGCGGGGGCCACAACGCCGAGCCAGGGGTCCGAGACGCTCAGGCGTTGATCTGCTTGGACTCGCTCTCGCCGCTGATGGCGATCTTGCGTGGCTTGGCCTGTTCGGCGATCGGCATCCGCAGCGTCAACACACCCGCCTCGTAGTGCGCTGCGATGTTGTTCGCATCGAGGGTGTCACCCAGGAACAGCTGACGGGAGAACACCCCGCGTGGCCGCTCGGACACCTGGACCTCGGTGCCCTCGTCGTAGGCCGGCGTGCGTTCGGCTTTGACGGTGAGCACGTTGCGCTCCACGCCCAAGTCGATGGAGTCCGGCGCGACACCGGGCAGGTCGAACTGCACGACGTACTCGTTGCCGGACCGGTAGGCATCCATCGGCATCACCGCCGGGTGCGATGTGGTGCCGTTGGCGCCGAAGAACTGCTGGGTCAGCCGGTCCAGCTCCCGGAACGGGTCGGTCCGCATCAACATGACCATCCCTCCTTTGCTCCTTCCCTGTGCACCGCCACCGGCGTGCTGGGAACCGGAGGCGGCTGGTCAAACCTGTACGCCACCCTGCTTTTGCGGAGATGAGTGCTGGTTTTCGTGTCGTCGTCGAGATCCGGCTCCCGCCGCAACGCGGGCGGCGGGGCCGGAACCAGTTCGGTGGGAAACACCTCTCGAGAATGCTGTGTGTGCAATCGATCCTTCGATCACCTGGGGCCTGTCCCGGCTGCCGTACGCCGAGCCGGGGGTGCCGCGAGGTGTGCGCCACGAGACGCCGGGCCGGGACCACAGTCAGGTCTCCTCGGCCGTCTGTCGAAGCAGGCATCCCCGCTGAGCGAAAGGACAACAGCCGGGCGGACTCCAGGTGTGCAGGCACCACCTGCCTTTCGAAATCACCGTCGTAACGCTGACCCCAGGAGCGCACCGGGCCACGGAGGGGAACGCTGCCGATGCCGACCTCGCATCGCCGGCACCACACCGACCGACCGGTCACCACTGGCGAGGGCGCGGGGTGCGCGGTCGGATCGCCGCGGACCTGAGGATCCAGGCCGGGGCCTCGCTGGGGACGGAGGGAAACCTTCGAAATTGGCGGTCATGATCGCGTCGAACTCTGCGCGCAGCCACACTGGATCGGCGTAAACCAGCTCGGCGAACCCGCTGGTCACCGCCTCGCGGCGGGTGGTGTCCGGCATCATCGATCACTCCCCGGCAACATCGTCGTGTTCGACACCAGGTCATGCACCGCTCATCCATTTCTATAGCGCGAACTGCAAATTGTGTCAAGTGTCCGCACTAGATAATCTGGAGCGGCTGGCGTGCGTGACGACCCGTCAAGGAGGTGTGCGTGGCTGATCTGGGCAACCTCGACGACCACGACTACCCGGCCTTCACCACCGGGCAGGCCGCGAAGATGCTGGGTGCGCAGGAAGCGTTCCTGCGTAGCCTCGACGCCGCGGACCTGGTGCACCCACAGCGCTCGGACGGCGGCCATCGCCGCTACTCCCGCCGCCAGCTCACCCTGGTGAAGTGGCGCGCCGCCACGGCGCGCGGGCCCGAAAGGAGTCCTGTTTCACCGCCCGGGCCCGAGATGCGGGAATCGACGTGGACTACCACGAATTCCCCGGTATGTTCCACAACTGGCTCATGCAGAAAATCCCGAAGGACGCGAAGCGATGCACCACGTCGAACGCATCCTCCGCCGCCCAACGGGAATCCCGCGGCTGACGTACATCATCAGCACGGACGCGACCCCGTCCTGGCGGCCTGTCACCTGGCCGCACACCTTCGGCGGTCCCCGCCTGTGGGCCCCGCGCAGCTGCCCGCGCCGTCTCGGCCTGGCGTGCGAGGTCGGCGACCTGCAATCGCTGATCGAGGCGTCACCGGGTTCGGCGCCAACGCTTGGCACACGAATATCGCCGGACTCCGCTCCGCTCCGGGCTTCCTCGTCCGCCGGCTCTGGCTCGATCGCGCGGTGGACGCATCGCGGCCGGCGTTCATGGGCACCGGCAACGTGCCTCCATTGGACAACATCAGCGTCCTGGACCGCTACGAGGGCGAAGCCCGCGGCTGGGCACGGAAAACCGGCGGCTCCGTCGTGGCACTGCACGCCTCCGCCGCCACCACAACCGACGTCGAGGCCCTGTCGAAACAGATGGACGAACGGCTCCGCGAGATACACCCAGAAACCGTCGCCGCCCGGGAGGTCGGCGAGATCGCGCTGGGGCGGGAGGACTGTCCCCTGTTCGGAATCGGCGCCTTCGCGGACCGCCCCACCGTTACCACGACCACCCCGGGACTGGTGCTGGCCGGCGACGGCATCCGGATCAATCTCCCGGTCGCGCTGATGGAACGGCCGCGGCCACCGGCTCGGCCGCCGCGAACGCGCTCCTGACGAGTTGGGGCGTCGCGGGCCACCCGACCCGCTCGGCCCCCAACCGCGGGCGGCTCACCCCGCTCAACCGCCTGTCCCCTGGCTGGAACGCGACTGGTGAGCAGCCCGCGGCACCCGGTGGTCAGTGCTGTGCGGGACGGTCGACGTCACCGCGCCAGGCTCCGGTCTCGCGGCCGTCGCGGTTCTCGATGAACGTCTTGAACCGCTCCATGTCGCCCTTGACCTTGCGGTCGAGGATGCCGAGCTTGTCCGCGACATTCTCGACGAACCCGTCCGGGTCGATGTCCATCTGCGCGGTCACCCGCGTGGTCTCGTCGTCGATCCGGTGGAAGGTGATCACCCCGGCATGGGTGGGGCCGGAGTCCGACGTCCAGGCGACCCGCTCGTCAGGGTTCTGCTCGGTGATGGTCGCGTCGAACTCCTTGGTCACCCCGGCGACGCTGATCTTCCAGTGGGTGTGGGTCGCGTCCAGCTGGCGGATCTCCTCCACGCCGTCCATGAACCGCGGGAACGACTCGAACTGCGTCCACTGGTTGTAAGCGGCGGGCACGGTGACCTTCACGTCGACAGATTCGGTGATGGTGCTGGTCGAAACGGGCTTCCCTTCGGTGGTGCGGGTGACCCGGCGGGCCTCCCGCGAATTGCGGTTGCCGAGCAACGACGCGCCGCACAACGCACCCCAAGCGAGGGCCGCCGCGACGGCCTTGAGCTTCGTGTCGCGCTCGCGCAGGCCGGTGCCGAAGACGACGGCGTCCGACACGTCGGCGGCGACCCGGGTGGCGACGGCGACCGTCGTCGGCCGCCCGGCCGGGGCGGCCGCCATCGCGGTCCCGATCGCCAGGTCACGGGCACCCATGGCCATCGCCAGCAGGCGCACCGGACGCGACACCGGGCCGTCGGACAGGTGCAGCGGTCCGGTCAGCACAGAGGGACGGGCCACCACCGCGGCGCCGTAGGCGGCGGTCAGCATCCCGAGGATGCGGCTTATTCTGATCATCGCGGTCTCCTTTTCTCCCTCGTCATGGAGGGTGTCTACTGTGGGTGGAGGACGGCGCGCGGTCACCTGGTACCGGCCGGGAGTTCGTCGGAGACGGTCCGGCCCAGCTCGTCCCAGCTGCCGACGAACTTGATCACGCCTTTCCGTTCGAGTACGTCGGTGACGTCCTGGAGAACCATCGGAATGCCCACCTCACGTGCAAATAACCATCAGGACCCGGTTCACCGCGGCATTCGGCATGTCGAGGACGAACACCCGCGCGACCAATCGATGATTCGACGTGACGAAGCACGCTGGTCGAGCCCACCGGGGTTACCGAAGCATCCACGGGGTACGCCCAGCGTGGTGGCCGTCCGGCCCCACCGGAGCCGTTCCACGGGAGGAGAAGGACGTGTCCACACATTCGCCGTCACACACCGCAATCGGACGGTCGTCAGCCCAGCTCGCCGCGAGTATCGTCGCCGTCGTTTTCCTGCTGGTCGGCATCCTCGGGTTCATCCCCGGCGTCGCCACCGACTACGACCAGATGAGCTTCGCCGGGCACGACTCGACGGCCATGCTCTTCGGCGTGTTCATGGTCTCCACCCCGCACAACATCGTGCACCTGCTCTTCGGTGTCGTCGGCTTCGCGTGCGCCCGCACCGCGCGCGCAGCACGGCTGTTCCTCCTCGTCGGAGGAGTCGTCTACCTCGTGCTGTGGCTCTACGGCCTGCTCATCGACCACGGCAGTGACGCCAACTTCGTCCCGCTCAACAACGCAGACAACTGGCTCCACCTCGGCCTCGGCATCGGCATGATCGCTCTCGGCCTGCTCACTGGCCGCGAAGGACGCACAGTCTCCACACCGACCACCGCCAGGGGACCCGGCGCCCGCTAGCAACCACGCAACGCGTGGTGCCCAGGGGCGTCGGCGGCGGTCTGCTCCTTACCCGCCGACGCCCCGTTAGCAATCGAAGGGACCGCATGCCGGCTATCGCCGGCTCCATGGCCGCCGTAGCCGCGGACACCGCGCGCGTGCTCAGCAGTCGGCTTGTCCACCACCGACTGCCTCGACGGGCATTGCTGCCGACGACCACGTGGCGGGCCTGACCGCTCCGCTGCCGCCCGGGATGCCTGCGCTCGCCGTGTACGGCCGGCCTTGTCGACCCAGCGCCGCGTCTCCTCGGCATCCTCGTGCTCGTCCAGGTTGGAAATCAGCACATCCGCGCCTCCGCGCGCGTACGCGATCGCCACGGCGCGGCCGCGGTAGGTGTGCTCGCCGTGGTCGGGCTGGGGCGTCATCGCCGACGTCGTTCCGGGCGGGCTCTGCTGCTGGGCGGGTTACGACACGGCGGGCTTCCTTCCGGTGGCGGACCGGTGCCGCCCCTGTCACCCCCGTTCGACCGCTTCCCGCGCGCCTGCCCGCTCTCGCGCTCAAGGCGTCACTCCCGTCCGGATCGGTCCGCCGCGCGAGCCTGTGGCGTCGTCCTTGAACTGCCCGTCCTCGGGTGCGGACTCCGCCTGGGTCAGCCGGCGCAACGTCGTCGCAGGCGGGTATCCGGCCATACGGTCACCACGGCCGGCCACGTTTTGGCCAACGCGAGATTGGTGCCGGGAACCACGGGGTAGCCCGCGGCATGACCGACGAGACCGCACAAGCTGTTCCGAAGATCCGCAGCGAAGGGGGACGGGCTGCGGCACCTCATCGTGTGTTGTCCGCGATGGAAACCGCACGAGGGATTGATGCGCCCGCGGCGACGGTGGCGAAGCCGTTGATCCGGCTCTTCGGCGGTCGGGTCGGCCGTGAGCTGCGCGGGCGTCGGCTCGGGCATCCGCTGCACCCGCTTGCCGTCACCGTCCCGATCGGGGCTTGGGTGTGTTCGGCGCTGCTCGACCTGGTCCCAGGCAGCGACGCAGCCGCCCGGCGGTTGGTTGGGATCGGCCTGCTCGCCGTGGCACCGGCTGCGGTGCTCGGCGCGGCCGACTACAGCGAGCTGGACGAGCGGCAGCGACGTGTCGGGTTCGGTCATCTCGTGCTCAACAGCCTCGGGGCCGCGTTTTTCACCGGCTCCTACCTGCGCCGCCGGCGCGAGCCGGTCGGCGGCAAGATCCTCGGCGTCGTCGGCTTGGTGGTTCTCAGCGCGGGCGGCGCGCTCGGCGGTCACCTCGCCTACGCGCAGGGCGCCGGGGTCTTCCGGTGGCAGTCCCCGCGCCCACAGGCGGTCGACCGGTGACCGAGTTCCTGCGCATCTACCTCCGCGACCAGTTCGCCCTGGGCATCACCTGGCGCGAACTGGCGCGCCGGGCCCGCGACAACAACCGCGGGACCGAACTGGGAGACGCGCTGGCCAAAGTCGCCCAAGCCATCGCCGAAGACGTGCGGACGTTCGAACTGATCATGCGCACGCTCAACGTGCGCCCGAACCGCGCCAAGGCCGCGGCCGCCTTCGCGGGGGAACGGCTGGGACGGCTCAAATACAACGGCCGCCTGCGGTCCTACTCCCCGCTGAGCCGTTTTCTTGAACTAGAGGCCCTGGCCATGGGCATCGAAGGCAAAAAGATCCTGTGGACCACCCTCGGTGACCTGGCCGGCCTGCGCGCACGCGTGCCGTCTGTCGACTTCGACGACCTCCTGGCTCGAGCCGACCACCAGCGAAACACAGTCGAACCCTTCCGCCGCCAGATCGGCATCGAGATCATGACCCCCACCCACCAGGAGAACTGAGCGCGGCGACGCCGTTGGCGTCCGCGCCATCGAAGACGCGGCCGGCGAGCCGGCGCATCCTCGCGCTGAAGCTTGCGGTGCTCATGAGCGGCGGCGCTGGTCGGCTTGGCGGCACGAGCTGATAGTGCGGTAACGGCACCGGCTTCCGCCAGGCCGCTCGAGCCCGACTACTGGCCACGCTCAAGAGAGACCGGCCCACCCGTTCGCCACCACGTCGCCGCGGGAGCGCGCGAGGGTTTCGTTAACCAGGCGGCGGGTCACCGATTTCTCATACTGCCCTCGCTCCGGCTCTGGCGTTCGAGGTGCATGCAGACGGCGATGTTGCCCAGGACGAATCCCGCGAAGGCCACCGGTAACACCACGAGCACGCCGAACAGGATCAGCGCCAGCGCGATGACGTCCAAGGCGAGGTTCACCGCCAACCAGCCGCGACCCAGGCGCCACGCGACCTCACCGAAGGTCCGCCGCACCCAGACCGCGTCCGTGGCTTTTGAGGTGACGTTCGGTCGCGCGGAGCCGTCGAGCCGCGTTCCGCGCTGAGACGGTCCTCCGCCCGCCCGGAACCGTTGAGTCCATCGCCGCCACCTCGATCCGGAAAACGGTGCAGGTCGTAGGAGACCGGAGTTCGGGGCCAGCTCCCCGTCGTAGACCCGCGCGGCGAGGCACTCGGCATAGTCACCCAGCGGCGCATTCCGAGTCCTCACCACGCCCCGCCGGCGCAACTCCTGCAGGATCGCCGCGTAGTGTCCCAGCAATTCCGGAACAGACTCTCCGCGCAGGCCGTACTGGCTGTCGGGATCCATGCCCGGACACTACGCGCTGCCGGAGACCGATCCCCCAAAGATACGGGCAGGGGTGCTGATCAGCATCGCGGTCCGCTGCGGCCAACCGACGGCCACTAACAATCCGTGGGATCATGATCGCAATTGGCGCGCTGCCGCTTGATTGCGTCGACCACTCAGCGTCGCGCGAGGCGGATCCCAACGACACGCCGCGCTCTGTCGTGCCATGGTCCGGACCTTCCGGGCGGAGGTAACCGGATCAGGAGACCGCGGCCGACCTGGACGACTGGGTCCGCCACCACCACACCCCCCGTGTAGCCTCTCAACACACGACGCGGGGTGGAGCAGCTCGGTAGCTCGCTGGGCTCATAACCCAGAGGTCGCAGGTTCAAATCCTGTCCCCGCTACTGCGAAAAGCCCGGTTTGCACATGGTGCAGGCCGGGCCTTGGTCATTGGCGGATCTGTGGCGGATCCGCCAACTTTGTGAGACTGGTGCCTGAACCAGGCGACACGGCGTTCATCACGGTGGCGAGCTCTGTGGCCGCGCCGGCCGGCCGGGAGATGTACAGCTGGGCGTACAGCCAGCCGTTGGTCTCCAGGCCCTCCGGGTCCATACCCGCGCTCGAGAGCGTGTCCAGGATCTGGGTCTGCTCCTCGGCCGAGGCGAACCTCCGCTGCCGGAACACGCCGTCGACGCCGGCACTGTGGTAGCCCAGCTCGGCCAGGCGTGCCGCGATCGGGTCGTAGGAGAACATCCGCAGCACAAAATGCGCCATCCACGGCCGCGACCCGTGCGCGATCCGGGAGATGGTCTTGTCCGTGACGTACCCGACGCAGCCGGTCGAGATGACGAGGTCGACCCCGGCCAGCAGGTCGTGTTGCTCCGGCGTCGGATCGTCCCGCTCAAGGTCCGCGTGGATCGCGGCGTCGATGAAGCCGGCCGATTGCGCATAGGCCAGCGCCGGACCCGAGCTGTCGAGACCGATGAAGCGGATGTGTTCGGTACCCGCGTGCGAGCGGACCCACCCACGGTCGGCCGCGAGCAGTGCTTCGTGGTCGAGGGCGAGCACATCCGGGCCCGTGTAGTAGTCGTAGAGCTGGTCCATCGTCACGTCGCACCGTTGCAGGACCGCGTTGACGCCATACGAGCAGCCGACGTCGAGCACGGTCGGTGCCGCGACGCCGCGTTCGGCGCGGTATTCCTCGATCAGCTTGCGGAAGTAGGGCTTGGCCAGCTGTGGAATGAGGTAGCCGACCCGGCCCAGCGTGCCGAAGAAGGCACGCGGATCGGGCTCGGCGTAGATGTGGTCGAAGGAGATCTTGCCGGTCGAGTCGAGGGGCACCCCGGTCTCCTTACTAGACGGTATGACGTGACTGCCTCGGATGAGACGGTTGCGGGCCGGGCCTCGCTCACGCACATTCGGGTTGCTGGGCAGGGGCTGACGGCTCGGCCTGAGCGTACGAGTGTGGGCCTCGATGTCCATGCCCGCTCGGTCGCGGCTGCGGCGATTGATGGTGTGCGAGGCGGGCGCGGCGACTGACGCCGTCGCATGATCACATCTGGTCTACGAAATTGGCCTTGTAGCCAAGTTTCCGCACAAAAGACTTGGCTACCGATATCACAGGTTATCGGTAGTAGATGGGTCGCGGCGCCGCCGAACGAATGAAACTGTCGAGTGACTCGACATGTCGAATGGTTCGGCATATCGTGGTGGCATGCCGAACACCACTCCCCCCGAGCCGGCTGCCGCCGTGCCCGCCCAGGCGATGGCGCTGGAGGCGCTGCAGGCCTGGGCCCGCAACCGCGACCGCATGCCCGACGACCGGGCCACACTGGTGGCGCTCGCCTGGCGCACCGGCGCCCGCAACATCCGCGAGCTCGCGCGCCTGGCCGACGTCTCCCGCGACACCATCTACGCCGACCTGCGCGCCCGCGGCATCGACGCCGGCGACCGCACCGCGGCGGCCACGACCCCGAAGTACCAGCCGCTGACCGCCGCCGCGATCGCCGGGCTGGGCCGGCTGGTGCAGACGCGGGCGCTGCCCTCGCTGATCGGCGCTGACCGGCAGCCGCTGGCCGAGGCCGTGTGGGCCCTCGGCATCGCGCTCGACCGCATCGAGCATCTGCTCGAACACCCGCACGGCACCGACGACACCGCCGGTGAAGCGGGGATCGGTTCCCGTGCGCAGGTGTTGCAGGACATCGTCGACCGCGCCGCCACCGTCATCGACGAAGCCCAGGGGCTCTTGACGGAGGAGTTCGCGGGGTTCACCGACGCGCAGCTCGCGGCCCGCACCGAGGAAGCCGAGATCGCCGCCCTCGATGGCGGGCAGCGCCCCGTCGTCGAACGCGCCGAGCTGCAGCTGGCCCTGCCCAACGACGAAGCCCCCGCCGTCACGATGACGCTGTACCGCCCCTCGGGCGGGTTGCTGGCCGTGTCCAGCGACAGCCCCCTCGTCGCCGGCCAACTCGACCGCCGCGGCCACGTCGCCCTCACCGCGGCGTTCGACGTGATCGCCCGCGCACTCGAGGCCGTGCTCACCGACGACGCCTACCTCGACGACACGATCAACAAGGGAGACCACCGTGACTGAGCACCCCGACCTCACCGCCGGGCTCCCGACCCCCGCGCAGCCACGGGACCTGGCCGCCGACGTGCGCGCACTGCGGAAGCGCGCGGTCGCGCTCGGCGCCGCATTCACCGCCTCGGCCGATGAGGGCATCCGCCGCATCGGCTACCTCATCGACGACGACGGCGACGGTCTGCTCGAGGGCTACCTCGGCGACCTCGACCGCGCCATCGAACCGCTCGTCCGCCACCGCACCGCGACCGGCCCCGGGTTGTGCGGGGTGCCGTGGGGGGTGTGCCCCGAGCACGGCAACACGCTGCGCTCCAGCGCCGGCCGAACCTGGTGCACCGCCACCGGATGCGACCGCGGCTGGAACTACGACCGCCTCGGCGCGCCCTGCGGCGAACCGGTCGCCGCGACATCACCGACGCCAGCGGGGAGACCTGGAGGTGGCGCCTCGGCCACGGCCGCGACGCCGAACACGCGGTGCGCGGTGTGACCGTGCGATACCTGAACCCCGGCACCGGACAGACCGGCGCCAGCTGATCCCGCACCAGCCCCGAATCCAGCCGGACAGACCAGCTTTGCCCAGCACAGCCCTGTCCTGTCTCGCTGAAGCTGGCACCCGGCGCGTGTAGGTGGCACCGCGTCTCAGCTAATCGACGCAGCCGGTCCGCTGCTGAGCAAGGCCGCGAAGATCCGCAACCCGGTGCTGCACGCCCGGCCGATGACGACCGGCGACAACAAGCAGGAGATGTTCCGGTGGCACCCCCGCGAGCAATTCCCGATCACCACCGAGCGCCTACGCCAGGGCATTGCGGAGCTCGAAGACATGGTGCACGAGCTGTACAAACACCGCCACCGCTTCAGGACTTCCCACCAGGCTGAGCGTAGCCACAACCCAACACCCACCATCAAGTGGAAACCGTTCGGGTAATGGTTTCCAACCCGCTCGATGTAAAGATCAACACCGGTGCACTGGTCCGACTACCGTGGACGGCTCGCGGGGGAATCCCGGCGCGTCGTCCGTCTACAGTGGACCTGCCGCCGGTTGTTCGCAGGTGGCGGCCCTTCCGGCTGGCGATCGGCCGGAGTAGAGTCGCCAGATTCGCCGCGTTCACTCCAGCCCCTGGTGACGCCGCTAGCAAGGCAGATCGGCAGGCACGCATCGTGCGTACTGCTCACCGCCGGTGAGGACGAGCCGGCCGGCCACCGAGGGGGCACGCGGTGCGAGTGGGAATCCTCGATCTCCTCGGTCCACCGGCTCGGCGCCCGGTGGAACTGGGCTACCAGCTGCTGATCACCAAGCAGTACGCGAGCATCACCCCGCAAGCCATCTCCGTGTGGTGCCGGCGGATGGGGCACGAGACCTTCTACGCCACCTACTACGGCCTCGGCCGGCCGCACCGCCTGGTGCCCGCCGACCTCGACGTCGTCTTCATCTCCTGCTACACGCAGGTCAGCCACCTCGCCTACGCGCTCGCCAAGCTGTACCGCAAGGCGGGCGTGCGCACCGTGATCGGCGGCCCGCACGCGAAGGCGTTCCCCGCGGACTGCCTGCGGTTCTTCGACCTGGTCGTCCGCGAGTGCGACGAGGCGCTGGTCGCCGACATCCTGGCCGGGCAGTTCGACCCGGGCGCGGTGATCTCGTCGGAGAAGCCCTTCGACGACGTGCCGGCAGTCGAGGAGCGGATGCCCGAGATCCGTGCTTCGGCCTTCTTCCGGGGGCGGACACCCACGCCGCTGACGGCGGTGCCCATGCTCGCGAGCATGGGCTGCCCGTACCGGTGCGACTTCTGCATCGACTGGAGCAGCACCTACCGGCCGCTGTCGATTGAGCGGCTCGAGGCCGACCTGCGTTATCTGGCCACTCACCTGCCGGGCCGGCTGGTGGTGTTCCACGATCCCAACTTCGCGGTGAAGTTCGACCAGGTCTTCGAAGCGCTGGAGGCCCAGCCGCCGGGTGAGCGGCCCCCGTACATCATCGAAAGCTCGCTCACGGTGCTGCGCGGCGACCGGCCGCGGCGGCTCAAGGACACGAACTGTGCCATGGTCGCGCCGGGCGTGGAGTCCTGGACGGACTACTCGAACAAGGCCGGGGTCGGGCGCGCCGGCGGCATGGCGAAGGTGGAGCGGGTCGCCGCGCACTTCGCGCAGCTGGCCGACAACGTGCCGTACCTGCAGGCGAACTTCATGTTCGGCCTCGACACCGACGAGGGTGACGCGCCGGTCGAACTGACGAAACGGTTCATGGATCTGGCGCCGTTCGCCTTCCCGACGATCAACATCCCGGTCCCGTTCGGCGGCACGCCGCTGCACGACGAGCTCGCGGCCGACGGGCGGATCCTCCCCACTATGCCGTTCAGCTTCTACTACGCGCCTTACGTGGTCACCACAATCAAGAACTACGACCCGGTGACCTACTACGACAAGCTCATCGAGCTCTACGGGCACGCCGCGTCACCCGAGATGCTGCGCCGGCGGCTGCGGACCGCGCCCAGCCGCGTGGTGCGCTGGGTGCACCGTGCGCGCACGGCCGGCTTCCGCGCCGACCTCGGCAGCTTCCGGCGCATCCGCACCCTGCTGCGGTCCGACCCCGGCTTCCTGGCGTTCCACGAGGGGCGGACCACCGCGCTGCCGGAGTTCTACCGCCACCTCGGCGACCGGATGCTCGGCGACTACAGCGAGCTGCTCTCGGCCGCGGACCGGACTCCCGACCTGTCGTCCATCCGGCTGTAGCCGATCCACAGTGGACTCGGATCGGGGGCTCCCGGCGTAGGGTCCGGTGATGGCTGGAGGCACGTGGTCGGCCGGAGAGGCGTACGAGGTGTACGTCGGGCGGTGGAGCAGGAGTCGTAGCCGAGTTCGACCTCGCGCAGAGCTGCGGCGGACGAGGAGACGGGACTCCGAGAGGTCGGGACGATGAGGTTGCGCGCGGTGCGCGGCGGCGACTGCAGAACTCCACCTTGTTCTACGTGGCTGCCGACATGGTCGAGCTGACCACCGTCGCGGCGCGCTCCATCCCGGATTTCCAGCTTGCGCCGGAGGATCTGCCCTCCGAGGCCGGTTCAGGTGTTTGAGCGGCCCATCGCATCGACCGAGCTGGGTGATGCCGAGGTCGGGATCACCGCAGTGTGTTGGGCTCGGATACCCGGGAGAAGCGAGGCACTGCTCGGGTCGATCTACTTCGACCGGGACGAGACTTCTCCGGTCTTCGACAAGGTCACGCCGCACCGGCGCGTGGCCGAGACGGAGCCGCGGCTGGTGTACGGGCATGGCGGTGAGTTCACCTGGGCGTTCGGCGACAACGAGGGTGCGGCGCCGGGAGCGCAGTTCATGAGGGCCCTGGCTCCCAGGCTGCGGGCTGCGTGGCTGCTGATGCAGCAGCCTCTGACGTTGTCTCTCTCGTACGTGGAGAACATGCAGTGGTTGTTGTTGTGTGTAAGTGCAATTTTGTTGTGTGTTAGTGCAGTTGCAGGACCGGTCAGGTGGCCGGAGCCGATCAGTGAACGGGGCTCCGGGCAGTGACCAGCGGCGTCAGTGTGCTGGGACCGATCAGTGGAAGGGTTCCCCGCGGTGACGTTCGCAGCAGGTGAAGTAGCAGTACCGAGTAAGACCTGGTCTCAAAACTCGGCGTGTCGCTAGGTGAACCAACGGCCCGCCCCTGGCTCCGCACCGCCCGCCTGTGGACCCGGCCCGACGGACCGGAGGTCTGTCAGAGAGACTGGGGGCCATTGCCCGCCCTCTCGACCTGGAGCCTTTGATGCCGCAAGGGACCGTCCGTTGGTTCGACGCCGAACGGGGTTTCGGCTTCCTCGCGCCCGAGGACGGCTCGCCGGACGTGTTCGTGCACGCCTCCGAGATCGTCGGGGACGGCGGCGCGAAAGTGCTCCGCGAGGGTCAGGCCGTCGTGTTCGAGGTCGGCGAGAACGACCGCGGGCCCCAGGCGCTGCGCGTTCGCGTCACCGCCGATGCGGCCACCGGCAGCGCCGTGGGCCTGCTCGGCACCGTCAACTGGTACGAGCCGGGCAAGGGGTACGGCTTCGCGTCGCCGGACGGCGGCGGCGCCGACATCTTCGTGCACAGCTCCGCCATCGTGACCGGCGGCGTGGTCACCGAGGGGCAGCGGGTGGCCTTCCTGATCGTCGAAGGCGAGCGCGGCCCGCAGGCCGGGCACGTGATCCCGCTGGGAGCAGGGGCCGGCTCACCCGCTGCGGCTGGTATCGCGGACGGTGCCGACGGCACGGTGGCCTGGTACGACGAGGACAAGGGCTTCGGCTTCATCAACCCCGACTCCGGCGCCGGGGACGTCTTCGTTCACGCCCGGGCCCTGGCCGAGGGGCTGACGTGGCTCGCGGAGGGCGACCGCGTCGCCTACGAGGTGGCTAGTGGAGACAAGGGCCCGCAGGCCCGCGACGTGCACCTGGTCCGGGGCATCGAGCCCCAGACGGCGCCGCAGCGGTCGGCACCTGCCGCGGCCGCAGGGCCGGCGGCGCGGGACGTGCCCGTACGAGGCGGCGAGGGCGTCGTCGCGCGCTACGACGGCGACCGCGGCTTCGGCTTCATCACCCCGGACGCAGGCGGCGACGATCTCTTCGCCCACGTGTCCGTGATCATGGGGTCGGAGTCGCTGCAGAAGGGTGACCGGGTCCGGTACGCGGTGCGTCAGAGCGACCGGGGCCCGCAGGCCGACCGCATCGAACGCCTCTGACGAGGCGGCCCCACCGATGGCTGATCACTTCCCGACGAGAGTGCTCGTTCATCCCCGTCGATGGTGCCGTCAGCAACGCGGCTGCAGCCCCCTTCAGGAGATCGATCTCCCTCGTGGTGACGGGGGCCCCGTGCCGACCCGAGGACCTGCTCCGCGCTCGGAAGCTCACCAGTCACCTCCACCCAACGACACAGAGCTACCGATGTATCCCAAACGAGTGAATGGATGCGTTAGACCTGGTCGCAGAGCTCGATCTTTATGAGCCGGCGGACGTTGATCACGGTGCAGGCCAGCGTGAGTAGCGCCAGCGTGGTGCGTTCGGTCCGGTCGTAGCGCAGCCCGAGGCGTTTGAACCGCAGTAGCCAGGAGATGGTGCGTTCGACGACCCAGCGGACCCGGCCGAGGCGGGACTTGCCCTCAATCCCGCGCCGGGCGATACGGACCTTGATACCGCGGCGGGTCAGGTAGCGGCGGCAGCGGCGGTAGTCGTAGCCCTTGTCGGCGTGCAGCTTGTCCGGTCGGCATCGTGGCCGGCCCGCCCGGCCGTGGTGGCCGCGCACGGTCGGGTTCGTGTCCAGCAGCGGCTCGAACAGCATGCTGTCGTGGGTGTTTGCCGCCGACAACATGATGTGCAGCGGTAGCCCGTTCGCGTCGCACAGAACGTGGTACTTGGAGCCGGCTTTACCCCGGTCAGTGGGGCTGCGGCCGGTCAGCTCGCCCCCCTTTTCGACCGCACCGACACCGCGTCGATGCAGCCTCTGGTCCAGTCGAGCTCGTCGATGTTGGACAGCTCGTTGAGCACGAGCTGGTGCAGCCGGTCCCACACGCCGGCGTCCTGCCACTCACGTAACCGCCGCCACGCGGTGTGCCCGGAACCGCATCCGAGCTGCTCGGGTAGGTCTCGCCAGCGGCAGCCGGTGTCGAGCACGAACAAGATCCCCTCTAGCGCGGCACGGTCATCGATCCGGGGCCGCCCACCCGGACCGCGCGGCGCTGGTCGGGACGGGATCAGGGGTTCGATCAGCTCCCAGAGCCGGTCTTCGACCCGCCGCTGCTGCGTCGTCTTCGCCACGACTGTTCACGATCGACGACCAGGACCGGCAGGTTACGCAGTGACACACCCTTAAGTTTTGAGACCAGGTCTAAGTGGAAAACACAGGAAAGAAGGGAACGGGAACATCATTGGATCGCCCGCAGCGGCCAGGTAGCGCCGCGCGGGTGCCGCAGTCCCATCGAGTTCGGAGGTGGTGCTCGGTTACGAATGAGCGATCCCCGCGGGATCCGGCTTTCCGCCGGACGCGGGTGCAGGACGCCGGCGGTCACGTCGGTTGGCAATGATGAAAACCTAAAACCCTTGAGGACCCCGGGTGCCGCATGCGGCACCCGGGGTCCTTCGTGATGTGGAGGTGGAATGATCCCTGACCAAGAAGGACCGGCCACGCCCAGCGGGGCCGACAAGTTCGACGACGAGCACTACCCCGGCTACACCATGGGCCGGGCCGCCGACATGCTCGGCACCACCCAAGGCTTCCTGCGCAGCCTCGACGAGGCCGGCCTGATCACCCCGCAACGCTCCGCCGGCGGCCACCGCCGCTACTCCCGCACCGACACGGTCAAGGTCGTCGTGATCACGCTCTGCGTTACGGCCCCGGTCACGCACGGTGGTGGGGGTGGAGTGCTGCGGTGTGGCGGCAGCGAGGGTTGCAGATCAAGCGGGTGAGGCGACGTGCTCCACGTAGAGAGGCTCGGCCAGCGCTCCCTCATCGGGACGTCGCTTCTCCCCATTCTCGTTGGTGCTTATCGGCCAGGTGCCGCCACCTGCTGTGTTCCCAGCCGCACGACGAGGGTGAGCTGGCGGCGTGAGTAACGGCGGTGCCCGCCATCGGGGCGTTGCGGGCGAACCAGGGCTGCCGTGTCCAGGCTGCGCAGGAACGCTTCCTGCACACCCAGCATCGTCGCGGCCTGCCATGCGCGAACAAGCGCCCCTCTACCGAGCCGCCGGGATCGCGACCTCGAGGCCTCGATCGTCGCGTTCATCGACTTCGCCGAACTCTTATCTAGCAACGCGCCCACGCCTACCGGCCGCACCGGCCGTAGAGGCACCGCAGCACATCGATGATATCGAGTGGACCCACCAGCGGCCGGGCTCCCTTACGGGAGACTCGGCCTTTTTCATGCCCACTCCTGGAAACGGCTGTTTGCCGTCTCCAGGAGAAAAGCAGGCAAAACGGACCGGTTTCCGTCCGAATTCGCCGGGTGGGTGTCGTTCAGGATTCGGTGATCTTGATGTATCCCTCTTGGACGAGCTGGATCGTCCTGGCCATGGCGTCGGTGTTCACCAGGATGTCGGGCAGGAGGTCCTCGTTGCCCCAGTGGTGCGCCTTCGCGGTGGCCCCGCACAGCTCGACACGCACGCCACGGGCGACAAGATCGGCGACGAGTTGCCGGTAGGGGTTGCCGGTCGAGATGTTCCGGTCGGCGTTGTAGGCCGCGTCGTGCAATGTGACGTGCCCGGCGTTGGTGTGGAACACGACCACTACATCCGAGCTCGCACCCCAGTCGGCCACGTCACCCGTGATGAGCCCCAAGTGGAACAAGGACGCCGGGAGGTCACCTTCGAAACCCAGCGATCCCACACTGAACACAGCCTTGACCTCGGCCAGCTTCACCGGGATGTCGATGTGCAGAGGGTTTTCCGACACGGTCACTCCTTCAGAAGATCAGTTTTGTTCGCTGGATTGACTCTCAGTCACGCGTCGAGGCGCGCGTTGAGCCAGGAGTTGATCCGGGCCTGGGCGTGCTTGCCCACCGGCGGGACCTTGCCGAAGAACTTGTGCGGTGCCTCCGGCCAGATGTCGAGTTCGGCGTCGTTGCCGGCCGCCTTCCATCGCTCACTCATGAACAGCGAGTCGTCGAGCAGCGGGTCGAGACTGCCCACCGTGAACAAGGCGGGTGGCAACCCCGCGAGATCGGCGTACAGGGGTGAGAAACGCGGACTGTGCCACGATTTCAATCCGATCGGGAACACCGTCTCGGCGGTGCCCTGGAGGTACTGTGCCGTGAGCACGGGAGTGTCCGGCGTGGCCAGGCGTGCGGCGATGCTCAGGCTCACGTCGTAGACGCCGAACACCAGGCTCGCAGCGACGACCCGGTCGATCGCACGCAGTTCGTCGCGCAGGTGGAGCAAGGTCATCGCGGCGAGGTGCCCGCCGGCGGAACTTCCGGCGATCACCAGCCGGTCGGTGCCGAATTCGGTCTCGGCGTGCTCCAGCAGCCACTCGACAGCGGCGAGGCAGTCCTCGAGCTGTGCGGGATAGGCGTTCTCCGGCGCAAGCCGGTAGTCGACGCTGACCGTCGCGACGCCACACATGTTCACCGTCAATTCGTTGATGCGGTCGTCCTGTTCGGGCAGCCCGATGACCCATCCGCCGCCGTGGATATTGACCATCACCGCACGCACGTCACCCGGCGGGCGGAGGACATGCAGACGCAGGTCGCCACCGGGACCGGGACCGGGGATGATCACGTCTTGCGGGGTGAGCGATTCCGGCGCCTTGCTGGCGTCGATCGCATCGGTCCGCATCTCGATCCGGCCCGCCGGCGTAGTCACGTCAGGAACTTTTTCCGCGCGGAGCCGTTTGTTGATCGCCCTGGCCTCCTCGAGGTCAGGGGCGGGGATGTTCTTCTCCTTGAGCACAAGTCACCTCGTTTGATCAGATCTCGGTGCGCCAATGCCGGCCGGCCCCTGGGAGGCGCCGCATGGCGAATCGTCTCCCGCACGCCAAAAGGGCAACGCGATGATGCGTCGCCAGCAACGGGCGACGACGTCGTCTCGCCAGGTCCTGCCGGTTTCTCGACGACGGCGTCACGGTCGGCGAGAAACCGGACGGCCCCCGCGGGTGCCCGGTTAATCCCGGCGCACCTGCAGGCGGCTGCCTCCCTGGATCGTCCGCAGCGAGGCAACTCCTGAGAGCGATGCGGGCCCCGTCCTTGGTGGTGAGGACGGCGTCAGTTACCGCGCCGAAGATGCCTGCGTTGTCGTCGACCGTCACCGTGCGGCTGTCACCGTTGGCGGCAAGGGTGATGCGACCCAGCTCGTTCAACGGGTAAGTGTGGACCGTCCAGGTCGAGGGTTCCGAGACCTGCACGGCATCGTCCCGTGCCGCTGCGATTGCCGGCTGGGCCGAGGGGGGTTACTCCGCGTGCTGCCTGGCACTGGGGTGACGCAGATGATCGCGGGCCTTGATCTCTTCCGGCTCCAGCAGGGTGATCATTTCGACGTCCGGGGCGCAGATGCAGACCGCGAAGAACCGGCTCCAGGAATCCGGTTCCAAGTTTGCCATCTGGTAGTGGACGACGTCGCCGCCGGGTTCCCACAACGGCTCGCCGGCGGCGATCTCGCGGGGTTCCTCGCCCTCGACTTCGAAGAGGATCTTGCCCTCCAGCACGTACCCGAACACGGGTCCGGAGTGGCGGTGTGGCGGCAGTCCCGCATCCGCGGGCGGAAGTTCGATGAGCTGCGTCATCACGTGCGCACCTTCAGGGATCCAGGGTGGCGTGACGTTGAGCAGGTCCGAGATTTGGACGTTTCCGGTGGACAACATCGCCCGATGCTACGTGGGCCGACCGCGGCGGACGGTATTTCCTCCCGCGTACGGGGCGGGTCGCCGGATGAGTGAAAAGCCACCACGCCGGTGACCGGGGCGATGCCACCCAGCGCTGTGACCAGGCACTCGGCGTGCAGCCGGTCGCGTCGACCACCATCTGGTTGCCGTTTCGCTTGTCCGTCTCGACGCCCCGGATGAGTGTTTCAACGTGCGCGATCGTCACTTGATCGGCAGGCACACCGCGATATCCGCCGACGCGTGGCACGCTGTCGTCGTTCGGGCTCGACTCTGCCGTGGCGCAGATCGGCTTGGTGGAGGTGGGACGTGGGCGAAGTACTTGGTGTACGGCGCGGGCTCAAGGTCGGGGATCGAGTTCGATGCGTACGCTCAGCGGGCTGGTCGCGGCCGCTCCCGAGGCCTGGAGGCAGAGGCGGCGCCAGCGGTTGCCGCGGCTCAGGATCCGCATCCGCTCCGAAGGATCGTCGTCGTCGAGGATGTGCGCGGTGCCGCTGCGCCAACCGGTGCGCGACAAGCTGCCCTTGACCCGGACGCGGGGATTGGCCTCTATGTTTCGAATGTAGTCAGCGCTGCGTCCGTGCTGGGCGATGATCCAGAAGGTGTCGCCGTCGGTACCGTCGCACACCGGTGTGATTCGCGGTTGCGCAGTGCGCCGCCCTATTGTCTCCAGCAGGGCGTCGCCCGGAGGCGGGATACGCAGCGCGAAGGCAAGCTTGTCGAGCGGGTTGATTACCGACCGCTGAAGCCGATCAAAGCGCCGGCGCCTGGCGGCCGCCCCGGGACCGTCCCAGCGACCAGAGGCCTGATCGGTCTTGACCCTCCTCATATTCGGTCCTCTCCAGTTATCCAGCTCATGTGTCGTGGTCGGATCCTCCGCGTTGGCGCCACTGGGCGCCAGGCGACAGCTCCGACACACGCCGCTGCGGCAGGACGTGCGCCGTCGCAGTTCGAGCCTGTAGCGCCACTTGCCCACCGTCTGTCTCCCGGCCGACCGTCCCTTGCGCAGGAGCGGGATGAGCCGTAGCGCCCGAGGTGACGCGCAGATAATGTGACGCCTATGCCAGGGCGCATCGTGCTCTTCGGTGCCACCGGCTACATGGGCGAACTCACGGCGCGCGTCCTCACGGGCCGGGGGACGGCCAGTGCTGGCGGCCCACAATGCGCATCGCCTCGAGCCGTTGGCGGCGCAGCTCGGTGGCCTCGACACGGCGGTCGCCGATGGCGGACGGTCCGACACTGTCCGTGCCCTCGTGGAGCGCGGCGACGTGCTGGTCTCCACCGTCGGGCCCTTCACTGTATGGCGAACCAGCGGTTCGAGCAGCGATCACCGCGGGCGCGCACTACCTCGACTCGACCGGCGAGAGCCAGTTCATCCGCCAGATCTTCGAGCACTACGGGCCAGGCGCGCGCGCTGCAGGTTGCGCGCTGCTGACCGCCTTCGGCTATGACCACGTGCCGGGCAACCTCGCCGGCGCACTCGCGCTGCGCGACGCCGCCACCGCGTGGACATCGCCTACTTCACACCCGGAAAGTTCACCGTCAGCGGCGGAACACGGGCATCGGCCGCGGGCGTGATCCTCGACCCGGGCTTCGCCTGGCGCGGCGGGCGCATCGTCGCCGAGCGTCAGGGAGCCCGGGTTCGCAGCTTCCGGGTGCACAGTTCGGCCAAGCCCGCGCTGTCGATCTCGAGTTCGGAACACTTCGCTCTGCCCCGCATTCACCCCGGCCTACGCGACGTGGGTGTCTACCTCGGCACGTTCGGCGCGGCGTCCCGTCCGCTTGAGGTGTTGTCGGCGCTCAAATCCGTGCTCATGCAGATCCCCGGAGCGCGCTCAGCGACAAGAGCGGCGGTGACCCGCATCGTCAAGGGCTCCCCCGGCGCTCCCGATGCGGACACTCGGGCCAAGTCCGATTCCCTCGTCGTAGCCGCGGCCTACGACGGCACCGGCAGCAAGCCCTTACAAGCCCGCCTCGCCGGTGTCAACGTCTACGACTTCACCGCCGGGATGCTCTCCTGGGGCGGCCAGCAGGCCGCCGCCGGCGCGCTGCAGGACACCGGCGCCCTCGGCCCGATCGAGGGCTTCGGCCTTGACCCGCTCCCGACCGGAGCCGCCGAGGCGGGGCTGGCGCGCCAGTAGCCCTCAGCCGTACTGGCTGGGTAGCTTCTTCAACGACCGTAGGCCGCACCGCGGGGACCGGAGCATAATCGGCGCGGGACCGGAACGGGCCGGTTTTCGGCGGGTCACCCCGCCTGCGCATCGGCAGGGCGTTCACGTCGGCCGCGAGCCGCGAGGAGCGTCGGCAATGGATGTCCGCGAAGCCCTGTACACCACGCGGATGATGCGGCGCATGCACCCGGACGCAATCCCGCTGGAGGTCCAGGCCCGCATCCTCGACGCCGCGATCCGGGCGCCCAACGGAGGCAACACCCAGCGCTGGCACTTCCTGACAGTGGACAATCCGGACACCAACGCCGAACTCGCCCCGATCTACCGCCGCTGTCGGCAGAAAGAGTACGAGGACATGGCCGCCGGCACGTTCGCCGTGCCGCTCGAGAATCCCGAAGGCCACGCCGCGACGATGCGGCAGACCACGAAGTCTGCCGACTTCCTGGTCAAGCACTTCACCGAGATCCCGCTGCTGCTGTTCGTGTTCGCCATCGACGACCACGGCGGCGCGAACATCTACCCCGCCATCTGGAGCACTCTGCTCGCCGCCCGCGTCGAAGGCGTGGCGGCGTGATCACCACGATGCTGCGTTACGAGGCCGACACCGTGATGAAGCTGCTCGGTGTGCCCGAAGGCGAAGGCTGGGAGATGACGGCCATGCTCGCGCTCGGCTACCCTCGCGGCAGATGGGGAGTGGCCGCGAACCGTCGGCCGGTGCACGAGGGAGCAGCCGCAACCGGTGGGGACGGGACTTCGGGGTGTCCGTTCCCGAACCTCTTTGGCCCGGCAAGCCGAAGGGGTGAAAGCCCAGCCGGCGAAGACCGAGAAAGACCTGGAGCTGCTCACGCGCTCCAGGACGGCCTACTCCACCTCTGAACCGTCAGCGACCCGAAGCGGACAAGGCCACTCCCCGTCGCTGCGGGTCGCCAGACATGTCAACGTCGCATGCCGCGCTCGACGTTGCTCGTGATCACCGATCGGACCGACTTCGCCGGACAAATCTCCTCGCACCAGGTTCGTCGAACGGGAATGTTGTCCCCACCCACCCCGTGGTGTCGCGCGAGCGTGTGGCCCTCGTCGAGTTGGGCGCCTGCGATTGCCTGACCGGCTGGGCGTGTGGGTCGCGAGGGAGCGGGGTAGGCCTGGCACATGGGCACGATTGGCGACAACGCCACTTTCTCACCGGGCCAGAAGGCCCCGGTTAGCGGGTTTTACGAGTGTGACACCGGCTGCGGGCACCGCTACAGCACCGACGTCGCGGGCCATGTCCTGCCGCCGCTGCCGAAGGAGTGCTCGGGCAGCGGGTGGCGGCTGGCCCAGCAACGCCCGACCTGACCGGGTATCGGCACGTCATCGGCCGGGTGTTGTGCCAGCGGTCGGTCGGAGAGCATGCCCGGCATCGTTTGCTTCCCCCAGCTTCCGCGGGGCCTTCAGCGGCTGGACCGCGGTGGCCCGTCCGGCGAGCACTCCCCTGGTCGAGTTCCCGCGCGGCGGCTCAGTGCGTCGGGTGGTTGAGGCCGTAGCGGTGGACCACGTCGTCGAGCCAGTCGGGGGTGCTGTAGGTCAGGCCGTACTTCACGGCGAGGCGGGCGAATTCGTCGGTTTCGTGGAGGTTCTCGACGTCGCCGACGAGTTCACCGGCGGCGTGGGCGGTGAGGAGGTCGCTGAGTTCGCGGAAGTAGTTCTCGAAGCCGCCGGGGGTGATGACCTCGACGATGCGGCCCGGCGTCTGGCCGGCGTTCCACATGGCGTGCATCTCTCCGCGCGGTTTGGTGATGTAGCCGCCCGGGCCGAGCACGACTTCTGAGTCGTCGGAGCGGAAGCCGATCTCGCCGGTCAGCACGAGGGAGTGCTCGTCCTCGCGAGTGTGGCGGTGGGGCGCGGTGATGGCGCCGACCGCGAACGGGTGCTCTAGGATCGACACCTCTCCCCCGTTGTTCTGGTGCGTCAGTTTGAACACGGCACCGAAGCCGGGCAGCACCGCGGTGTCCGATTCATCACCGGGCTGCACCACCACGACCTTCGTGCGGTTCTCTCCGGACACGGAGCCTTCCTCCGTTGTGTGTCAGGTGTTCCGCTCCCCGCTCCGTTGCGGACGAGGCGCGGTAGCCTCCCCCAGGGTAACCGGCACGGCCCGCGCCGACCATCGCGACGGAGACCGCGCCCAGCGCGGCCACCAAGGCGGACCTGGTCGTCTAGGTGTTGGGGGTCGTGACGTTGGTGTCGGCTGACGGGGCCTGAGGATGGGGACGGGTCTTTCGGCGGCAGGATGAGAAGTGCGACCCACTCGTCCGTCGAGCAGAAAGACCCGTCCATGCACCACCGTAATGCCCCGCTGTCGCTCGAGGGCCGTCGCCGGCTCGTGCAGCGGTGCCAGACCCGTCCGATCGCTCACGTCGCCGCCGAGATGGGCATCTCCCGGCAATGCGCCAGCAAGTGGGTCAACCGCTGGCGCCGCCACGGCGAGGCAGGGCTGCTCGACCGCCCGAGCGTCCCGCACCACCAGCCCACCGCCACCCCCGCGCAGGTGGTGGCCCGGATCGAGCAGCTGCGCCGGCACCGGAAGTATTCAGCCCGCCGGATCGCCACCGAACTGACCGCCGAAGGCATCACGATCTCGGTCCGCACCGTCGGGCGGCACCTGCTTGCGCTGGGCCTCAACCGGCGCCGGTCCCTCGACCCCACCGGCGCCAGCAACCGCCAGCCACGCCGGATCCTCGCCCGCTGGCCCGGGCACATGGTCCACCTGGACGTGAAGAAAACCGGCGAGATCCCCCACGGTGGTGGCTGGCGCATCCACGACAAAAACAGCGAACACGCCCGGCAGGTCGCCCGCGGCAAGACCCGCGGCACCCGGGCCCGCTACACCTACCTGCACTCCGCGATCGACGGCTACTCCCACCTGGCCTACACCGAAGCCCTCCCCAACGAGAAAGCCCGCACCGCGATCGGATTCACCCACCGCGCCCGCGCGTTCTTCGCCCGCCACGGCATTAACCACATCCACCGCCTGGTCACCGACAACGGCGCCTGCTACCGCGCCCACGACTTCGCCACCGTCCTACGCGGCGCCCGCCACCAACGGATCACGCCCTACACCCCACGCCACAACGGCAAAATCGAACGCTACAACCGCATCCTCGCCGAAGAATTCCTCTACGCCCACGCCTGGACCAGCGAACACCACCGCACCACAGCGCTGGCAGTCTGGAACATCCACTACAACTACCATCGACCACACACTGCCGCCGGAGACCAGCCACCAGCCACCCGGCTCGACACCGGCGTCACCAACGTCATGGCCTCATACAGCTAGCGCGTCGTGGACGTCGTCGAGCGAGGGCAGTTCGACGTGGCGGGTCACGTGGCTCCGGTGGCGTTTGCGTGAGGAGCCGCGGAGCCGAAGGTGCTCGTGGCGCAGCGCGGCGATGTTGTCCGGGGACGTTGCCGCATTCGAGCGGGTGGCAGCGCTCGATAGCCGGCGCGGTGGGGGTGGCGGCTCCCGGCGGCGGGAGGCAGCGCGCGGTTGCCGCGGTGGACACGCAGGTCGCGTGCGTCCCGGGGTAGATGTCGGGCTCGTAGCGGATGAGGAACCGTCGAGTTCGGGCGGTATCGGCCGGCACGAGCCCGGGAAAGTCCGGGGCAGTGGCGAGGACGTCGAGGCGCCGGCGGACTTCGTCGGCTGCGGGGCTGGCCAGGTCGTGGCGGTAGGTGGTGGCGATGTCGGTCAGCTGTTCTCCGCGCAGGAGGGCTTGTTCGCTTTCGACCTCGGCGCGGAACCCGGCGCGTGAGATGCCGGCGTAGCCCTCGACCATCTGGATGCCGTGATGTTTGTACTGGATGGCCCCGGCGATCGACCCGCCCAGACGGCGGGCGATGAACCAGGCGAGGGTGCGTCGGAATTGGCCGCTGCGTAGCCGTCTGCGTTCGCGATGACGTTGCTGTGGCCGGTGCCGGGCACAGTAGGCATTGACCCACGTGACGAAGGTGTTGAGCTGGGTGTTGGTTGATGACGTTTGCACGACATCGGCCGCGCCTGCATCGGCGGCGCGACGCCATCGAGCAACCGCTCGAGCCGCGCACGGCGCTCGCGGTACGGGCGCGAGCGCACATCCTCCGAGTCCACGGCGAGGACGTCGAACACCAAAGTGCACGGGTTCGTGGAATCTGGGACGTGATCACGCGGGAACCCGTCGCCGGGTCGAGCTGTACAGCCAGGGCCGCGGTGGGGTTCGGCGGCGCCACGGTCGTGAACAGCGGACAGGTGTGGCACCCTGTTGACATGATGTCCACCCGAAGGGCCAATGCCTCGTAGGAAGCCGGGCGCTGTCCGCGCCGATGGACCAGGGGCCCGCGACCGCCGATCGGCGACACAGATTCCTGGTGTCAGCCGGAGAACGCAGATCGCCGTCGAGATCGTGGAGAATCGCGACCTGTGGGCCGGGTACTTTGTCAAAGCGTTTGACCGGTATCGACGCTTCCTGCGTCAACCTGGCCGCTGGTCGTATGTTCCCTGGCCCGACTGCCCGTGCTGTGATCCGGTCGATGCCCGCGACGAACTGGAAGCCGCCGTGCGGGCGTTGCCGCACGACGCCCGCGCCGACCTGCGTCGGGTCCTTGCTCCTCTCGATGACGAGTTCAGGCGAAGGACCCTGCCCGACCCGAAGGCGAGTTCGATCAGCCCCTGGCATGCGGCTGCGTGGTGGCGTCAGCGACTGCATGAACGGTAGAACGGTCGCCCCTGAGCGACGACGATCGTCGTGCGGACATCCAGAGACGACCAGGTTGTTGCCCCGCCGCGACTGCAGCCGCCACGGCACCGTCTCGTAGTGATCACACAACTCGAGCACGGGCTTCACCAGCTGGTCGATCGTCGAAGCCACCAGGCCAGCCGCATCACAGGCCCACTGGTACTCAGCCAAAGTGTCCAGGTAGAACGCGTGCTCGTCGTCCGGAGCGGACGCGGCGGAACGGCGCCGATGCAGCGTGAACACGTCGGCCAGGCCCGCTCCGGGGACGTCCGGTGTCGTCTCCGACTGCACATCCACGGCAGCGAGCGACGAAGGACGAGTATCGGATTCCGCCACAGGCACGCAAATTACCGGTCTCACTCGCAGAATCTGCTAACGATCACAGGAATCCCACTCGATCGAGCGTCGCCACACGACTGCCTCTCGACCTGCCGACTTGCACCCATGGGCTGTCCAGAGCCTGCTCAGGAACCCGTGCGTTCTCCGGTTAAGTAGATGCTCACCCCGAGCTTCTCCCGCGTGCCGGGCGCGAGGCCAGCGAGCCGAAGTCCAGCCGGCCCTCCCGCAGAGCGACGATCTCGCCGTCGAGTACGACGTCGCCTAGCTGCGCGCCGGCCAGCACGATCTCAGTAAAGCGGTCAGCCAGGAGTGCAGTCGCGGCGGGACAACAACTTGGCTGACCGCTAGTCCGCCGGTCGCGTCCGTCGCAGCGGCTGTTGTCGGATGCGATGCGCTTCTCCTTTGTCTGGCGACGGCGCGCGCGATTGGTCGCGCGTCGAAGCAGGCTTGTCGGGTCTCGCTTCACCGTCGGCGGAATGGGATTCCTGCCTCTCCGTTGTCGATGCGACGCGCCGCGAGGGCGACTCGGACGTTTCATCGGCGCCCTCGGCCGCCTCTGCGGCTTCGTCGGCGTCCTCGTCCTCAGGCGGCGCGGGCCCGCCTTCGAGCAAGCTGGATATCCATCTGGTTTTCGGGTCCATGTCCAGCAGCAGCGCCTTGGTCAGCAGCGTCAACGGTATGGCCAGGATCGCCCCGATCGGGCCGACCACGAAGGTCCAGAAGACCACGGAGAGGAGCGTCAGCGTCAGTGAGAGATTGACGGTGTCGGACATGATCTTCGGCTGGATGAGTGATTGGATGACAAAGTTGATCACCGAGTACGCCACGATCACGATGATCATGAGTTGCGGCCCGCTGTCGAGCAGGGCCAGCAGCGCCGGCGGTATCAGTCCGATGAGGAAACCGATGTTGGGGATGTAGTTGGTGACGAAGGCGAGCAGTCCCCACAGCAGCGCCAGCGGCACCCCGACCAGCCAGAGGAAGCCGATGTCGACCGCCGCCACTATCAGCCCGAACAGCGTCGAGACGAGCAGGTAGCTGCGGGTGCCGCTGACGAACGTGTCCAGCGAGCCAATGACCTCCGGTTGCTGCCGCCGGACCCGGTTCACGCGGCTCGCGAACCCGAGCGCGTCGAGGGTCATGAACGCCGCCACGAAGATCAGGAACAGGAGGTTCGAGAAGGTGCTGGCCAGGCCCACCAGCAGGTCGGCTGTCAGCGCGACCACGTTCGCGAAGTCGATCTTCCCGAGCGCGTTCTGGATCTGGTCCTGACCCACCCCGAGCGTGCCGAGCCAGGCGCGGAGATCGTTGACGAGTGCGGTGAAACTGTCCGCATAGGTCGGAAGAAGGGTAGCCAGCTGGCCGACCGCCAACGCCATCGACGCCGCGAGACCCAGAATCACCACGATCAGCGTGATCAGCGTGCCGGTCACCGCCAGCCATGTCGGCCAACCTCGCCGGCGCAGGAAACCGGTCAACGGATGCACACCGATGACGAGGATCAGCGCGAGCAGGATGGGTCCGATGATGGCGGTGAACTGCCGAAACGCCAGAGAAGTGACCAGAAGCCCGGTCGCGGCGAGCAACACGATCAGGCCACGCGGCATTTGCGAGCGCGGTGCAGCAGCAGTGCCCGGATCAGACATGTCGTCAGCCTGGCCGTCCAGATCCCCACCAGCCTCGTCCGCAACTGATGAGCCGACGCAGTCGGCGCGATGTGCTGGCTTGACGCAGCCGACATGTGGCGGGCGCAGCCATCAGCGCCGGAACACTGCTCGTGCGATCTGGTGGAGGGACACGATCAGGTACACCACGATGCCGAAGTACAACGCCACCGCGGCGATCGGCACGAAGAGGCCGATCAGGATCGCGATCACGTACCCGATGACGACGAGCAGCAGACTCCGATGTGTGCCCTCCTCGTCCTGGTCGTCGCCCGGCGACGCGTAGAGATGCGCGAGCCGTGCATACGCGCTGAGGGCGGCTCCCCGGAGGCGGATTACCAGGAGCTTCAGTCCGCAGACCGTGATCGCCAACGGTGACGTGGTCGACGCAACGCGTTCGCCGACACGCGCTAGCGACCAGCCGAGGTTGTAGGAGTCGATGGCGTCATCGGCCTGCTCTGGCGAGAGGCCGCGGCGGCGCGTCGGCACGTGATGCCGACAACGAACGTTGCTGACTGTTCGCCGATCCATGCCGAACAATGTCGAGCCGGACCGATAGCCGGCGACCAGCTCTTCGATTTGATCGTCACTGAGTTTTCCGGGCACGCCGGGACCATCTGCAGCGGGTGATGTCGCCCCATGCGACGCCGCTCAGGATTGGCGCATGAGCGGCGCCCTCGGGGAGGACTCAAACGATCCGACGGTTGCGGCGGGAGGGATGCCGCAGGCGCCGTCGAGCAACGCCGGGGTGCAAACGGGGATGGATGTGCGCCCCACCTGGGCGCAGGTGTGGCTGGCCCGGTCCGCGTTCGGCGCCGCCTTCGCCGCGGTGGCCGTGCTGGTGGGATTCGCCGGGCTGCGGAGCCTGTCGATGTTGATCGTCGGCGTCGTCGGCGTCTGTGTCTTCGTGGCGGCGGTGTACTGGTTCCTGGCGAAGCGGGGGGTGGTCAGGTGGGCCGCTGCGGTGGTGGCCGTCGCCGCGCCGATCGCCGTGCTGGTGCTCTACATCGGGGCGCAGCTGCTGTGGGTCGCCCTGTTGTCGCTCGCTCTTGCCGCGCTCGCGGCCATCGCCGGCCGAGCGGCGCTGAGCGTCAACGCCGGGGGCCACGGTATGCCCACCTATCCAGCCCTCCCGGTGAAGCATCCGTTCCTCCTGATGAACCCGAGGTCAGGCGGAGGCAAGGTGACAAAGTTCGGGCTCAAGGAAAAGGCCACGGCCATGGGTGCCGAGGTCGCGCTCCTGGACGGGCCGGACATCGTCGACGTCGCCGCCCTCGCCCGGGACGCAGTGGCCCGCGGCGCGGACCTGCTCGGCGTCGCCGGAGGGGACGGCACCCAGGCGCTCGTCGCTGGTATCGCGGCCGAGCACGACCTCCCGTTTCTGGTCATCAGCGCGGGCACCCGCAACCACTTCGCGCTGGACCTCGGGCTCGATCGAGACGACCCGGCCAAATGCTTGGCCGGCCTGACCGACGGGCTAGAGCTGCGAGTTGACCTGGGAGTGATCAGCGGTCGCACCTTCGTGAACAACGCCTCGTTCGGGGCGTACGCGGAGATCGTGCAGAGCCCGGCGTACCGGAACGACAAGGCCGGCACGACGCTGAAGATGCTTCCCGATCTGATCGCCGGGCACCGCGGCCCGCGGCTGGTGGTCCACGCGGCCGGCGACACGGTCGACGGGCCGCAGGCGATGCTGGTGAGCAGCGGACCCTACGAGACCGGTGATGTCGCCGGTCTCGGGCGCCGGGCCCGGCTCGACTACGGCGTACTCGGCATCATCGTGGTCTCGGTCGCCACAGCCGGGCAGGCGGTCGGTCTGCTGCGTCGCAACCACCGGCGCGGCCTGGCCCTCCTCACCGCCGACGAAGTGGTCGTCGAAGCGGACGAGGCCGAGATCGCGGTCGGAGTCGACGGCGAGGCGCTCATGCTACCCACGCCGGTGCGCTGCACCACGCGGCCGAAGGCACTACGAGTACGCGTGCCGCGGAACCGTCCCGGGGTACCTCCGCCGACACCGGCGATCGACTGGGTGCGGCTGCGCCGGCTGGCAGTCGGCCGTGGCTAGCCGCGGCCAACGGCCGGATGACCGGCCCCGGGTCCCGCTCGTCGCGGAAGCTGTTCGGACTCCGCCACCACCGAGCCTCCGGCAGCACCGGCACCGTCGAAAGACGGCACAGGTCGGCACCCGGATCCGGCCCGGTGGTGGGTGCCTTGTGCGGGCAACCGCCTCCCGGACCGGATCGGAAGGCAGCTTCTGCAGCAACCTTCGGTGAGGAGGGGACCAATGGGTAAGAAGTCCGAACGGGCCAGGAACGTGCCCTCGCCGGTTCCGGAGGAACACACGGCCAAAGCCAGGAAACCCAAGCTGAAGACCAAGGCGTACGAGAAGCAGATGCGCCTCCTGCACGGCGAGCTGGTGGCGATGCAGGAGTGGGTCAAGACTTCGGGAGCCAAGATCTGCATCGTCTTCGAGGGGCGGGACACGGCCGGCAAGGGTGGCACCATCAAGCGAATCACCGAGCGGGTGAGCCCGCGGGTGTTCCGGCATGTGGCCCTGCCGACACCGACCGAGCGCGTCAAGTCGCAGATGTACATCCAGCGCTACATCTCGCATTTCCCTGCCGCCGGCGAGGTCGTGATCTTCGACCGTAGCTGGTACAACCGAGCCGGGGTCGAACCAGTCATGGGGTTCTGCACGAAGGAGCAGAACGAGAGGTTCCTCGACCTCGTGCCTGCGGTCGAGAAGGCGATGGTCGATTCCGGCATCATTCTGCTCAAGTACTGGCTGGAGATCAGCGCCGACGAGCAGACCCGCCGGCTCGAGAGTCGTATCAACGATCCGCGCAAGGTCTGGAAGCTCTCGAGCATGGACCTGAAGTCCTACGGTCGGTGGTTCGACTACTCAAAGGCTCGCGACGACATGTTCCGCGCCACGGACACATCCTGGGCGCCGTGGTACGTCGCCTACACCGACGACAAGAAGCGCGGCCGGCTCAACATCATCTCCCACATCCTCAGCCAGATCCCCTACGAGCCGCTCGCGCACCAAGACGTGAAGCTACCCAAACGGCAGCCGGCCGGCAGCTACGTAGAGCCGCATCTTGCGCTGCACTACGTACCGGAGAGATTCTGATCCCGAAATCATGACTGAGCAGCCGGTCTCGTCGCGCCGGCGACGTGGACAAGTTTCTCGTCGTTGTCTGGCAACGCCCGGCATGGGACGAAGCTAACCCAGTCATGATCGACCTGTTCGCAGCACGGCTCACGACCATGCATCCGACTGCGTGAAGCCAGGCGGTCACCGTCGATCGCGCCGAAGGTGGGGTTGTCGGTCCGAACCGGTGCCACCAATCGCCCATTTCGGGGGAGGTTCCGGCACCGTTTCGGGACTTAGTGTCACCGTCATGACGGAGCTGGCCGACCGGGCCGTCGGGCACGATGAAGCAGGTCAACGCGAAGACGTCCGAATCTGCGCCGAGTTCGCGCGCGTGGAGGCGAGGCTGATCGCCGAATTCGGCGGGAATCCGGCCGCGGATGCGATGGTGCGGGCGCAGGTCGTGGCGGTCCAGGAATACTTCGCCGCGGCGCCGATCCGGCGTTACCTGCCGATCCTCGTGGAGCGAGCCGTCCGCAGCCAGCTCACCGCGCGCTGAGGGCCGTCACGACGTTGGGCTCTCGGACTCGGAAGGGTGGGCTCGACCCTCTCCGAACGCGCCACCGGCCCGACCGCGTTGCTCACGTCGCCCGAGCCGACCGGCGGCCTGGCCGTCGTTCGGTTGCAGTGGCCACATCGCCTGCCGCTGTCGCCGTGTCACCGGGAAGGCCCACCGATCGTCGGCGAACACCTGCTCACGGCCGGATCCCAGCCCCGTCGAGCTGTCCGACATATCGGTCGGCCCGCTCCTTCGCGAGGTGATGGGGCGCGTTCGTGGCGCCGCCGTAGAAGATCGCGTGGAACCGCTTGTCGGGAGCCACCTGGTTGGCGTCGGCAATGTAGGCGATTGCGTGGTCGGTCAGTTCGGCGGTGAGGTGTAGCCCCCTCCGGGCCGCGTGAAGGTGCCACCTGGTGGTTGTCCTCAATGAGCGTTCCGCGTCTCTGCGAGATGCCGCAAAGTTCTGCCATCGGCCGCGCCGACGGCGTCACTGTCGCGAAGCTAGACCGTGAGCAGCTTCTCCTTGGCGCGCTGGTAGTCATCCTCGGTGATGTCACCGCGCTTGCGCATCCCGACCAACCTCTCCAGCTCGTCGACTCCGTGGTGGTTGCCGTTGGCGGGCGCGGGTGCATCGGCGGCCACATCCTGGATGTAGGAGCGCATTTCCTGCTCCTTGCGTTGCGCGTGCCGGAATTCGCGTTCGCCCATGTCTTTCCCGCGTGCGATGAGGTACACGAAGACACCGAGGAACGGCAGTACACACACAACGATCACCCAGCCTGCTTTGCCCCAGCCGCCGAGGCCGTCGTCGCGGAAGATGTCGGCGACGACCCTGAACAGGAGCATCAACCACATGATCCAGAGGAAGAACCACAGCATGGTCAGGAACAGGTTGAGCAAGGGGTAACTGGACACCGTCGGCCTCCGATCGCGAGTCTGCCGCGGTGGAGGCAGCAGAAGAGTCCTGATGCATCAACCCTGGGACCACGTCGCGTCCGCCGCGCCATCTGAAATGGGTGATGGCTGGATCCGCTCGGGGGATCGAGCCCGTCCCGCGGGCGGAGTCACCGGGGAGTACCGGGCATGCGAGTGAACGCGAGCGTGATCGTCACCCGCCTTTACCCATGCGGTTACCCGGCCGCAGCAGCTGCGGATCTTCCATGGGAGTCAGAGGCTGCGTTTGAGCGCGTCAGCGTGCCCAGCCATTCTGCGTGTGTGATCGCCGAGTGCCTGCGCCGCCAACGCCCTGATCCGCTCGTTAGCCACATCGTTCCCGTGGCGAATCTCGTAGTAGATCGCCCGTAGGACACCGAGATGCGCGTCCGCGAACTGCTGGTCAATGGTGCGGGACCGCACGTCATGGCACGCTCGGCACCCGGGCGACACTTATGACGCGGGACCGGCGGCGCGTGCAGCTCTACTCCCGTGGTTTCCCGTCGAGCCAGATCTGCGCTGCAAGCGCCAGTTGTCGGCGGCGGCGCATGTCGTTCACCTTCTGTGACAGTCGGTCCATATCGTGCTGCCGACCGCATCTTGGGCTGTTCAGGCGGGTTTTTGCGGCTCTGCTTCTGGCGCATGGCGTCCTGCCAGGTCGCGAAGCCGGATCCGCGGCTCGCTTGCCGGCGCCTGTTCCGGAACATCTCCCCGTTTCGCGATATGGGCTCCGTACCGGGCGGCCAGCGGTGACGCTGTAACGCCGTGAAGCACGACGGAGAGCAGGATGGTCCACGTGGCGGTCTGCAGGAGCATCCCGCCGTCGTCGGCACGCTCGATCTCCTCCAAGGCGATGAGAGTGAAGACGACAGACGCGAGGCCGCGCGGGCCGAACCAGCCCATGAACGCCAAGGTGGCCAGTCGCAGCCGAGTTGCGAGCAACGCGAGCGCTACGGGCACCATCCTGATCACGGTGAGGCTCAGGATTGCGTAGATGATGGGTTGAGCGGAGAGCCTATGGGTGAACAGTTCGCCGAGGAATAGCGCGCCGAAGGCCGACCACACCAGGAATGTGGCCGACAAACCGAGCGTCTCAGTGAACTGGACTGGTTCGTCCAGGCGGCGTCTCGTCGCGGCGCCGAACAAGATGCCCCCCGCGAACGCCGCGACGAATCCGTTCCCGCCGATCGCGACTGACCCCTCGTAGGCGAGCAGCGCGAGGGCAAGGATGGCGATCTGCTCGGACACGTTGTTGGTCCAACCGTGTTCCTTGGCCAACGCCATCAGCATTCCGCCGAGATATCCGACGACGACGGCGGCGATGATGGCCAGCCCGATCTGCTCCAACGCTTCGAGTCCCCATGCGCGGTCGCCGAGACCTTCATCGGCGGCCAGGATCGCGATGAACAGGGTGACGAACGGCGTCGCGATTCCGTCGTTGAGGCCGCTTTCGACGTTGAGCGCCCGCCGAATCCGCATCGGAACCAGCTTGTTGGTGACAACCGCCAATCCGAGCGCCGTGTCGGTCGGCGCCAGAATTGTCGCGATCAGTGCTGCTGCTGCCCACGGGATGCCGGGAAACACGAGGTGGGCGACCAGCGCGCCGGCGAGGATCGTCAGCGGTAGCCCGAGGAACAGCAACCGTGAGGGCAGACCCGCATCGCCCTCCACCTCGCGCAGGCGAACGGTCGAGGCATCGGAAAACAGGAGCAGGGCCAGCGTCACCTCAGTGACGGTCAGGACCGCCTCGGTGGTCAGCGACAACGGAAGAACATTCAGCACAGCGGGACCGAGGATCGTACCGGCGGCAACGAACACCATGGGCCCGGAGATCCACCAGCGGTCGAGCTTCGACGCCACCAGCGTGTACGCAACGACGACGATGGCGAGAGCGGTCAGGCCACCCATCGGATCCCCCTTGCCATGATGATCAAACGGCCGGCTCCGGGCGGCGTCACCGTCTGAATCCTTCGATTCGACGGCCGGGTCCACCCTGACATGGCGCGGTCCATGCCCTTCGGCGCATGGTGCTACATCGGTTCGATCTCGCTGGGGCGCCAGGTCTTGTCGAAGAACGGCTGTAGTGGGCTGTAGAGCCGAAGAATGGCGAAAAATCCTTTGCCGGGGACGGTTTGGAGCCAGTTGCCGGTCTTGCCGTCGGGAGGAGTTGGTCCGATGTAGACATCTGTCGAGCCATCCGGGTTGGTCTCGACGGTGCCGGACTGGCTCCCGACAGCCGGTTTGGCCTGGTCGGTCTGGAGCATGGAACGGGTCTGGCGGTCGTAGACCATCACCGACCAAAAGCGGTTCTCGGGGATGTCGGGCGGGAGGGTGAGACGATAGCTGCGGCCGCCGTCAAAGTACTCCCCGGCACCGTCGCGCATGGTCATGATGTATTGCGAGCCGATGCCGGTGAGGCGCATGCACATCGCCGGAGTGATGCCGGTGTAGGGGTAGAAGAACGCGGTGCGAGCGTTGAGTTTGCGCGCCCCGTCAGTCGGGCCGGGCACGACGCCGTCAGCTGTGACCTCCGGCGGTGGGTCGAGGAACCGGTACCCGCCGATGAAGAGCATGTTGAACCATTGCGAGTCGGGGTAGTAGGCGAAGCCTTCCTCCGGTCGCGGCGAGATGGAGACAGTGCGAGCCGTCGCGTTGCCGACGACCACGGCCTCCTCGAGGATCTTGCGCATGCGCGCGTCCGGATTGAACGGCTGATCCTTGACGATCCCGACGGCCGCGAGCAGACCCAGCGTTTCAGGCTCGCCGGCCCCGGCTGGCTCCTGCTGGACGAGATTGTTGATCATGTCCCAGTAGGTGAAGTCGTTCGGCGGGATGGTGTTGAACGAAACTCCCGAACCTTCGACGAACTGGGTCACGGGCACCGGCGGCACAACCGCCAACGGCGCTTCACCCGCGAGGAACGTCGCCACCGCCGTGCCCTGACCACCCGGGACATACTTGGAGATGCGGAGCCCGTCTCGGATCGCCGCCACGGTCGGAGCAGGATCGTTGTCGACCATAAACGCCCGGCCCAAGACGATGACGCGCGTCGTCCGTGCTCGGGAAACGTGGTAGCCGCTGTCCGGCAATTTCCCGTCGTATCCCGGCCCGACGATCAGGTATCGGCCACCTTGCGCGCGATCAGGCCCGGGAAGACCGAAGTCGGTGACCCACCGAAACCACGTGTCATCGATGGTGCCGAGAATCCCGGACGGCGGACCGAGCGGGGGCACATCAAGCACCATCGGCCCGTCGGTCAGATCAACGAAGCTGAGGAAGTACACCGTGTCGCAGTTCGCGGTCAGGAACAGCGATGCCGAGTCCATCAACTCCGAGAACAGCAGGACCGAGTTGTCCTCGACTCCGATGGACAGGAACCCCTGGCGCATGGCCTCCAGCGACGCGCCGGGAAAGGCATTGATGAACGCCTCCACCCCGTGCACGAAATCGAGGTTGTCGTACAGCAACTGCGCTGTCGATTCCGACGGCGCGCCATCGGTGAACTCCAGCGTCCCGAGACGACTCTCGACCCGGTCAGGCGTGGAGATCCCGCTGAACCTCACCGCCGAAACCTCGCGCTTCACAGCACCACTCACGGCCTTCACCCTCCAAATGCGACCACCTGGAACAGGCATCCGAGCTATCGCGGTGATGCTCGCACCGGAATCGACGGTGCGCCCTCATCCGGCGCGGGTGAAAGGCCCAAACCAGCGGCAGCGGGCACGGTCGCCTGACGCCAGCGACTGCGGCTGCTCTGCCCGTGAGCCGGCGGGCACCTCATCCGGCACGGGTGAGGCCCGGCCTGCCTGGGCCGGGCACGTTGAGACCACTCCCTGAGGAACTTCACGCCCGAACTGAAGAGGTGGCCGCGATGGCAGTGGACGAGGCGACCAGGCCGGCGACGCCGTCGGCGATCATTACACCGGGGACGCAGAAGGTCGGGATCGGGACGTTGGAGTTCACCGACGGCTACCCGACGCGTGAGACAGCAGCGAAGCTGCGTGACCACCTCGACTATCTGCACGGCGTCGAGGCGTTCATGAACTCGATCCAGGGTGTGTCGACCTGCGCCCTTCGGGAGGGGTTCCTGAACGCGGGGATCGCCGACGGCGATGTGCTGATCTTCTCCGACCTGATGGATTCCTCGTCGCTCTTCTTGACCGGGAACGCCGACACGGTCTACTTCTGGGCGTTTCTCGACCTCTCGCCGGGCCCGCTGGTCGTGGAGACCCCGGCCGACACCTTGGGTGTCATCGACGACATGTGGTTCCGCTGGATCAGCGACTTCGGCCTCCCGGGCGCCGACCGCGGCCAGGGAGGCGCCTATCTGCTCGTTCCTCCCTGCTACGACGGGCCGCTGCCTGAGGGCGGCTTCATCGTTCGCCACTCCCGCACCAACCACGTCGTCGTGCTCGGGCGCGCGTTCATCGACCACAACGCAGGCAACGACCCCACTCCGTCCGCCGACCGGATCAAGGAGCAGCTGAAGATCTACCGCTATCACGCCGGAGGGGTCGGCAGCAGCATTGGGCAACTTCCTTACCGGGCGCGGTTTGCTGGACCAGCCGGCCAATCCACAGAGGCCACGTTTCGTGGAGGGGACCGGACTGATGATGAACACCATCCCGCCGAACGACTTCGGCCACTACCGGCTCCTCGATCGCTTGGTGCAGATGGAGCCCGCCACGGCACTCGATCCTGAGCTCGCGGGGCAGTTCGCCGCCATCGGGATCGTCAAGGGCACGACGTTCGCGCCAGATCCACGAAGACGTGGGATCCTCGACGAGGCTGCCGCCGTCGGCAACGCGGCCTCACGGACCTTCGGCATGGGTGCGCACCCGACCGAGGACTACCGCTACTACGAGGGTGAAACCGCGTGGTGGAACATGCTCTTCGTCGGCGGGTTCGAGTTCACCAACCCACCGCCACTGATCACCGCAGACGGCGTCCGGCCATTCCCGGACACGGGCGCCCGCCAGCTGCACGGCCGCACCTCCTTCTTCTACACCGCGACCGGCATCACCCCTGCGATGTGCATGCGGTTGACCAACGTCGGGTCGCAGTACCTCGTCGCCAACGTCGACCCCGGCGGCGAACCATTCGACGGTGCAAGGACCTACCGGGTGCGGCTGCCCAAGGACATACCCGCCGCACGCTTCTGGTCACTCACCGCCTACGACAACCAGACTCGGTCGATGCTGCGGACCCCGCAGCGCTACCCACGGGCCGGCAGCCAGATGCACCCCTCGCCTGCCGCCGGCACCGAACCGGACGGCTCCACCATCGTCTACTTCTCACCCACCCAGCCCGATCACGTCGCACCCGGCAACTGGATCCAAACCGACCCCGCACGGGGCTGGTTCACCCTCCTGCGGCTCTACAGCCCGCTCCAGTCCTTCTTCGACAAAACCTGGCGAGCCGGCGAAATCGAACCTGTGCAGTGACAGGCGCTCGGCGGTTCTGTGGACTGCCTTGACCCCGCTGCCCGACGCAGCGACCACCCGGCCAGCCCCGAGCCGGGCACCTCATCCTCCGTAGGTGACGTGCGACCCCGGCTGCCGTGGTCGGCTACCCCGGGTAGCGAGAACTCGTGGTCTGCACCGGCCGCGCAGGCGATCCGCTTGACGAACCGGACCGGGACAGGTGCACCGGAACTCCCATGAGATGCCCGACCGACACGCACGATCGGCCAGTCTTCGATCAAGCAGGGATATCTGATGACCACTCATTTCCGGGACAGGGCCCGTCGGCTGCGCAACGCGGTGGAGCCGGTCGCGGCCGGCGTGTATTTCGCTCCGGAGGCGCATTCGGCCTACGCCGCACTCGGGTTCGACGGCAGTCCCACCTCCCAGGACGGCGTGGCCCGTCCCAACATGAAGGCCTACTTCACCAGCCGCGGAGCGTGCATGGGCCAGGTAGCCGGTGAGGTGGTCGCTGCCGCTTTCGGCTGCTTCAATCCGAAAGTCGCCGCGCCGGCTGTCGAGGCTGGCTGGAAGATCACCGGCCGCGACGCCATCCTCGAGGCACGCGAGCGCGCGGCGACCGGGATGCTGCAGCGGATCCTCGGCAATCAGCCCGAGGGGCTCGCTCGGGTCACCGACCTGCTCCGCCGCGCCGCCGACGCGGCCCGCTGGGAAGGCCGCCCGATCTTCGGCGGGCTGCGCTCGCTCGGCTTCCCGACCACTCCGGTAGGTGCGATGTGGCGAGCCGCCGACCTGCTGCGTGAGCACCGCGGTGACAGCCACGTGATCTCCTGGGCGGTCGGCGGCGCCGACGCGGTCGAGATCCTCCTGCTGACCGAACAGTGGTGGGGCCTGCCGGCCCGCGCGTACACCCCGACCCGGGGCTGGACCCGAGCCGACATGGACGCCGGCTTCGACCGGCTCAAAAATCGCGAGCTGATGACCGACGACGAGCAGCTCACCGACGCCGGCCGGGCGTTTCGGGAGGAGGTTGAAGTCCGCACCGACGAACTCGAACGGCCTGTGGTCGACGCGCTCGGTGACGACCTGGACGAGCTCCTCACCCACCTCGATGTCTGGTCAGAGGCAATCATCGAGGGCGGCTCGTACCCCCAACGCATCGCCGGGATTTACAACATCGGTGGTGGACCACATTTCGGCTCCGGCTTGACCATCGACACCGCAGCCGAGCTGAACGAAGCAAAGGCATGACCGCGACTGTGTCGACGGGATCCCACCAGTAGCAGACTCACCGATCGGCGAAGGACCAGTAGCGCAAGCTGGAGATCCCTCTCCTCGGCTGCAACCTGTCGAGTTCACGGCGACGAGCACCGTCAAGAACCCAGAACGGTGCCGACAAAGGACCAACCGGACTGCGCTATGTGTGGTTGGCCCAACGATGAGTTTCCCGAATCATGTGCTTCGACGAGGCCTCTGCCGACGTTGGAGGCGAACCAGGAGCGGCGATGGCTGCCAGCGGCGAGGAAAACCGGGCCGTGTCGACCCGCGGTTGGGACAAGCGCCTGTACTGGCTGTGGATCCTCTACAACGCGGTCGCTTTCGTCGTCGTGCTGACCACGGCAGCCGTGCTGGCTTGGATCGGCGGGAACGTGCTGCACCTGGACCTGGCCAACGGGCGCAAGGTGTCCGCGTTGGTGGTCGCGACGGCCGGGGCTGTGCTGTTCGGTGGCGTGCTCGGAGCCCTGCAGTGGCTCGTCATCCGCGAGCGTGCGCCCGTCCCCCGAAAGCGATGGATCACGGCCAACATCGGACCCGCGCTGCTGGGCTGGCTGCTGGTCATCATTCCCGCCGTGATCAACGCCGAGAACACCGACGCCAACGTCAGCGGCGCCTTCCTGCTCGCCGCCAGCCAGACCCTGGCGCTCGGACCGCTACTGGGCCTGTCACAGGCAATCGTCCTACGCGGCTACACCCGCCGCTGGGCCTGGTGGATCGCCGCCAACATCGTCTCCTGGCTGATCATCGACGCCGTGTTCTACATCCTGTCAGGATGGTTCGACGCACTCGACTTCACCCGCCACGACGGCTCCATCGCACAGGTGTACCTGATGCTCATCGCCTCCACACCACTGACCGGACGAATGCTCCTCTGGGTACTGGCACCCACAGCGCTCCTGAGCCAGCGACCGGCCACGACATGACCACCACACCCGGCCAAGCCTCACCGTCGGCCGAACGACGCCGACGCATCGCCGTCGCATTGCTGCGCGCCCTGACCGCAGCCACCGTGCTGGTCGCCCTGTACTACCTTGCACCGCTCAATCACCTCACCGGCCTCCCGCTCGGGATCCCCCTGGCCGTCGCGCTACTGGTGTTGCTCGCCGTCACTATCTGGCAAATTCGCGCCATCACGCAGGCCGCCTTCCCGGAGATTCGCGCGATCGAAGCGCTCGCCACCACCGCGCCGCTGTTCCTGCTCCTGTACGCGGCCACCTACTTCCTGATGGCGCAGGCCGACCCTGCCAGCTTCAGCACCCGCCTGTTGACTCGTACCGACGCCCTCTACTACACCGTCACGGTCTTCACCACAGTCGGCTTCGGGGACATCAGCGCCACCAGCCAAAGCGCGCGACTACTCGCCACAACCCAGATGATCTTGGATCTACTCGTCCTCGGCCTCGGTATCCGAGTGTTCCTCGGTGCCATCCAGCTCGCCCACCGAAACCAGACACCTGGCCCGGACACCCCCACGACCGACCGCGCTTGAGCCTTCCCCGCAGGACACACATGGGCTCGGTGCGATCCCGAGTCTGAGACCTACGTTGCCATCTCCGAGAGCACCGCCATGAGGCGCGCTGCTCGCCTCACCTCTTCGCCTTGCCTGCGCACTACCAGCAACGCCAGCTGCCGCTGCTTCGTATGCAGCGCGTCTCTCGAGAGCGACACGTTTGACCGCACGCGATATCAGGTCACGCTGTGAGCAGCATTGGATCCATACTGCTGTGCTCGACTGTTCGGGGTGATCGCCAGCGAACGGGACGCCGCCGTCCGGGAGTGCGAGGCGCTGGGACGGGACGCTGATGAGCGTGCACGGCACGGCGCGGGCCAACTGACCGCCATGCTCGCCGCGATCAACCCAATCCTCCGCCCGGCGCAGAACAACTGACCAAGACCTGGGCTGATTCAGTCAACATGGCGCTACTGCCTGCGCATCGCACCGGACGGGACCACGGCGCTTTCGCCAGCTACAACTTCGTGCCGCCGACCGGACCCTCGTTCAGCTCGTGTCCCGAGAAACCGCCGCGGGAATCCAGCGAAGCACAGAGCCTCGTCGCCGGGATTCTCGCGCAGACTCCGTAGATACTACTGATCGAACGGCGGACCGACCTCGCTCTGTCGCTGTACAGACAGTAATCGAACCGGGCACCAACCGCCGCGGCGATGGCTGACAGCCCTGGAGCAAATCTGGAGCAGCGGCACGTGATCAACAGCCCTCAACACCATCGAACTGCGTCCAACCGCTACCAACCGCGTGCGCCGATTAGGGAGTTCTCTATACCCGCAGGTCAGCGACTTGAGCGGACCTCACTGGCAGTGAGGGGGTCAGGGGTTCGAGTTCCCGCATTTCAGGGAACTTGCGCGACCACCTGCTCCCCGAGCTCGGACTGCACGGTCTTCACGAGCCGACGGGCCGAGCGGCGCCTATCCAGCCGATTTCGTCCGGGACGTGTCCCCCGGGGATGGATTTGGCCTGAGCTGCGCGTCCGTATCCGTTGAACCGGTCTCGGTCCCGTCGCTCGGCTGCCAGGACTTCCGTGTGCACCTGCGGGTCCCACCATTGGCGTCGTCGAATAGCGCGCGGGTCGGTCGGGTCCAAGGCTTCGAGTTCGCCTGGACGAGCCGGCCGTAGGTCGCGGTGGAGCCGGCTGCTCGGGAGTCGCTGCCTTGCCCGATGATCGCCACCGAATCCGGTTCGAGTTGGGGCAGCTACAAATCCCGAGAACTGGCGACAGTTGACAGGCGACCTCACCAGGCTCAAAGGCCGAGTGCGCGCCGGACCTCGGCCAGATGCCGTCGCGACACCGCGACGGTCTCGCGATCGGGCCCGTCCAGGACGAGCGCGAATCCGCCGTGGAAGGTCGGGGCGATTTCGCGCACCCGGTGCAGGTTCACCACGCAGTGCCGGTGCACCCGCAGGAATCCGTGTGGTGCCAGCCGCGTCTCCAGCCGGTTCAGGGTGTGGTTCAGTGCCCGCAACCGGCCCCGGTCGGTCAGCAGCCATACGGTTTTGCCCTCGGCCTGCGCGACCCGGATCTCAGCCGGGGCCATGAGCAGGATGTGCCCACCGTGGATGCCGGCGAGCCGCAACACCGGCGCGTGGGCAGCCTCGGTCGCCGGCGGTGAGTCTGTTCTGGTGGTGAGGAGCGTGCCGATGAGCTGGCCGTCGTGCTGGATGGGCTGGACGGTGATCGGGCACCCGTCCTCCGCGCACGCGGCCAGCCGCAGCGCGCCGGCACGCGCGCGGGAGCCGAGCACGGCGTGCCCGACCTCGTTCGCCGCCACAAGCCGCCCGCGCCGGTCGATGACCGCCAGCGGTCCGGCGTCGTCGGCGGCCTGCGGTCGCAGCGACCCGGCCAGCTCGGTGAGTACGTCGTCGCGCCGGCGACGCAGGCCATGGCTCAGTTCCTGGGCGCAACAGGCCAGGCGCGCGATCGCGAGCGCCGTCAGCGGACGGCGATGCACCAGGAAGGCGAGCACCGCGCACGGTCGGGGCCGGTCGGGGTCGGCCACAGCGACGCCCGCCCCGCACCAGTCGGCCAGGTCACCGCGCCAGTGCTCCGGGCCGGTCACCTGGGCGTGTCCGTCGAGTAGCGCAGTGCCGAGGGCATTGGTACCGCGGCTGTTCTCCGACCAGTCGTGCCCGGGGGCGAGCTGGTGTGCACCGGCGAGCGCGACGGCGGAACGGCTCCCGAACACCGCGACGATCCGCCCGTCGCCGGCCGCGACCGCCACCACCCCCTCGGTTCGGGTGATGTCGGCCGCCAGCGAGCGGGCGGCCGACACAACGGTGCGCGGCGCCGCGGCAACCGAGTCGGGAGATGGGTCGGGCGGCGGCGTGTCGGGGGCAATGCCGTAGACCTCGCGGCAGCGCTGCCAGGACGCCTGGATCGCAGGCCGAATCGCGGCGGTGCCGTTCGTTCCGGGTTCGTGGCCGCCGGCGCCGGCCGACTGACCGTCCATGCCGACCTCCTCGCGTTCGGGCGGCCCCCTGAACAGACTAGGACGGACGTGGCCGGCCGGGATAGCGTCCGCGTGCTCCTCGCCCGGGCAGATCGACGATTCCGGCCGATCCGACGACCCGATGCAGGAGGTTTCGTCATGGCCATCGACTTCACCCTCACCCCGGAACAACGGGAACTCCAGGCGAGCACCCGTGCCTTCGCCCGCGACATACTCGCGCCGGTGGTCCGTGCGGCCGACGCCGAGGCGGACCCGTTGCGCGCCTTCCAGATGACCAAGGAGGCCTATGTGCAGGCCTACCGCGCCGGCATCGCGTTCTGCATGTTACCCACGCAGTACGGCGGCGGCGGGGTGTCCAATGTGGACCTCATCCTGGCCGCCGAGGAGGTGTGCGCCGTCGACCCGGGTTTCGCCTGCACCATCCTGGTCAACGGGCTGGGCCTGATGCCCGTCTGGTACTGGGGCAGTGACGAGCAGAAGGACCGCTTCCTGCGCGCGGCCACCTCGGACCCGACCGGCGAGTACATCGTCGGCTACGCGGTGAGCGAGCCGGCCGGCAGCCCTGGCGGCACGGCGAACTTCGACGCACCCGATGCTTCACCCGTCGGAATCGGTGTCACGGCCACGCTCGATGGCGACCACTACGTGCTCAACGGCCGCAAGTACTGGCCGTGCAACGTCGCGGGCTGGGACGGGCAGGGTGCCAACGCGAGCATCGTCGTGGTGCGCACCGACCCGTCGAAGGGCGGCACCGAGGGGCTTTCGGCGATCATGATCGAGCGCGGCACCCCCGGTGTCAGCTTCAACCTCATCAGCAAGATGGGGCATCGGCTCACCCCCAACGCCGAGATCGTCTTCACCGACGCCCGGGTTCCCGCGAACAACCTCGTCGAGGGCACCCGCGGCAACGGCGACCTGCTGATCAACCGCAACTTCGCCTGGTCGGGGCCGGTGGCCGGGATCGCGGCGGTCGGTGTGGCCCGGACCGCCTACGAATCCGCCCTCGAGTGGGCGCGGACCTACACCGCCGGTGGCCCGAGCCCGATCATCAACCACCAGAACGTCGGTTATGTGCTCGGGGACGTCGCGGCGCGGATCGAGATGTGCCGCTGCTTCTGCTGGAAGACCGCGCACTTCCTGGACCAGCACGACTACCACGGCGAGCTGATCGGCGCGATGTGCAAGATCCAATGCACGGAGCTGATGTTCGACGCGGTCTACAAGTGCATGCAGGTCGTGGGCGTGAACAGTCTGGACAAGCAGCACGAGTTCGAGAAGCTGCTGCGCGAGGCCGCAGTGCTGCCGCTCTACGACGCCGGCAACTTCGGCATGCAGCGCCGTCGCGTCCACGGCGTGCTCGCCAGCCCGGACTACAACCCGCGTGCTCTGATGGACGACGAGTTCGTGCCGTTCACGAAGTTCATGGAGACCATCGACACGGTCCCCACCTACCAGGAGACCCCGCTTCCCGTGTGACGGGCGAGCGCTCGGGTGCGCCCCTCACCGGACGCACCCGGGCGCTGGGCGCTGCCTGGCGGAACCGGTACTCAGCGACGTCGACCGCGTGCCACAGCGCGTCGAGCAGAAGCGGCGGCGCCCGTCGCGACATCCTCTTCTGACCCGGCGGAAGAGATCATGGGCCGCATCGAGGCGGTGACTGCCGAGGAACAGGCTAGTGCATTTCATCAGCACGCCTACGCCGCGCTGGTGCATCTCGGCTATTCCGAATTCCTCAGCCTACAGCCGTCAACGCACTGATCTTGCGGCAATCCGGTCGGGTGGGCTTCGACCCGAGCGGTGGCGGGGTGCTCGACGATCCGGTGGCCGCACGACACTCCCACCGATACGAACCGGCGGGAAACCGTTGATGCATGACGATTCTCATATACGAGGGGAGCCTCCGCTTGGAGCCCGGTCACGAAGGCTGGGTACGGCTGTACCCGATCAACTTCCGCGAGCTCGGCGGGGATGCGAGCTTCAAGAAGTATGACGTGATCACCGTGGACGCGACGCCGGCGCGCCAGGACAGCAGGCGGGAGAGCTGGCGGCCCCGGATGCAGACGATGCGGAAGGAGGGCAGCCTCGCTGGTTGGGAGCGCCGTCGCCCCTGGCTGGACCCGATGGTCGGACGGATCACCATGTGCCGGCTGCACCGCGGCGCCAGCATGGACACCCCCTCGCTCGCACTGGTCCGCCCGAGTCGGATCAAAGCACTCCAGGTCAAGCCGCATCCCGGCTGGTCACCGGCACAACAGGGGAAGATCGACGCCTACGTGAGACAGTGCACTCTCTTCGGCAACGAGGACCGCACTCCCCTGCAAGCTCCGCGGTTCTCCGCCACCTTCCATTACGAGTGCGAAGAACCCGGCTGCCGAGGACACCGACAGGGCTTTATCGACTGGGAGTTCGTCGCGTTCACTCTGCTGAGGTTGGGATCGAAGCGAGACCGCGAGGCTCAGGCGTTTCTTGAGAAGCAGTTCTTTGTCCAGCCCTGCACACCGGAGAACGATGTGGCCTTCTACGTGGGAAATGTCGCCGCGCATCCACGGACGTTCAGCGTGCTCGGCCTCTACTACCCGCCGCGCAAGCCGTCACGTCGACGCTGATCTCCGAGCGATCTCGTCCAGCACGATGTCGCGGTGACACCTGGCCTGATCGGCCTCGAAGCACAGCACGGCGAGCACCTCGGACGAAGCCCGGCCAGCGAGGCCGGCCAGTACGTTGTCCGCATCTGGGCCGCTGATCGACTCGGCGTAGCACCGGCGCGCCGTAGCGAGCTCGTCGGCGTCGCCGCCGAATCCCGCACGGTTCGACTTCGCGTTCCCCAGCTCTCGGTAGTGCTCGTACGCGATCCCCGCGGTCGCGAGGGCCTCGCGCAGGGCGTTCTTGCTGAAGCCGCGCTTCCTCGAGATCGGGGTAAGCCGCACGTCCACCAGCGTCTCCACCCCAGCAGCCACCAAACCTTCGACGAACTGCTGCAGGTCGCAACCCTCGTATCCCACACCGAGCGCACCAGCGCGCGGACGAGTCTTGGCAGCAGTCATGACCACCACAATGTCACGTCCCTCCCCACCAGTGTCACGTCCCCCCCGCAGTTCTGGTCAGAGACTTTTCATCGCAAGGAACAGCGCAAAGGGCAGCTCGCTGGACGTTGAGGTTCAGCGCACGTCGCGTTTTCGGGGCCGGCCCCGCCGGCACCACGCCCGGGCCGCGCGCGTTCCCAGGCTTCGATCTCCGGGTGCCGACCGCGGGCCCAGCCGGGGGTGCGTCCGACCATGACGTCGGGCTCCGGGAACGGGTGGTCGTCGGCGTAGCGCTTCCGCCAGGTCGAGACGACCCGATGGTCGTGACCGAACCAGGTGCCGATTTCGACCATGTCGGCGTAGCGGAAGGTCTCCCCCGGACTGCTGGGCTGCCCGTCCGCCTCGGTCCGCTGGTCGGTCATACGGCGGAAGTTAGCAGCGGGCAGCCGCCTTACGCAGGGATCGCCACGCGCGGCGACTAGAGCCGGTTCAGGAAGCTGATCGCCTCGATGTCGCGGGCGATGCAGAGCACGTCGCGCCGCGCATGGAGCGCTTCACACGCCCAGTTCGGCCTAGGGTGCCGGGCAACTCTTTGGTGCGCGGCGAGTCGAATGCACGTGCGCGCCCCTCATCACAGGTGGTCGTGAGGTGACGTCGCGTCTGTCACGCTGACCGACACGGTGCGAGCTGCGTGAGCTTCGGACGGAGCACCGGCCCGACGGAGGATCTCGCTGGCCGCTATCGAACCGGGCACCCAGCTCATACACCAGCGCTACGGCCTTGTGACGGATAATAACTTCTTGATTGCCCTCAGTGGACGAATCCGGGAAGCAACCCGAGGGCAGGGACCACCGCTGCCGTGCACACTGTCATGGACACGACGTTGCCCACGAAGGGGTGGACCGCGTCCGGGAGCCTTCGTGAGGTGTACGCGGCGAGGGGCGGAGCGAGGATCGCGCCCAGGACCGCGCCGCCCACGATGGCCGGGACAGTGGGGCCGTAGGTGAGCACTACGGCGGGTGCGACGGAGACCAGGGGGACAAAAGTCGGGTACCAGCCGTGTCGGGCCCACTGGCGGCGGTAGAGCAGGACGCCGAGCGTGGAGGTCAGGACCTGCGTGGTGAGCAGTGCCGGGAGCAGCGCGGTGCCGTGCACCGGGGTCAGGGGGTTGAGCAGGTACGTGAGCAGCGTGCCGACGAGCAGACCCGCCGAGCTGATTTCGTTGCCGTGGAACGGTGCTTCGGCGAAGTCGGCCAGTACGCGGCGGATGACCCACGCAGGTCCTTGGCGTGGCGGATCGACCGGGTCGGGTGCTGGTGTCGGCCGCCGGGGGAACCACGGCAGTATCCGGCACAGGGGGAACGCGAGCAGCGCACTGAGCCACATGCCGCTGGCGTTGCCGATCGAGGTGGGCAGCCCCAGTGGGTAGCACACGAACTGGACCAGTCCGATCGCGATCGGCGTCGTCAGCACGGCGCCGAGGACCGCGCCGGTGAGAGCCACCCGCCAGCCCGGCCCGTAGGTCAACACGACCGCGGGCGGGATTGACACGAACGCGACGAACGTCGGCTGCCACGCGCCCGTGGCGGGGATCGTCCAGCCCCACGCGAGGTTCGACAGCAGCAGCCCGAGCAGCGCCGATCCGGTGAGCCACGGCCACAACCCGGTGCCGACAGCGATCGGGAACCCGGCCCAGCGGCGCCGCCGGGTCGCCGCAACATGGGCGATCCAGCTGCCGGCGAGGAGGCCGAGCCCACCGAGATCGGCCTTGAACGACTGCGCCTCGGTCGTGTCGCCGAGGCACCAGCGCAGGAATGCGGGAATCCGGGCGTACGCCTGCTCCTGCCACACGTCGTAGCCGGGAAGCATGTGCGGCAGCGAGCCACTGGCCGCCGAGAGCAGGTAAGCGAGGCCGGCGGCCGCGGCCACGAGCGCACCGCCGGCGAGCCAGCGGCCCAGAGCGCCGGGAGCGCGCCCGACGGGCGGCGCGGGGCGCCGCGTGGTCATGTCGTCGGCGCCGGTGATCGGCGAACGGCCGAGAAACGTGCCACCGCTTTCGTCACCGACCCGGTTCCCTCCACCGCACTGATCTGCCCGACCCGAAGTCGGCATGAAACCGGATCAACTTGGTTTCGCGTGATTCCGGTGTCTGTCCTTCGCGTTGTTGTCGACGAGTTCCCTGCTGTTGCGACGAGGGGGCAATGAGGTCGGCTGACCGAGCGGGAAGCGTTGTCCTATCACGACTTCCAGGTGGACTCTGTCAGTCTGCCGGGAGTGGTGAACTGTGCTGAAGAGCGAAAACCGACCGGGTTCCCACAGATCCGGACATCGGTTCGGCACGGGGAGCCACGGATGCAACGCTTCAGACAACCCGGCGCTTCGGCAACCTGCGCCGGGTTCGACGATTGCGAGGTCAGGACAGTGCCCAGCTCGAGGAACGTGGTGTTCGTCATCTTCGACGGGGTGAAAAGCCTGGACGTGGCCGGGCCCGCCGAGGTCTTCGCCGAAGCGAACCTCTTCGGCGCGGACTACGCGCTGTCCTATGTGTCTCCCTCGGGTGAGGCCGTGGCCACCTCGACCGGGTCGACCATGCCCGTCGACGGTCCCGCCGACAGCGTGGCGCACGCGGACACCATCGTGGTCTGCGGCGGCGATGTCCTTGTCAGCGCCCCCATCGATCCCGAGCTCGTGGCTGCCATCCGGGTGCTTCACGAGCGGACCCGCCGGCTCGTCTCCATTTGCACGGGTTCCTTCGCCTTGGCCACTGCGGGCGCGTTGTCCGGGCGTCGGGCAACCACCCATTGGCGCTACGCGCAGCTTTTCGCTCGTGCGTTCCCGGACGTCGACGTGCTCCCGGATGCTCTCTTCGTACAGGACCGAGGGGTGTTCACGTCGGCGGGGGTGTCCGCCGGGATCGACCTCGCCCTGGCCTTGGTCGAGGCCGACAACGGCCCCGACCTCGCGCGTGCCGTTGCTCGAAACCTTGTCGTTTTCATGCAACGTCCCGGTGGCCAGTCGCAGTTCTCCGCTCCTCTGGAGATAAAGCCCGCCCGGACGCCGACGCTGCGGGACGTTGTCGATCTCATTTCCGCGGACCCCGGTCTGGATCACAGCGCCGGCCGGCTCGCCGACCGGGTCGGGGTGAGCGCTCGGCACCTCATCCGGCTCTTCCAAGCGGAGTTCGACATGACGCCGGCGAGGTATGTCGAGAAAGTGAGGCTTGATCACGCGAAGTCGCTGCTGGATTCAGGACACAACGTCGAAGAGGCGGCGGAGGGCGCGGGATTCGGGAGCCCGGAGACGATGCGCCGCACCTTCGTGGCCCGATTGGGGCTCTCGCCGAGTCAGTACCGCGACCGGTTCAAGACCACGGGCAGGCCGTAGAATTCGTGCCAGTCACCCGGTCGAGAAATTCAGTGCCAAGCGAAGTGCCTTGCCCAATGGTTTCGGAGCGAGCAGCGCCATTCGACCGTCGGGTAGTTCTTCGGCGTTTCGGCGAGCCAGTGCCGAAAGAGTGCGGTGGATGTCGTGGGACGGGTACAGGGCATAGCCTTGACCTGTGGCCCCGGACGGCGGATCCCATCTGCGGATGCCGGCAAGATCGGCCATGGCACCGCCCTGGACGTAGTAGCCGATCGGGTCCGTGGACCTGTCGAGGCCTGGTGTCGCGTGCGCGACCACGGCATCGGCGGCTTCGAGGGCTCTGCGCCGCGGCGCGCCGGCGCGGTCGAAAACCTCGAGAACGGTGTCCGCCGACCGCCGGGTGAAATCCTCCCCGGGCACGCTGACGAGCATTCCCGAGTCGTGCAGCAGTGCCGTCACGAAGAGAAGTTCCGCATCAACCTCGGTGTGGTCCGCCTGGGTCAACGCTGTTCCGAGCAGCCAGGTTCGGTAACCGTGGAAGAGAAGCGTGGTGCCTTGCTTCTTGGACATCTCGACGGCGGCGCTCGCAACTTCGGCGTCAGGAAATTCCGGAACGAGGGTTTCCGTCGAACGTGGCCTGTTCATCGGCCACGTGATGAAATCACCGATCGTCTCCAGGAGAAATTTTCGCATGCCGGTGCGGACGGTTGACCGCTCGGCGCGAGTCAGTACGCCGTTCGTTTCGCAGACCCAGTCGTAGCTGACCATCGTCGACGACGAGGGTTCCGAGGTCGATCCACTTGCTGCGTCGCCGCTTGCGCACACGAGGGCTCCTGTAAGACGGGGGGTTTCCTGCGTCCAGTTTTGCGATCGGCGAAGTCCCGACCAGGCGGTGAGTGACAGGCAGCCCACAAATTCGGACTCGACTGCGCCGGGTCGGCAAGGTTGTCCGCTACTGTCCGGATCTGTGGGATTTTCGTCGGGTTCTGCTCTTCAGAGCCGTACCGGGCTCACAGACGCTGGTGCTGATCAACATCGACGCCACCACCGGAGGCACCCCACCTTGACCCGCGAATTGTTCACCGACGAAGAACTCGTAACGTTCAAGGCGGCTCAACGTCTCGCCTTCGACGCGGTTGTCGCGATCGAAGCCGAATTGCACGAAGGGATCACCGAGCAGCAGGCGGCCGGGATGCTCGAGCGCTGGCTTCGCGCGCGTGGCGTTTCCCGCTTCTTCCACTACGGCTTCGTGTGGTTCGGCGACCGTACTCGATTTCTGGGCTTTCCGCGGCTTCCGCGTCGGGCCCGAGACCTCTTCGAGCCCAAAACGGCTCGTGGCAGCGGAACTTATCGGCCGAGCAGTCGTCGGTTGGCCCACGGCGATGCGATCATCCTCGATGTCGGCCCCATCTAGCGGCGTGGAGCCGCCGATATCGGGCACTCTTGCACACTCGGCGGGCCGACGGAAGAATTCCACGAAACCCGAATGGCGCTCGCCGCCTTTCGTCCGATGATTCTGGAGATGGTGCGCAAGGGCGATACCCAGGCCAGGATCGACAACGCGTCGGCCGAGTGCCCGGCCTGCGGTTGCCGACGTTCAACGTGAAGGGTTTCAGCCCGCAGACGGTCAGCTATCTGGTGGGCGACGTCGTCGGATCGGCTCTGCGCCTGGACGTTCGCTCCGCGCCCTTCTGGAAGCCGAGGTCCGACCGGCCGTGTGAGCCGGGTTTGTGGGCGTTCGAGCCGCAAATCGGCCGCGGCGACGTCGGCGCGAAATGGGGTGAAGTTCTCGTGGTGACCGAGGACACCGCGTACTGGCTCGACGACGATCTGCCGCACGTTCGCTATTGGGCTGACCACGGTGTCACCCAGGACGCTTCCTGAGTGGTGACAGCGCCGCCCAGTTTCCCGATGTTCCCAGGGGAAATACCAAGACTTTCGACGATTCTCCTTTGCCGCCGGTGCTGCTGATGAAGCCGCGTCCCTGGCTGCTGTGGTGGCGGGTCCGGTTCTGCTGCCGGGTGACGCGGGATACGACGAAGAACGCGCCGTCTTCAACCTGAACCACGAGCTGGTGCCCGCGGTGATCGTGGTGGTGGCGCAGAGCGCGGCTGATGTCCAGGCCGCGGTCGCGTTCGCGGCGGGCCGGCACCGGCCGGTCCTGGTGAAGACCACCGGCCACCAGATGGTCGGCGCGGCACGCGGCGCCGTCGTGATCGCGACGCATCGGATGAACGACGTGGTGATCGACACCGTCGGCCACACGGCCCGGGTCGGCGCCGGGGCGTTGTGGGCCGAGGTCGTCGCGGAAGCGGCGAAGGTCGGGCTGGCCCCGCTCAACGGGTCGAATCCCACGGTGGGAGTCTCCGGTTACCCTGGGCGGCGGCCTCAGCTCGACCCTCGGCCGCTCCCACGGCTACGCGGCCGACCACGTGCTCTCGCTCGAGGTGGTGACCGCGGACGGCGAACTGCGGCAGGTCGACGCCGAGTCCGAACCCGAACTGTTCTGGGCGCTGCGCGGTGGAAAGGGCAACTTCGCCGTGGTGACCGCGCTGGAGTTCGACTTGTTCCCGGTGCCCCGCCTCTACGGCGGCGGCCTCAATTTCCCCGGTGAGCGGACGGCCGATGTGCTGCGCGCCTGGACCGCCTGGCTCCCGGGCACACAGGAAACCATGGTTTCGTCGTTCGCCGTGCTGCGGCTCCCACCGCTGCCCGAACTGCCCGAACCGCTGCGCGGCGCGTTCACGGTGTCCTTGCGGTTCTCGATTCCGGAGTCGCGGTAGGCGGTGCAGTCGTTGCGGTTGCCCGGATTCGCGTCGCCGGTGGCGATCACCAGCCGGGTGTCGGCGTGGATCGCGATCTGCACGTTCGCCGCGTACCGATAGTTCTTCGACGGTGCCGCCAGCCGGTGATCCCGCGTGGGCACCAGGGGGCCGTCCACGATCGCGACCGAGTCGATCCGCCGCTTGCGAACCGGGGCCATCGCCAGCAGCGGTCCGATGGCGTCGATCACCCGGTGCGCGGAATGCGACACCCCGAACAACGGTCCGATCTGGCGCATCGTCAGGTTCGTCCGCCAGTACGTCGCGACCAAAAGCACACGATCGGCCAGGTCAAGCCGCCACTGACGACCAGGCCGACCATCGGCGATCTCATCGCCACCTCGCTTCGCCACGGCCCGCACCAGCTTGCGGAACTGACCCGGTTCCAACCCCGTGAACGGGGCAATCCACTCCGACCGCGACGCCGAGATCACCTGCACAACACCATGATCAACTACCGGGCAGGCCAAGCCCACACCGGGTTACGAGACATGCCTTAGCACAACGAGTAGTCCGACCCGAAGAGGGTCGCTTCCGCGAAGACCCCGGCCTGACCTGCCATGTCCAGGCTTTTTACCCCGTCGAAGACGACGAACACCACTCTCCTCGAGCTGGGCACTGTCCTGACCTCGCAACCGTCGAACCCGACGCTCAGTTCCGAAGTGTCGGGTTGTCCTGAAGCGTCGCAGCCTTGGCTCCCCTGCCGACCTAATGTTCATATTTGTGGGAACTTGGTCAGTTTTCGCCCGGCAACCCAGTTCACCGCTGCGGCAAGCTGAAACACGGGTGTTCCTGGCGTTGGTTCGGGAAGTGGGGGGTGCCCGGCCGCGCGACTGGTCAGCGTCGGGAGTCGTAGCGAGACAAGGCTTCCTGCCGCTCGCGAGTCGGACGGGTCAACGTGAAGGGGTTCATCCCGCAAACTGTCAGTTACCTGGCCGGTGATGTCGTCGGGTCGGCCCCCGCGTCTAGATGTTCGCTCCGCGCCCTTCTGGAAGCCAAGATCCGACCGACCTTGTGATCCAGGCCTGTGCGAACATTGGCTGACCACGGCGTTTTCAGGATGCTTCCTGAGTAGTCACAGTCAGTCGGTTGCCGTCGAAGCGCCTCTCGTCGCCGGAACTCTCCAAGAATTGAGTGATTCGTGTCCGAAGTTGTGTGAAGGACGGCCAGGAGTGCCTGGCATCGGACCGCATTGAAGGTCACTCTGGTAGTGAGAGCCCGGGGATGCCAAGCGTGGCAGCGCGGGGTTGCGTGTCACCGACACGCTAGAGAGGAAAAAGATGACCACCTCGAAGTGGATGTCCGCGAACCGATCGCACGATGTGCGCCTGAAACTGGCGGCCGTGGTTGCCGGATTCAGTGCTGTCGCTACCATCGTCAGCGGATGTAGTTCGTCGAGTCCGTCCAATGGAGCGAGTGCGTCGACAACCATGTCGATGGATGCGATGGCACATAATGCCAATACGGACGCCGAAGTGAAGTTGTACACCGGTCAGCGGAACCTGTGGTCACAACACATGGAGTGGACTTACTCGACTGTCAATGCGTTCTTTCATGACCAAAACGCATTGCAGCCTACAGTGAATCGGCTTCTGCAGAATCAGCCGGACATTGGCGCGGCGTTCGCGGTCTACTACGGTGCCGACAAAGGTAAACAGCTGACGGACCTGCTGACTACTCATATTAACGATGCGGTCCCGGTTCTGAAAGCAGCTCAGGCTGGCGACAACGCCGGACTTCAGTCGGCAATGAAAGCTTGGTACGACAATGCGAAGCAAATCGCGGACTATACGTCGTCGTTAAACCCTAAAAGTTGGCCCCTTGCAGACAGTGAGACGATGTGGCGTCAGCACATCGATCAAACGGCCGCATACGCCGTGGATCTTCTGAAGAACGACTTCACTGGCGCAATTCGTGACTACGGCAAGGCTGAAGAGCACATGGCGTCCATGGCTGACATGTACAGCAAGGGAATCGTCACACAGTTCCCGAACAGGTTCACTAGCTAGACTTCGAGCCCTTCGGTAACTCCCGGTCGGTCGATAGACGGACCGGGAGTTACCGATATTGGAGTATTTCGGCTCTCATGGTGAGGCGGTGGGTAAGAGTGTGTCTTACGTGGTGATCTGATACTCGTGAGCGATGATCTTTTCTGCGACATCCCATGTCTCGACTTTTCAAACACCGATGAGGAGCGCCGCAACGGCGGCTTGATCCTCGGTTCGCCCGCTGACCGCCGAGCGGACCGGGTTGCTGGAGTGGACGCGGGAGATCAGGGGAACCGTCTGGCTGGGCTGCGCTCCCAACCGTGCAGCCTTATCCTCTGACCTGGCCTGGCGGTACGGCGCCAGACGGATCCGTCAACTATTGCCCGAGTCGGCAAAGCAGCGTCAGGGCCCCGTGTGTGTCTCTTTACCCCAAAGACCGCGCGGTCAAGATTCGCGGCTGAGCAACAACTTCGTCAGCGCCTCGGACTGAGAACGGTGCGAGGTGTGCGGCATCGAGCCGGAGCACTACGTCGGCCCGAGCGGCCATCCTCTCCTGGTCGGGTCGGCCCCGAGTCGAAGCGCCGGTCCCCGGACCGGCTCGTGTTCGATCTCGACCCAGGCGAGGGTGCCAGCGTGGTCGAATGCGCCCGGGTGGCCGAGCGGCTGCTGGAGGTCCTCACCGGCGACGGGCTGACCCCGCTGCCGAAGACCAGCGGCTCGAAGGGGCTGCAGGTGTACTGCGGCGTCCGCACTCGCCAGCCCGAGCGCACTTCGGCCTACGCGAAGGCGGTCGCCGAACAGCTCGCCGCCGAGCTGCCCGAGCTCGTGGTCGCCAAGATGGCGAAGGACTTGCGCGCGGGCCGCGTGCTGATCGACTGGTCCCAGAACCACGTTGCGAAGACCACGATCGCCCCGTCGCTGCGCGGCCGCGACACCCCGGCCGTCTCGACCCCGGTCACCTGGGACGAGGTCCGCGCCTTCCGTGCTGCGGCCGAGCTGAGGTTCACCGACGAGGATGTGCTGCACCGCGTCGAGGACGGTGACCTGCTCGCCGGCCTGCACGACACGCGCGTGGCGGCAGTGGCTGTTCAGCCGGGGATGTTGCGGGGGTCGCGGGCTTTGGCCAGCACGAAGGATTCTCGGGCGGTCCGCACGTCCTGCGGTGTGAAGCCGAGGGTCGGCATTCCCTCCAGCATCGCCACGGCGCGGTCGGGGGTGAGGGCCGATGGTCGAGCAGAAGCTGGCGGTGCCGCCGCCGTAGTGGCCCTCCGGGCCTGGGCGAGCGGGACGGCGGAGTGGTCGTCGCGCACCTGCTGCGAGCAGACCGCGCTCAGCAGCCGATAGGGGCCGGTGTAGCCGGCAACGTGCTGGCAGAACAGCGTGTTCACCGACTGCAGCGTCCGCTCGACGATCCCCTTGTCCGTCGGCGTGCCCGGCCGCACCGGCTGCAGCGAGACTCGAGCCGCTCGCACGCGCGCCGGAACGTCTCCGACTCGTAGATCGTCCCGCGGTCCACGGTGATCGTGTCCGGCACGATCACCGGCTTCGCCGCCGCCTGCTCCAGGCGCGCGTCGATGTCCACAAGGGACCGGTGCGGCAGCATCGACGCGGACATCCGCAGCGCTTCGGCCCAGCCCGGGCGCATCGGCTCCGGCGCCAACATCCGGGCCAGTAGCAGCGACGCGTCCACCGCCGTCATGCTCATCGGGCCCAGCACGACCACGCAGATCATGCGCGTGGCGACGTCGGCCGCCGCGGCGATGTGAGGCCCATTTTCATCCCCGAACAGCGGAAGCCTGGCCACTATCCGTTATGCCTGCTACGTCAGACGTGTCGCATACCTTCCCGCTTAAGCGTTGTTTTTCGGCGCGCGCTACTGGGAGGCCTTCCTGCCATGTCAGCTTCGGGAAGCGGACAGCACTTCGTTGAAGGCCTCGGTCGACGACGGGTGCGTGTAGATCGCGTCACGCAGATCCGTCGCGGTCACGCCGTGCCGCATGGCCAGCGTGACGGTGTTGATCAGCTCCTGCGCGTCCACGCTCAGCAGCGCGGCGCCGAGGATCTGGTCCGTCTCCGCGTCGATCACAAACTTCATCAGCCCTCGGGTCTCGCCGAGGATCTTCGCCTTGGGCATCGAAACGATGTCCGCGACCGCCTTCTGCGACACCTTCACCGCGTACCCCTGCTCGCGTGCATCCCGTTCGGTGAGCCCCACCCGGGCCAACGGTGGCGTCAGGAAGAGCGTGTACGGGATGTGCGCCCGGTCGGCCGTCGACCGAGTTCTACGACCCGCGAGCTGATCGGCGACGATCCTGCTGTCGTCGAGGGAGACGTAGGTGAACTGCGGCCCGCCCTTGACGTCGCCAACCGCGAAGATGTGCGGCTGGCTGGTACGCAGGCGATCGTCCACCTCGACCGCACCGCCGGCAGTCGTCGCCACGCCCGCGCGATCCAGGTGGAGGCCTTCCGTGGCCGGCTTGCGGCCTGCCGCGACCAGCACCGCGTCCACGACGATCGAGTCCTCGCCGTCGCCACGCCGGTAATCGAGTTTGGCCCCCTCGTCCGTCTCGGTCATCCGAATGACCTGGGCATCGAGGACGAACTGGACCCCGGCGTCGACGAGCACCTGTTCCGCGGCCGCCGCGACATCGTCGTCCTCGCGGCCGAGGATGCGTGGCGTCTGGTCGAGCACCGTCACCTCGCTGCCGAACTGCGCGAACATCGAGGCGAACTCGATGCCGACATGGCCGCCGCCGAGCACAGCCAGCCTCCGCGGGAGGTTCTCGCGCCCGATGAGACCGGTGCTCGTGTGCACCCGGGGACTCCCGGCCAGCCCCGGGATGCCGGGCACCACGGGCTCGGCCCCGGTGTTGATGACGATGGTGTCGCCGGTCACGGTCAGCCGGTCATCGCCGGCACTGACCTCCACGGTCTTGGGGTCGACGAAAGCGGCCTGTCCCGTGAGGACGCTGACCGAGTCGATCGAGTCGAGGGTGACGAAATTGACGCCACGCAGCTTCGTCGTCAGGTTCCGGGTCTTCTCGACGGCTTCGCCGTGACCGGCGCCGGTCTCGGCCTGGTGGATCAGCGACTTGGTCGGTACGCACCCGACATTGGGGCAGGTGCCCCCGTACATCTCCGCCGACCGCTCGATCACGGCCACCCGCTTGCCACTTCGCCCCATCGCGGCGGCCAGCGTCTTCCCGCCTCTGCCGAACCCGATCACGACAAGATCGAAGTGTGCGGTGTCCACGTTGGGCATGACTCTCCTCCGGGCTGTCGCGGTCCAGGTCAGGGACCGACAAAATGTACGTACATTTAATATAGGACGAGGTCTGTGCGTTTGGCGATGAGTGTGTTGGGCGTGACAGCCCGGACCGTGGGGAACGCCGCGGTCGCCGGCGGAGCCGGCATGCGGGAGTCCGGCATCGAACCGGTCGTCGGACATGTCGTCGCCAACCCTTGTGTCAACTCGGCTCCCGTGGCCCTGATGGTGTAACCGCTCTGCTGCGTGCGGCGTGGGCTGGGTCGGTCACCGGCCGGCTGGACCGGCAGGCGGGCAGCCGGTGAGCCCGGCAGTCTTACGCCTGTGCCTGACGGAGCCAGGTGCTGATGCCGGCCAGAGCGCCCGGGTTGGTGGAGCCGACGTCGCGGGCCAGGTCAGCGATGGACACCGCGCGGAGCGCCTCGCGCCACGCCTGTTCGGCGCCGGCCATGGTGCGGGCGATCGCGCAGGGTGCTGTGCAGGCCTCGGGCGGGGTGGCCAGCGGGCCGCGCTGGCGGATCTCCGTGCAGACGAAGGCTGGTGACGGCCCGTCGACGGCCTCGACGACGTCGAGCACGGTGATCGACCCAGGGGAGCGAGCGAGGATGTAACCCCCCGCTTTTCCCTGGACGGAGCGGATCAGCCCGGCGCCGGAGAGGGCCTGGAGCTGTTTAGCGAGGTAACTGGGCGAGACATCATGCAGCTGGGCGAGCCGCGCGGCGGGAGCTGGTTCGTCCACCGAGGTCAGCACGACACAGCAGTGCAGTGCCCACTCGACTCCGCCCGACATCTTCACTCCGTCAGTCAATCACACTGCCGACTTGACTCGGATACATAGTGTCCGTGTATTTTCTCGGATATAACGTGTCCGAGATTGTGGACATAGGTATCCAGAAGGGGAGGAACAGGTCGTGAAGTTCGCAGTCATCGGCGGGACCGGGCTAATTGGGTCGCACGTCGTGGAGGACTTGAGGGCGGCAGGGCACGACGCCGTGCCGCACTCGAGGTCCACCGGGGGTCGACATCATCACCGGACAGGGTCTGGAGGAGTCGCTGGCCGGCGCTGATGTGGTCGTCAACCTGACCAATTCCCCGACCTTCGACGAGGCCTCGCTCGCGTTCTTCCAGGCCTCGATGGACAATCTCTTGGCCGCGGCCGAGAAGGCGGGCATCGGGCACTTCGTCATCCTGTCGATCGTCGGCGTCGACCAGGTTTCCGGGCTTGACTACTATCGCGCCAAGACGTTGCAGGAGGATCTCCTCAAGGCTGGTCCGGTTCCGTACTCCATCGTCCGGGCTACTCAGTTCATGGAGTTCATCGACTCGGTCCTGTCCTGGACCGCCGACGACGACACCGTCCGCCTGCCCGAAACGCTGCTGCAGCCCGTCGCAGCGGCTGATGTTGCCGCCACCGTCGCGGAGGTTGCAGCCGGCGCGCCCCTGAACGGAACCCTCGACCTGGGTGGCCCGGACACCTACCCGCTGGATGAGTTGGGTCGCATCACCCTTGCCGCCAAGGGCGACAGCCGCACGGTGACGGTCGACAACAACGCAGGCGTGTTCGGCGCCGTAACCGACGCCGTCCTCACCACCAAGGACGGGGCCCGCATCGCTCCCACTCGCTACGCGGACTGGCTGAAGTAGTCCAGCGGGAAGCCTCGATCACTGCGGCTGAACCTCGGAGTCAGCGGGTGCGGCTCGACCTGCGACGAGGGGCCTTGCGCACCCGGGACCTGGTCGTGCGTCTGGTCTTCGCCGTGTTCGGCCTGCTGGCGATCCATCAGGCCCTCGGTGTCGACGTCCGCGAAGCCCGCCGCCACAGCGGCACGACCACCGAGCTGTCCTACCTTGGCCGCCCGCTGCGCAAGCTGCGCGATGCATGCTGTCCTGGACGGGCTGGGCGAGCCGGAGCGGGACGCGCTGCAACGTCGCCGCGAGCGGGCCGCCGACCGATACACCCGGCTGCTGAGCGAGGGCAAACCCCAGGGCGATGGCAAGCGCCGGTGGTCGGCCGCGGCGCGGTGGACGCGCAAGGTGCACCGCGCCCGCCGGCGGGCGAACCTGCACGACCCGGCGCAGCAAGCGCGCGCGGTCCGCGTGATACAGCACGAACGGGCGGACGACGAGCTGATGAACGCCCGACTTCCGAAGCTGGTCGACCTCCCGACCACGCCGGCCGCCCCCGCCACCGCGGGCGCGGCCGACCGGGCGGCAGTCGAGCAGCCCGGCGAGCGACCTGATGCCTGGTGGAACGCAGCAGGCAGACCGTCGAATGATCCAGACCACTTCGCAAACGCCCGAGAACGTGACAGTGGCGCGGACACGGCAAGTTTTACAGATCTCTCCTGCGGAAACAGCGATCAGAAGTGGGTGTCTCGCGACGGATCGTTTTAGGCATCGTCTGGGCACGAGCCGAACTGAGTGGTGACACGCCGGCGGGGAAGCCGGCGCCGATGATCAGGCTCAGCTTGGGCACGGTCGGAGGGGGCGGGATGTTGGCCGCCAGGGGGTTCTCGCCGTCGCCTCCCAGCTGGACCGCAAACTACATCCGCGAGAAGCCCCTCTGCTTCCCGGCGTTCTTGCCGGTGCGGATCGTCGGCTTCGTCGCGATCTCGGGCATCGGGACACCCTTGTCCTGTAGGGCGCCGGCGAAGACGAGCATTGCCTCGTCGATGACCCTGGGCCGGCGCTGTGGTTGCCTTCCGCGGCGGCTTGCTGGCCCTACACTGTTCATGGCATCGCTCTACCGCGCCCTGGTCGACTCGCCCTGAACCATCGCCCGCTGGACTGTGCGCTCAGTTCCGAGCATGTGCGCTTCGACGTGGACTTGGGCCCAAAAAAAGTCGCAATGTTCGAATTCTCTAGAATGTATATATTTGCTGTAAAAACTGTGTATCTAGGGGAATTGTCAGGCATTTTGCGCAGGATCCCCGGAAAATCAGATAGCACTCTTGTCAGGGCCGGGCCAGTGGTACGCCCGCAAGATCGCGTATCTAATACGCCCGCGTGACATCGCGAAGGACCACCCCGACGGTCTTCGTTCGCGAGCTGACCAAGCCTCGTGCCATGGCGTTCGCGACGTACCCGGCGAGCTGGCTGGGTTGAGGATCCTCGTCGGTGTAGCTCAAGGTGAGATCTATCTTGCTGCGTGCGAGGCTCGCGATGTGGTCTGCTGGTGATCACGGGTAGGCTCGCGCCACAGTTGCGATGGACCGGGTCATCGTGGCAGGAGCTTGGGTGCTGGCCGGTGGCCTCCTCGTCGTCGCGGGAGTCAGGAAACTCCTCCGCAGCCGATGACAGAACCAGGTCAGACCCGTCCGCCCGGGCTAACCGGACTCGTCGCGGTCGAGCATCGCCGCGTAAGCCGCCGTCATGACCCAGCCGTATGCGATGTGTGGCACCACGTCGGACACCCAGTCCGACAGCGACCAGTTGCGCGGGTTCGACACCCCGATCGCCGCCATCGGCGCGGCCGACACGGCGATGGCGCCCGCGGTGGTGGCCGCTCCGGCCGTCGTCGCGGAGGGCCGCCAGCCCGCCGCCCGGATGGCGCCGTAACCCGTCCCCACCACCAGACCGGACACGATGCCGAGCAACGCACCCGCCCCCGAAACCCGGCTTTCCCGCCCGTCGGCGGGGATCGTGATACCGGCCAAGTCGGCCAACCGCGTCACACTCTGCTCCGGGGTCCGGCTGGCCGGCCTGCCGCGCAGCACCATGTCCAGGTAGGTGACGGCGTGCAACGCCGTCGTACCCGCCGCCCCAGCGGCGAGGCCACGGAGAATCGATCTCATCATGCCGACGGGTGCCCGCACTCACACCGGCGAAACCCGAACGCCCGGCGCGGCGATGGCACGGGGGTCGTTGTCGACAGGAACGAGGAGCGGCCGAGCAGGTCGACCCGGGAGCCCGCGAACGGCGGCAGATGTGCCGCCTCGAGCAAGGGATAGCGGTCGCTCAGCCGGTATGGAACAGGGCGGCGCTTCTGCTTCACCACTTCACCGGCAACCACGATCGACGCGTTACGCCGGGTGAACCGAGTCAGACTCGCCCAGCGCCAGCCGTCCCCGCGAGGGCGAGCATGACCGTGCCGGAACCCGCGCCGACGGCCCGGCGAGCACGAGGTCGCCGGGCCCACACGCCGCCGTTACGCCCGGCGAAGAGGCCGAAGGGTGGAGCACCGAATTTTGCGGCGCCCCACCCTGGCCGGCGATCAGAGACCGGCGAGCACCGCGAACGGATCGGCCCCGCCACCGTTGTCGAGGGCGGCGATGCGGCGGCCCAGGGTGAAGGCGGCGCCGGGGGCGAGCGTGATCTGCCGCTGCGTCATGGCCCAGATGCCGCACGCGTACACCGTGAAGCCCGGTTCGTCGTAGAGCAAGCCGTAGGTCTGGCGGTCGGAGCCGGTCATGCCCAGCCACGGGGCGGTGGGGGTGAAGTCGGCGGGCGCGGAGGCGGTGATGGTGCCGTGGCCGGCGATGCCGCTGCGCTGGCCGGTGCCGTCGTGGTCGAGGACGTCGCCGAGCCAGAACGTGCGGGCCGCGTCGGCGGTGTTGGTGAACACGGTCTCCGCGCGCACCCACGGCTCGCCCGTGCGCACGCCGAACGTGGTCACCACGCCGATGCCCGCCACCGCGGTACTCGCGCCGGTCACCCGGACCTCGGTCGGCGAGATGAGCTCGACGGCGGTGGCCCGCACGGTCAGCTGCTGCCACGCGTTGCCGCCCCGCGGCTGCGCCGCCGAGGCGTAGGGCAGGTTCATCCAGTCGAGCTGGTCGAGGTGCCCGAGCGCGGCGAGGTCGAGCGGCTTGCCCAGCGTGACACCGGGCAGCTGCGGGTCGGTGGTGCCGGCCGAAATCGCCAGCGCCAGCAGGTCGTTGGCCAGCACGAAATCCGACGCGGTGGCCTGCGACTGCGGGCCGGGCACCGTGCGGCCCGTCGCCGCGCCGGCCACCGACCGCGTCAGCCGAAAGTCCACTGTGGACCCGCCGGTCGCGCCGATTTGCACCGGCACGGACGCCAGGTCGTAGCCGACCCCGTTGACGCGCAAGGTGTAGGCGCCGGCAGGGGCGAAGGCGACGTACTCGCCGGCCGGGTCGGTCGTGACGGCGACGAGGCGCGACCCGTCCTCCCGGTGCACGGCGACCTCGACATTGCCCAGCGGCTTGCCGTTCGCGCGGTCGGTGACCACCCCGGCCAGGCCGTCGCCGTCGTCGACGCGGTACGCGCCCGGCACGCCGTCGCGCACCTCGTAGGCCGCGATCGTGTAGGCGGGCGACGCCGCGTCGCTCGCGTTGAGCACGATCCGCAGGTCGCTGCGCCACTTCTCGCGGGTGACCACGCACTTCACGTAGCCGCGGTAGGTGCCGTTGTAGAACTTGACGTGCGGGTTCGCCGGCAGGCCCAGTCGGACGTCGGCGTCCCAGCCGGCGCCCGACGAGATCGACGTGCCCACGAATTCGGTGGCGATCGTGCGTGAGTGCGGGTCGTCGAAGTCGGTCTTGAGATCGTTGACCCAGTGCGTATGCCAGTCGCCGCTCAGCACCACCGGGTTGGCGGGCCGCTCGCGGGCGATGAAGTCGAGGATGCGCGCGCGGGCCGGCGGGTAGCCGTCCCACTGGTCCAGGTTGACGATCTTGCCCGGCCCGAGGTCGTAGTCGAACTGCGCCATGATGGTCTGCTGCGCGATCACGTTCCAGGTGGCCTTCGACGCGGCGAGCCCGTCGAGCAGCCAGCGCTCCTGCTCGGGTCCGGTGAGCGTGCGCGCCGGGTCGAACACCTCGCCGGTCGGTTCCTTGCGGCCGTCGCCCAGCGCCTGGTCGGAGCGATACTGGCGCGTGTCGAGGATGCTGAACTCCGCGAGCCGGCCGAAGCTCATCCGCCGGTACATCAGCGCGTCCGGACCGTGTGCCTGCTGCTCGGGGCGCATCGGCAGGTGCTCGTAGTACGCCTGGTAACCGTTGGCGCGCCGCTCCAGGAACGGCCGGCCGTCCCCGGCGCCGCCCGCGACGTCGCCGGCGTAGTTGTTCTGCACCTCGTGGTCGTCCCAGGTGAGGAAGAACGGGAACCTCGCGTGTGCCGCGCGCAGGTCCGGGGAGGTCTTGTACAGCGCGTGCAGCCGACGGAACTCGTCGAGGCCGCCCTTTGTGGTCTCGTAGATGTAGTCGCCGAGGTGCACGACGAAGTCGAGGTCCTGCCCGGCCAGGTCGCGGTAGGCCGGGTACGGCCCGCCCGCCCACGACTGGCACGACACGAACGCGAACCGCATCACGTCCGGCTTCGCCCCGGGCGCCGGCAGCGTGCGCGTGCGGCCGGTACGGCTGCGGACGCCGTCAGCCGTGAAGCGGTACCAGTACCACCGATCCGGCGCCAGGTCTGTCGCCAGCACGTGCACGGTGTGCGCCGACTCGGGCATCGCGGTGACCGCCCCGCGCGCGATCACGTGGCGGAACCCTTCGTCGCGCGCCAGCTCCCACGTCACCTGCACGGGCTCGGCCGGCATTCCGCCGGTCGCCGCGTCCAGGGGGTCCGGCGCGAGCCGCGTCCACAGCACCACGCTCGTGTGGTCGGGCTCGCCGGAAGCCACCCCCAGGGTGAACGGCGCGGGGTCCAGCTCCGCCGCTTCCGCGAGCTGCCCCGCCCCCAGCGCCACCGCACCGACCGTGCCACCGGCCAGCGTCAGGAACCGCCGCCGATCCAGAGAAAACGTCGCCATCTGTCCGTCTCGTCCGTTCTGTCGCTCAAACCTCGGCGAGCGTGCCGGACCCAGGTGCCGACCTCGTGGCGGCGAGGTGAACGGCTCCGGTACACCGGACGTCCGGTGTCGGTGGTCGGCAGAAGACTTCCCAGTCCGCCCCCAGCGATCGCCCGGAAGAGCTTGGGTACCGCGGCTTCATCAGAATTCGAAGGCAGCGGCGCAGAGCTCTTTTTGACCTCCCTCGAAGTGCGCAGCCTGCAGGAACTGATGGCCGCCGGAGCGCTCGCGTGCCGACAGGGCACTTTGATGCCCGGGGCTGGTCACGATGTCGAGGATGATGTCGACGATCGGCCGGCGTTCGACCACCCAGGCGTCCGACCGGCGGACAGGAGTGTCGCCCGCGAGGACGACCCGACCGACCTCGAACCGCCGAGCGAGGTGGTGGTTCAACGCGAAGGAACGGGTCTTGACGCGTTGCGTTGCCGTGGAGTGGGTGCGTCACATTCGGTTCGCGCAGGCGATGCAAGTCCGCCTCGCCGGCAGGGCGGCGAGCCGGCCTTCGGAGATCGGGCCGCCGCAGCGTTCGCAGGTCTCGTAGACGCCCGCGTGCACCCGCTCGGCGGCTTGGCCGAGTGCCACGAGTTCGTCTTGGGCTTGCCTCAGCAGTGCCTGGACCTGCGCTCGTACCAGCACAGCCCACCGCAGTGCAGGACGCCGCGCTACCGTTGCGGCGCGCGTTCGCCGCGGGCCTCGTCATCGCTCACCGCGAACGTCGCGACCGTGTGGTGCAACGGCTTTCCGGACTGCAAAGGGGCCGAGGTCGAGGTGCCACGTCGCGCCTTCTACGCGTTCCCGAGAGTCCGAAGTGGACTATCTGCCCAGGAGCTGGTGTCCCGGCTCGCCGTGGGCGGCGTCCTCGTCCGTGCCGGCTCCGAGTACGGGCACTCGGGCGAGGGTCACCTCCGGCTTTCCCACGCGAGAGCCTGAAACTGCTGGACGAGGGTTTGAACCGGCTGTGTGCCGTGCTGATCAAAGGATTCCTGGTCTCCATCTTGCAGAGCAGCAAGATCATCGAACTGTACGGGTCCGCAGCTTTGCGGAGTGCGTCCTCCCCCGGTACGTGAAGGGGCCGCGCCTCCGATGCGCCCACCGAAGGCGGCCGTGCCAGCACGTCCGGTCGCTCGAAACCAAGGCACGCAAGTCCGACTCTGCGCGGCTCCAGCGGGTTTTGCTGAGCCGATCGGGCGAAAGAACGCGGCGTGAAACGACCATCGGGCTTGGTGGTATTCGACTCAGTCATCCCCGGCTTCGGAGGATCGGGCAGGAGTCCCCCGGACAGGATCGGTCGTGCGCAGCAAGTAGCGGCGCTCGGCGTAGGCGAGGTCGTCACGCCAGAGGCGCTCGGCGGTGCGGCGGATCAGCGGGCGAAGCGCACCGGCGGCCTTGCGCGCGACCGCGAACCCGGCCCGCTCGGAAGCCGCGACAACCGCTTCGATGACCGCAGTCCTCGGCCGCCCGTCCACGCCGACGCCCAACGGGGTGGCGTGGGTCTCGACCACACTCCCCACTCCTTCGCCTTCGACGATGCGCATCACCACGGTGCGCGGGCCGGGGCAGAAGAATTCGGCGACCACCGGTACTCCCCATCGCCCCGCCAGCCGGAAGGTCACCTCGACGAGGAACCGGTCGTCGACGTCTGTGCCGAGGGGTGCTTCGAGCACCTTGAGCCGAGCGAACGAGTACGGGTGGAACCAGGCGCCGTGCCACGGATCAAGGCGGTTCGCGACGACGTCGGCCGGCTCGCACACGCCTATCACGGTCGCCACCGCGTCCACGCTGCCGCTCTGCCGGGGCCGGGCCGGGACGGTGGGCTGCGCGGTCGGCGGTTCGCCGCCAAGCTGATCCAGCCGTGCCCAGACCAGCACACCGTCGTCGAAAACCGGGAGCGGCGACCAGCCCGCCCGTCGCCGGTCGCCGACCCGCAGGCCGTGCCAGCGGCACACCAGCTCGTCACAGTCGAGCCGGGCCTCGGCCAGCGGCGCGCCCAGGTGGGGGCACACACCCGGCCCGGCCCGTACGTCGCCGGAGCGCGTACGCCAGGCGACCAGTTCACGGCCGCCGATGCTCCGGCCGAACGGCCGGTCCGGCCGGACCTGACGGCTCGCGGCCAGCATGTACCAGTTCCCGGACGGCCGGGCCTCGGCCCGTTCCACGGCGGCGTCGATCACAGCGGGGTTGCATTCGGCGAACGTCGGTCGCTGCGCGGCCCACCGCGGCTCACCGAAAGGCCGGATCGGCCAGCCCTCCGGCCACCGCCGGTCGAGCCGGTGCCTGAACCCCATGGACCACGCTCCTGTCTGCGCCTCGCATTCGCTGTGCGCCGTCGTCGAAGTCGGTCGCCCCGATACGCATACCCGGCCGCGCCCGGGGTAACCGGTCCCGACGGGAGCAGGTGAACTTCCGCGTGACCAGACCGGCCGACACGGGGAGAGGAATTGGATGGCGACCACGCCGGAGAGCGTCATCCCGGCAGCGGCCGGCCCCCGCGATTGGCTGACCGCGCTCGGTGAGGGACTTTCCGCCCGCGTAGGTGAATTCGTCGCCCGACGCTGCGACGAGCAGTTCACCGGCCGGTGTGAAGGCGCACTCGCCGTCACAGCGCTGCCGGAATTCGTGCGCGGTGGCAAGTTTCTCCGGTCGATGTTCGCCTACGTCGGCTGGTGTTGCGGCGCGCCGGAAGATGACGCCGCCGTGAGGGCGGTCGCCAGTCTCGAACTACTGCACTGCTTCGCCCTTGCTCAGGACGACGTCATGGACGCTGCGGACCTGCGCCGCGGCAGACCGGCGCTGCACACGCAGTTCGCCCGCTGGCACCAGGACCAAGGCTGGAGTGGTTCACCGGCCCGTTTCGGCGAGTCCGCGGCGATCCTGTCCGGCGACTTGTTCCTGGTCTGGTCCGAACAGATGCTGCGCGAAAGCGGGCTACCGGCCGCAACTTTGTCGCGCGGATGGCCGCTCTACGACGCCATGCGCTCGGAACTGGCCACCGGACAGCTCGCCGACTTGGTCAACGACGCCCGAACCGTGCCGAGCTGGTTGGCAGTTCTGGACGTACTCCGCCGCAAGTCCGGCAACTACACCGTCCGGCGGCCTCTGGAGCTCGGCGCCGCGCTGGCCGGCTCCGACGCCCGGGTTTCCCGTGCCCTCGGTGTTTACGGCGGACTGGTCGGCGAGGCTTTCCAGTTCCGCGACGATGTCCTGGGCGTCTTCGGCGACCCGGATGTGACCGGCAAGCCCGTGGGACAGGATCTGCGCGACCGGAAGGCCTCCAGCGTCGTCGCGCTCGCGGTCACGATGGCCGACACCACGCTGCGGCGAGAGCTCGAGCGCCTCCTGAGCCGCGAAGCCGTCGACGACGCCACCGTGGTCGCAATGCGCGACGCCATCACCGCGTCCGGTGCGCCGGACCAGCTGGAGAAGCTGATCGACAAGCAGGTGCGGAGAGCCCTGGATGCGATCGACAGTGCGGACGTGCCGGCCCGGATGGCCGAAACGCTCGCCGTGCTCGCGGCACGCTGCACGGAGCGTGTCCGATGAGGACAGTACCGGGCAGGACCGATCGAATTGTCGTCGTCGGCGCCGGCCTTTCGGCACTTTCCGCGGCCTTGCACCTGGCCGGGCGCGGCCGGCGCGTCACGGTCGTCGAACGCGGTCCCGGCCCGGGCGGCCGCGTTGGCCGGCTGGAGCTGGGCGGCTACCGCCTCGACACCGGGCCCACCGTGCTGACCATGCCCGAAATCGTGCGGGACACTTTCGCCGCCGGCGGCGCCGAGATGACCACGTACTTGCCGATGCGCCGGCTGGATCCCGCCTACACCGCCTGCTTTGCCGACGGGAGCCGGTTGCCGGTCCACTCCGACGCCGAAGAGATGACCGAAGCAGTCCGCGACTTCGCCGGGCCGGCCGAGGCCGCCGGGTACCGCCGGTTGCAGAGGTGGCTCACGCGGCTCTACCGGGCCGAGTTCGACCGGTTCGTCGCGTCGAACATCGATTCGCCGCTGGGCCTCGTCTCCCGCGACCTGGCCCGGGTGGTCGCGCTCGGCGGGTTCCGCCGGCTCGACCCGAAGGTCTCCAGCTTCCTCGGCGACGAGCGACTGCGCCGTGTGTTCACCTTCCAAGCCCTCTACGCGGGTGAATCACCGATGAGGGCGCTCGCTCTCTACGCCGTGATCGCCTACATGGACACCGTCGGCGGCGTGTACTTTCCCGAAGGCGGCATCGGCGCCCTGCCCCGGGCGCTCGCCGCGGCCGCCGAGTCCGCCGGCGTGCGGTTCCGCTACGGCGAAGCGGCCGACACTCTCGAACGGTGCGGCGGGCGGGTGTCGGCGGTGCTGACCGGCTCGGGAGACCGGATCCCGTGCGACGCCGTCGTCCTCACCTGCGAACTACCCGAGAGCTACCGGTTGCTCGACCGGGCCCCGCTGCGTCCAAGCAGGCTCTCCCCGGGCCATCCGCGCTCGTCGTGCACGTGGGAGCGGCCGGGAACTGGCCCGACGTCGGGCACCACACCGTCTCCTTCGGCGACGCGTGGGCCGCGACTTTCCGGGAGCTGATCACGGAGGGACGGCAGATGAGCGGCCCGTCGCTGCTCATCACCCGGCCCACCGCGAGCGACCCGGCGCTGGCCCCGGCACACCGGCACCTGTTCTCGATCCTCGCACCGGCGCCGAACCTCGAACGCGGGCCGATCGACTGGAGCCGGGCAGCCGGCCCGGCCGCGGCGGCGCTGCTCGACGAAGTCCGCAAGCGCCTGCTGCCGGGACTCGAAGCGGACGTCTCGCACGTGATCAGCCCGGCGGACTGGGCCGCCCGGGGCATGGTCGCGGGCACGCCGTTCAGCTACGCGCACTCGTTCGGCCAAACGGGACCCTTCCGGCCGCGGAACCTGCCGCGAGGCGCGGAGAATGTCGTGCTCGCCGGCGCCGGGACGGTACCCGGCGTCGGTGTTCCGACCGTGCTGCTGTCCGGGCGACTGGCCGCCGACCGCATCACCGGGTCCGCACCCCGCCACGGAGCGGAGGACCCGCGATGACCCGCAAGGAACTCGACGCCGCCGGCATCCACGACCCGGCCCTGCGGTCGGCCTACCAGCGATGCCGGACGCTCAACGCGCGCCACGGCCGCACTTACTTTCTCGCGACCAGATTGCTGTCCCCGCCCCAGCGCCCGCCCGTCCACGCCTTGTACGGGTTCGCGCGGTGGCTGGACGACATCGTCGACGAGCCGGCCGCGGGAGCCACCCCCGCCACCATCACCGCGGAACTCCACACGGTCGAACAAAGGTTCTTCTCGGCACTTGCCGCCGGTCACAGCGACGATCCGCTGTTCGCTTCCGTCATCGACACCTCCGCTCGCTACGAGATCGCGAACCGGCATTTCCGCGCGTTCTTCCGATCGATGCGGATGGACCTCACGGTGACCGACTACCCGCGGCGGTCGGCGCTCGACGAGTACGTGCACGGCTCGGCGGAGGTCATCGGCCTGCAGGTGCTGCCCGTGCTCGGCACCGTCACCGGCCGCGACGAGGCGGCGCCACACGCCGCGGCGCTGGGTAAAGCGTTCCAGCTCACCAATTTCCTGCGCGACGTCGGCGAGGACCTCGCCCGCGACCGCGTCTACCTCCCGGCCGACGAGCTCGCCGCGTTCGGTGTGGACCGCGACCGCCTGGGCTGGTGCGCCGACCGCGGCCTCGTGGACCGGCCGGTGCGGGAGGCCCTCGCGGCCCAGATCGCCGTCACCCGGACGCTCTACGACCGGGCGCGGCCGGGGATCGCCATGCTGCATCCGGTGTCCCGGGCCTGCGTGGCCACCGCTTTCCGGCTCTACGCGGAGATCCTCGACCGCATCGAGCGCGCGGGGTACAACGTCTTCGCCCACCGGGCGGTGGTGCCGCGCCGGCGTCGGCTGGTGGTCGCGGCCGGCGCGCTCGGCCGGGCCCAGTGGCTGCAGCTGCGAAATCCTTCGCCGCTACCGCCGGCGGGAGCGTAACCGTGGGGAAGCTGGAATACCTGGCCGTGCTCGGTGCCTGCGTTCTGGTCACGTTGCCGCTCGAACTGGCGGGAGCCCGGGTGTACCGCCGCCCGCGCCGGCTGGCCCGCGCAGTGGTGCCCGTGGCACTCGTGTTCCTGGTGTGGGACGCCCTCGCCATCGCGGGCGGGGTGTGGGACTACGCGCCCGAGAGCCTCACCGGGATCCGGGCACCGTTCGGCATCCCGCTCGAAGAGGTCCTGTTCTTCGTCGTCATCCCGATCTGCGGCGTCCTGACCTATGAGGCGGTGGGCCTGACGCTGACAGCGTTGCGGCACCGCGCCGCGCGGCGGATGCGGCGATGATCCCCTGGGGCTACACCGTGCCCGCGGTCGCCGCGGTGCTCGCGGTCGTCGCACTGGAGCTGCTGGCCCTGCGGACCGGCCTGTTCCGCAAGCCCGGCTACTGGATCACCATCGCCGTCGTGACCGGCTTCCAGATCCCGGTGGACGGGTGGCTGACCAAGACCTCCCGCGCGATCGTGCGGTACTCCCCCGAACACATCTCCGGGCTCCGCTTCCCCTGGGACATCCCGATCGAGGACTTCCTCTTCGGGTACGCACTGGTGATGGCCGTCCTGCTCCTGTGGGAGCGCGCGGCGCAGAAGGAGGACCCCGAGTGAACCCGCTCGCCGAAGACGGCCTGCCCCGTGCGCGGGTGCCGGGGGCGTTCGACACCGAGGCCGCGTTCTACGACCGGCTCGTCGGCGCCAATCCCGGCTACCACGACCACCTCCGACTATCCGCCCGGCGCCTCGGCCTGACCGGTGACGGCGCGGGCTTGCGGGTGCTCGACGCCGGGTGCGGCACCGGCGCATCCACCGCGGCCCTGCTCCACGTGCTGCCGGAAGCCGAGATCATTGCGTTCGACGGGTCGGCGGCGATGCTGGCACAGGCGCGGCGCAAAGAGTGGCCGCCGAACGTGCGATTCGTGCACAGCACGATTGAAAACCTCGGACGCTCGGGAATCACCGGGCCGTTCGACGCGGTCCTCGCGGCCTACCTGATCCGCAATCTCGCCGAGCCGGACATCCAGCTCGGCACCTTGCGCGCGCTGCTGCGTCCCGGCGCGCCGATCGCCGTACACGAATACTCCGTCGCCGACTCCCGACGGGCCAGGATCGTCTGGAACTGCGTGTGCGCCACGATCATCATTCCGCTGGGGAAGGTCATCACCGGCGACGCGACGCTCTACCGGCACCTCCGGCGGAGCGTCCTCCGGTTCGAGGGCATCAGCGCACTGACCGCCCGCGTCGCCGCCGCCGGCTTCACCGCGCTCCGCTGCGCGACCGTGCCGGGCTGGCAGCGCGGGATCGTGCACACCGTCGTCGGCATCCGGCCCGGGGAGATCCCGTGAGCGCACCCCTCGGCCGTGATTGCCGGCTTGCGGTCTACCCGGCCCCGGGTGGGCTCGACTCCGCCGGCCGGCTCGACCGGCGGCCCCGCGTCGCCATCGTGGGTGCCGGCATCGCGGGCCTCGCCGCGGCGACCGGACTGGCCGAACGCGGGGCCGAGGTGACAATGTATGAGCGCGAAGAGCACCTCGGCGGCCGCGTCGGTGGCTGGCCGGCCTGGCTGCCCGACGGCACCGGCGTCACGATGAGCCGGGGTTTTCACGCCTTTTTCCGGCAGTACTACAATCTGCGAGCGCTGCTCAGCCGCACGGACCCCGGGTTCGAACGGCTCACCCCGCTCGAGGATTACCCGTTGCTCGACGCCGGAGGACGAACCGACACCTTCCACGGTCTGCCCACCACCCCCCTGCTGAACGCACTCGCGTTCGCCTTGCGCAGCCCCACTTTCCGGCTCCGGGATCTGCTCGCCCTCGACGGACGCGCCGCGTTGCCGTTGGCGACCGTCGACGTGCCTGGCATTTACCAGCGGCTCGACCACGTCGGCGCCGCGGCCTTCCTCGAGCGCATCAAATTCCCCGAAGCGGCCCGGCACCTGGCGTTCGCAGTGTTCTCGCGAAGCTTCTTCGCCGATCCGCGCGAATTGTCCGCGGCGGAACTTGCCGTGATGTTCCACCTGTACTTCCTGGGGTCGAGCGAAGGCCTGCTCTTCGACGTGCCGGCCGACCCGTTTCCCCAGTCGCTGTGGACGCCCTTGGCCGAATACCTGACCGCCCGAGACGTGGCGATCCATCTCCGAACGAACGTCGAAAACGTCGACAAGTCCCGCGGCTTTTTCCGCGTCACCGCAGGGGCAGAAGAGGAATTCGACGCCGTCGTGCTGGCGTGCGAGGTGGGCGGCCTGCAGTCGCTGGTCGAGGCGTCGCCGCGCCTCGGCACCGACGCCTGGCGGAGGAAGATCACCGGGCTCCGCGCCGCGCCTGGTTTTCTCGTCCGCCGGCTGTGGCTCGACCGCGCGGTGGCTGCGGGACGGCCACCGTTCCTGGGCACGGGCGGCATTCCGCCGGTGGACAACATCAGCGTCCTCGACCGCTACGAGAGCGAAGCCCGCTCCTGGGCGCGGAAAACCGGCGGTTCCGTCGTGGAACTGCACGCCTACGCCGCCACCACGACCGACGTCGACGCCCTGTCGAAGCAGATGGACGAACAGCTCCGCGGGATCTACCCGGAAATCGCCACCTCCCGTGCGGTCGGCGAGATCACGCTCTGGCGGGAGGACTGTCCGCTGTTCGGGATCGGCAGCTTCGTGAACCGTCCGACCGTCACCACGACCACCCCGGGACTGGTGCTGGCGGGCGACGGCATCCGAATCGATCTGCCGGTCGCGTTGATGGAACGGGCCGCGGCCACCGGCTGGGCTGCCGCGAACACACTGCTGACGAGCTGGGGCATCGCGGGACACCCGCTCCACTCCGTCCCCAACCGCGGGCGGCTCGCCCTGCTCAACCACCTCGTCCCCTGGCTCGAACAGGGCCGACCATGAAGACGCGGTCTCGTTCTCCGTCCCGGCTCGTGTCCGGCGGGCACGATGGTCACCGGCCGCTCCGCGGGTCGGCGGCCTCGCACCCCCGCGCACCGCGAGTGGTGATCATGAGGACGGCGAGGCCACCGTCGCCGTGCGCTCGCGCTCGTCGAGCCCGTGGCGCCAGCGTTGCCGCCGGTCGGCAGAGTCGTGTTCCCACCAAGGTGTGCAGCGTTCACCCAGCGCGACTTTCGCAGTGCACAGCCAAGAACAAGGACGCCGCCGCGGGCTTGGCCATCGCGCAGGCAGCAGCTTCTCTCGCCGAACCCGTCAGCCCCGCGCTGAGCGGACTCGCGCTCCTGCACGTCGCCGAGGCCAACGCCATTCGCAAGCGATCGTGCTCGGCAACCTGTCGCTGGCCCGCCTGCGGCAAGGCGAAGTCGATGGTGCCGTCGACGCACTGCACCGCGCGATCGACGAGCTCGAAGTCACCCGCGGCTGTGGTGGCCTCAACGTGGCGTTCACAGCTGGCCAGGAACTCCGCCCATGGCGCGACCACGCCGCGGTCGATACTGCCGACGAGCGACTCTTCTCTCTGATGTCTGGGGCGTAGACGCCGACTCGCGCGCGGTACAACTGAGACGTGCAGATCGACGAGGAGAAGCGCGCGTCCGCGACCGAGTCTGGCGCATCCTCGACGACGCCGAACCCGTGACCCCGCCCGGCGCCGCCGGCCGCATCCCCTCGTTAACGGCGCCGACCAAGCGGCGCGCGGGCTAGTACTGCAACGACACTTCGTGATGGCCGCGTCGTCGGTAGTGGCTGGTACGTGCTCGGGCTTGGCTGGTGCGTCGCCATCGTGACCAGTGCATCGCATGCTGGATTGTGTGGCGGATCGGTGCGGTGACGCGGTTGAGCAGTTTGCGGATTTCGTTGGACGTGAGCGGTATCAGACCGGGTGCAGATCCCCTTTTTTCGCGGCGTCTCGGGTGATGACGAGGAATGCCGCCGCCGCCATGGAGAGGGTGATGTGCCGATACCATGCTTGGTATCGGCGGACCTGGTAGTGGTCGAGCCCTGTTTCGTTCTTCGCGGTTTGGAAACTTTCTTCGATTGCCCAGCGGCTTCCGGCGACGCGCACCAGTTCGTGGATGTCGGTGTCGGCGGGGCCGAAGCAAATGTAGTAGGCGGTCTCGGTGGGGTCGCTGACTGAGCGGCGGGCCAGCAGCCAGTGGTCGACTCCTGGTCGGCGCAGGGGGCGGATGTCGACGGCGGCCCAATCGTAGATCCGTTGCCCGTGGGCGCCATCGCCGCAGGACAGACGCTGCCAGGTGGCCGGGTCGACGTCCGCGATGACGGCGTGGACGCGTCGTTGCCGCAGATCCATGGAAATCACCATTTGGGACTTGGGTACTGCCAGCACATGCGCGATGTCGTGCTCTTCCAGCCAGAGCCGTAGCCGCCCGACCTGCCCATAGGCTTCATCGGCGGTGAACCATGCAAACGGGATTCTCGCGGCGAGCGCGCGTTCCACCATCAGTTGTGCCAGTTCGGGCTTGGTCGCGAATCCGACGTCGTCCGGAATACCGGCTGCAGCGCACCTTCCCCGATCCGCGATCCACTCTTTCGGCAGATACAACTCGCGATCGATCAAAGCCCGCCCCCGATCCGAGGCGTACGCCAAGAACACGCCGATCTGCGAATTCTCGATCCGCCCGGCCGTGCCCGAATACTGGCGCGCCACGCCGGCGGATTTCGTGCCCTTCTTCACGAATCCGGTCTCGTCGGCGATCAACACGCCGCGTTCCGCGTCCCCGAGCACGTCGACCACCGCAGTGCGCACATCATCACGCATGCCCTCGGCGTCCCAGGCATAGAAGTTCAGCAGCCGCTGCATGCCCTGCGGACCCGTCTCGCCCGCCATCTCTGCCAGGGTCCAGCCGTTCTTACGCTCGGCTTCCGCCAGCAGTCCCCGCAGGTAGAAAACCATTTGCCGCCGCGGCTCCACCCGCGAAAACCGCTCCGCGAACCGCCCCGCGAACGCAGCGAAACGCGCCGACCAGTCCGTCACCATCTCCAGCACACAAGATCAACTACACGACCGTCGAACCAGAGCCTAACCGACACGCCGGTCGCTTCATAACGAAGTGTCGTTGCAGTACTAGCGGCGGTACCGCGGTTCCTGTAACCGCGGCCATTGCCTGCCCCCACGCGGGGCAGTGCCAGGACGTACCGCCGGATCAGTGTCCTGCCGGCAGTCACTCATATTCCTGTGACGCCGGGTCATCCTGCCTGATCAGGGAAATCATGTCTCAGTCGCAGCGTTTCGATTCACAGCACCCGCATGCAGCCGACCCCAGCACTACGCAGCACCCGCGTGCCGCCACCCTGCTCCTGATGGTCGGGCTCCCCGGGGCTGGGAAAACCACCCGCGCCAAAGAGCTCGTCGCAACCCACCAGGCACTGCGGCTGACCCCAGATCACTGGATGATCCCGCTGTTCGGCGATTCGATGGCCGACGGAAAGTGCTGGGTGCTCGAAGGGCGGCTCATCTCGGTCGCCCTACAGGCGCTGCGGCTGGGCACCAGCGTCGTGCTCGACTTCGGGCTCTGGAGCCGCGACGAACGGTCGGCACTGCGCTGGCTGGCCCAGACGATCGGGGCATCATGCCAGGTGGTCTACCTGCCCGTGGACAAGGACGTCCAGCTCGCCCGCATCGCGCACCGCCAGGAAACAACCCCGCATCAGACGTTCCCGATGCGCGAGGCCGACCTGGATGTGTGGCGGGAGCAGTTCCAGGTGCCTGACGCCGCCGAACTCGACGGCGGCGAGATTCCCGCCCCACCGGCGGGCTGGCCGAGCTGGCTGGAGTGGGCGGTAGGCACATGGCCCTCGTGCATCGACAGCTAACCCGGCCGGCCCGCCAATCAGGCGCCGCCAGGAGCCGGTCAGGAGGCCGGTGTCGATCTCGGCCGGGCTGACCTCGGTCGCATTCGCGCGGTGGTGTCCGTCGCGGTGTTATTCAGCTTCGGCGTGCGATGTATCGGTTCCAGGTGCCGCCGGCGTTGCGGCCTTGACGGTTCGTCGTGGTGTGGTGAAAGCCGAGAGCGGCCGTCATGACTGGCGCGGGGATCTCCAGCACGAGGTCGCGCGCGGCGCCGACGCGGGCGAGGCGTAGCGGGAACCGGCCAGCGGGCTGCGCGACCCTGCGACCCTGGAGGACGACAACGACTAACCGGCGCGGATTCCCTGGGGTTGAGCCCTCCAGAAAATCCCGAGCCGGGGTTGTCCCTGTCAAGACTGAACGTCGCGACCAGGCACGTCGCCAGCATCGCCTAGCCGGCCTCCGCGAGGTGGCGTTGGAACCACGTGGTCAGGCCAGCGTCCACCTCGCGAGCCAGCGGCAGCTGTGGCGCGGGCTCGATGCCGGGCTCGTCGGCGAGCGCGTGGGCCAACTCGGGGATCGACAGCAGTTCGGACCGTTCGCCCAACGCGTCGACGAGATCCAACGCGTCCGCACGTAGCGCCGAGTGATCCTGCTCGCCGCTGACGACCAGAAGCGGCGCGCGACCAATGACGCCCGCCTTGGCGACGAAGTCCAGGCTGTCGGCGGCCTTCTGGGACTCGGGATCATACGGGTAGTCGCCGGTGAACAGATCCACGACGGACCGGACCCGGATGGCGGCGTTCACCACGGCGCCAGCGAAGACCGGAACCTGGGTGTCGGCGAGGATCCGCAGCGCGACGGCGCCGCCCAACGAACCGCCGAGCACGCCGATCGGGCCATCATCGACCGGCAACTGCGCACGGATCGACGCCAACGCGGCGGGGAATTCCTCGGTCGCCTGCCGCACGAACGGGAACAGAGCGGCCATCAAGACGTCCTTGCGGAGAAGCTCCACACCGGCGTCCATGCTGCCGTCGACCATGCGCGACCCGCACATCGGCATGCCGAGGTGCACCCGCCACGCGGGCAGGTCGTTCATCGGCAATGCGGCGGCGAACGCGGCGTCGGACCTCGGCGCGTCGAGCATGTGCCAAGTGACGATCAGCGGCGCGGGGCCGTTGCCGGCCGGCGGCAGGGCGGTGAACGGCACGCCGGCGGCTGCGCCTGTGATCGGTGAGTGCATGTCGCCACGGTAGATCCGCGTCAGCGTGCTGCGAATCGGTTACGCCACCAGCGGAATTAGCGCAGCGGGCATTCCCGTTGCGCTTGCCCTCAACCAACCTCACCAACGAAGGTCCAGTACTCGATCAGCTCGTCCTGCTCAAAGGCCTGCTGGACGCGGGGAGGTTATCGCTACCTGGAGAAGCGGCCCCGACCAGCCCACGCATCCGGATGAGCGCTCTGGCGCCGTCCTTAAGTAGACCAATATGAACGAGCCGAGGTATTCCGTTAGCTGATCGGCTACCGAACACCTGATCTTGCGACCCCGAGTCCTGGTCGGACTGTTCCGTAAGAGTGTTCCAGGCTCTGTTCGCCCGCTGCTCCACCGACGAGCAGGACGTGATCGTGCAGACCGAGCAACTGCAAGCGCTGGGGGTCGAATCGGACCGGATCCTCAGCCAGGGACACCTCGCCGCTACTGCGGTCGGGCAAAAGGGGGCGAGTCGGGCGGGTAAACAGACACCCGGCAAGTCGGACGGCCCGGACTGGATCACGGGAGTACTACGGCGTCCCCGAGGGCTGTTGCACCACGCCTGCCTGCAGCGATGGTGTGGTCATGGCGATCCCCGGGAGTCGGCACGGTGCGGAGCTCGCGCTGCTGCGCGCGTGGTCCCGCGAGATCGACGCCGAGCCCTACGCCGAAGGCCTGCAGCTGGAGCGGCTGAAGGCCCGCTGGTCCGAGTGCCCCGCACTGCTGGCGCTGCCCACCCTCGCCGACGAGCAGAGCCCGCCGGCCCGCCAAGCCACGCAGGGAGTCGCGTTTTCGACAGATCACGGCTCAAGCCGCTTACTGATGAAGAATTCAGCAAGATCATCAGGAGCTGGAACGCCAAGGGTGGAATGCGAACCCGCAGCATCTAGCGCTCCGGCCGAGGAGGCAGGCATGGCCACATTGGGCTCACGTGGCAACCGTGCGCGATGATCGCCGCCGACTGACAAGGTGATCAAGCCAGCAAATGCACGACCGTCCAGGTTCCCCTGGACTACGCTCGAGCCCCACGGTCGCACCATCGGTATCGCGGTCACCCGGATCAAAGCCACCGGCCCCGCGCATCGGCGAGTCATCCTGCTGATCAACCCGGGCGGCCCCGGGGAACAGGGAACCGTCATGCCCCGGTGTGATCTCCGCGAGCGCCATGAGTGCGGTCGGCCGTGATAAGCCCCGCGAGATCCCGGCAGCGTTCGCCAGGTCGTGCTGAGTCCAGCTTCTGACCTCTCGGACCAAGCGCACCATGCGGGCCACCGCAGCAGCGTCGGTCAACGCACCTCGTTCATGCCGGGAAGTCGACCTCAAAACTATACTAAAAGCGAGCGCAAAAATTCCGAGGTAACGCCGGCATGTCTGAATAGGTGGTGGATCCGGCCGCCGCCGGGGCGTGGGCGAGGGATACTCCGGGAGATGCTGGTGGCCGAGCGTCCAGCGACGCCGGCGCCACGTCCGGAGAAGGGAACCACAGTATGGAGATCCAGATCAGTACGGACAGCAACCTCAGCGGCGGCGAGGACCTGATCCGGTACTTCGAGGTCGAGCTCGAGTCGAAGCTGGCGCGGTTCAGTGAGCACCTCACCACGCTGGACGTCCACCTGAGCGACGAAATGGGCGGCAGCAGTGACGGCGAAGACCGGCGGTGCGTGATCGAAGCCCGGCCCGCGGGGCGGCAGCCGGTCATCGCCACCCAGCACGCGGGGTCGGTTCCCGACGCGTTCAACGGCGCCGTGCAGAAGCTCGAGCGGGGGCTCGAGAAGCTGTTCGGCCGCGCGGCCCACCACAAGGGCGGCGAGTCCATCCGGCACATGAAGGAAGACCAAGAGAGCTGAAACCAGGCTGGGGTCGGACACGCGGTCAACGACGGCACTCGAGTACGACGTGGCGGCGGACCGTGAGCTCACAACACGGCCGCGCTCGCGATGAGCCCGCACCACGTCATCCCCTTCACCTCGTCGTCGGCGGCTGCTGCACGGCGTGCATGACCTGCGGATTGCTCGCGCGGCCCCTTCCGGCGACTTCCTAACCGGACACTTCGTCGGGAGGCTCGGGTGGTTTGCGCCGGGCGAGGCACGCGGCCAGGACGTGTGCCACGCCGCTTCGAGACCGGCGCGCCGGTGCTGTGTGCAGTGCCGGCAGCCGCTCGCGCGTGACGCGAGCACACGCCGAGATCTGGCGCAGCGGGATGCCGTTGGCTTCGACGGCGATGGCGTAGAGGTGCCGGGCCGAGTGCGGGTGGATAGGGTCGGCGATCGCGCGCACGGCGGCGGCGTGCGCGCGGATCGTGCTGGAGGTCACGCCGCGGCGTAGCAGGCTGCGGCACAGGTACTGCAGCGCGTCGGTGATCTGCTGGGGCTCGCGCCGTTTCCCGACCCGGCTGGTCAGCAACGGCCGGTCGGCCGGTTTCGCCGACAGCTGCCCGCCCCAGGTCCACGTTCCAGTAGTAGTACCTACGCCAGCTCGGCGGGCTTCGGCTCCGGGAACGCGTAGAACCGCACCGAAAGGTTGCGCGCCTCTTCGGCGGCTCCGGGTCTGCGGGCCGCGTAGCGGTTCACCAACTCCAGGTACTCCGCCTCGAACTCCTTCAAGTCCTTGCAGGTCAGCCGCATCCCGGCGCGGCTCCCGGCGGTCCAGCCGTCAAACGTCTCGCGGCGCTCGGCGGCCCAGGCCAGCAGCCGCACCTCGTGGTCGTACTTCGCGTCCAGGTAGGCGGCCAGCTTGGCCCGGTCGGCTTCGGGGAAGTCTTCCGGCTTCGCTTCGTTCATGCTCTGCGGGACGGAGTGCCAGCGGCCGTCGCGAGTGCGGCGGGTGTAGCCGGCATGGGTGAGGGTCAGCAGCGCGGCCGGGACGTCGATCGACGGGACCTGTGCGCTCAGCTCGGCCGAAGTGGCGGGCATGAGGCGGAGAAGGTGCTGGTAGTTCGAGTTCGTGTGCACGGCGATGTCGCGCATGGTCAGCTGCCTCGGCCGCGCGTTGCCAGCGAGCAGGGCACGGGCCCGGAACAGCAGGAACACGGCGATGGGCACCTCGGCTAGCAGCGCCGTGCCCAGGCTCGCCCACTGGTCGGGACCGCCCCAGTCGAGGACGACGTCGAACCAGGCGTCGCAGAACAGCAGCGTGGCCGTCGCGGCCAGCATCGGCACGGAGGCTCGGCTGCGGCGCATCCCGAGCATGACGGCCGAGGCGAAACACAGCAGCAGGACGATGTCGAAGCCGACCCACGCGAACCGCCACTGGCTCGTGTTGAAGCGCTCGGGCAGGGTCAGGCCGAGGTAGACGGTCCACGGCACGAGGAACACCGCGATACCGGCAAGGATGGCGAGAAGCACGCGTCGGAACACTCGATCGACGCTAGCCGCACCGGTGCCGGGGAACATCCGGGAAGATCCCCGAGATCGACTGACCGAGAGGACGAGCGCGACGACGAGCAGCGCCGCCTACGGGATCGCTACGTCGAAACCCTCGCTAGACACTCGACTCCCTGCGGCAATGGTGCGAACGGCAGCTCGCTCTGTAGCAACTTCCGTGAGTTAATGAGCTCGCTAGATCAAGGCCGCACTACCTCAGGCTGCGGCCGCGCAAGGGAGTCTTCGCCGGCGGTGATGAGGTCGGCGAGGGTGGGGGCGGCGGTGCCGGCGAGGTGGCGGCCTTGACGAGGTAGGCCTCGGTGGTGGCGAGGCAAGTTCGAGAAGCCGCACTCGCTCGCCGCCCCAACTCGGCCACGACACACCGGCAGAGGAGGAGTGACGAGCAAGCGGTCGACGACAAGTGCGTAGTCGCCACCGTCGCGTTAGGCGTGCAGCTCGTCGTGTAGCACTGGCCGTGAGCTGAACGATTCATGGTGCATCGATCCTTGATCACGCACCGCGAAGGAGCCCTCGTGGCTGAGCCCACTGCCTCGTCCCGCCCCAGAAGCACCGCTCCAGCGGTCAACCTGGATGGGTTCGATTGCCCACACTGCGGCGCCTTCTCCGCGCAAGACTGGGAGGACCTTCCCATTCACGAACCTGCGGCGGGTGGCAGCTTTATCGCTCCGTGGTCCCGGGCGCAGTGCTCCCGCCGCAGCAAGGTGACGCTGTGGAGGGTCAGACAGATGATCTACCCGGCATCGCGGGTAGGGCCTCAGCCGCACGAGGATATGCCGGGCGCCGTGCGCGAGCTGTATGAGGAGGCCGCGGCCGTGTCCGTCGTGTCTCGCCGTGCCGGTGCTGCGCTGGCGCGTGCCACGATCGAGCGGCTGATCAAGCACCTTGACGCCGATGCTCCGGCCAAGTGGCGTGTCGGCGGCTCACCCTCGCGGGTTAGCCGATCGCTCAAAGCCGCACGTCAGCGGCCTGAACCCCGACGAACTCGGGGTGAGCGTGCACGCCGGGCGCACCCCTCACGCAGCTGGAAATCCCGCCGAAATCCCGGAAACGGCCGTTTTGCAGTGAGAGAAGGCCCGTGACGCCTGCGGGAGCGAAGCCCGGGCACGACTCACCGTCGCAGCCGACACCGATGCGCGCAGGGACGGGCAGGATGCGTGGAGATGCGGCTGAAACCCGAACAGGCACTGGCCGCGGTCTACCCGGAGATCGCCGCCACCTGGCACCCAGATCGCAACGGTGTCCATACCCCGCAGAACACCTCCGCGAAGAACTCGCTGCGCGCCCACTGGAGCTGCCCGGCCGGGCACGAGTGGTCCGAGACGGTCGCCGCACGCACCGGGATGCCGGCGTGGAAGCGCGGAGACGGCGCCGCCTGCCGGATCTGCGTCGGCCACGTCGTGGCGACGACGTTCGCGTGCGGCCACACCGTGCTGGTGGAGGCGAAGCTGTCCCGCCCGGACCGCAACTGCCGGGCCTGCCGGCGGGCAGCCTGGGCCGAGGTCGAGAAGCAGCTGCCCGCGCGGCGCGAGGCCGCTCGCGCGGCGTACGCGGCGACCCGGGACGAGGCCAAGACTTTGCTCGAGGACATTGAAGTGCCGTCGCTGGTACCCGCCCCGCTGGTGGCGGACTGGCGCAGCCGGACACTCACCATGATTCGCAGTGCGCTGGTGTCCGAGCGCGAGTTCGGCAAAACCGGCGCGGTCGGCACCGCGAAACGCCAAGCAGCCTTGGCGCTGCAGTCGCTGCCGCCCACCCCAGGCCAGCTGCGCGCGGCACTCGACACACGCAGCCCGATCATGCTGCTGGGCAAAGCCCAGTGGCCGCAGGGCTGGCTACACCTGCTCGGCCACGACACCGCCCCACCCAGCGAAGATCGCCCGACCGTCGACGCCCTGCACGCCTGGCTCCACCCCCGGCTCGCCCAGATCAACCGGGAGGCGACGCAGGAAGCGGCTACGACACCAAGACCATCACCCGGATCCTCACCGGGCTCGTTCTCGACTGGGCCGACGCGCAACCCCGCAAGTTCCGCCACAAACGGTGGATCGGCTACCGCGAGCTCACCATCCCGATCACCCCCGGGGGCGCCATCCGCTACGGACGGCTCGACGTCGTCGTCACCCGGCCCGGCCCGCCCGACCTGGTCATCGAAATCGACTCCACAAACAACCCGCGCAGCGTCGAGAAACTGCAGTTCGCCCATGCTGCGGGGGCGGTACCCGTCTGGATCCGCTGGGGCTCCGGAGCCCGGCACGAGCCGCCCGGCGTCACCACAATCGACCTGCGCCCGTCCGGCGTCGGCCCGCGGTGACATCGGGCTGGTAGGCACTCGCGCGGTGATCGTCGCGCAGCTCATCGAGGGCCGCAGGCCGCGCCATGCGTCCGGGCGCTTTCTGCGGCACCATGTCCCTAGTGACGACGGGAGGCATGGTGGCGTTGAGACCGTTTGGGCGAGGCAGAAGGCACACGGCCTGTCACGGACGCGGGCCGTGGCTTGTCCTCATCACGAAGCGCGTTATGTGAACCGAGAACCGCCGACCTGGGTCACCGCCGAACGAGTGGGCCGGTACACCGGTCCTGAATGCGATGGCCGACGCAAGATCGTCCATTCCGCGCAGGCCTTGCGGAGGTGTGGTACATGTCAGAGAAGAACCCAGAGCACGGGAGCGCCCACGAGGTCTCCCTGCCGCCCGAAGTCACGTTGCTGCAGGAAGTCACTCCGCCCTTCTTTCCCGATGGTGGTTCGGGAATGACCGTCATCGTCGACTGGCCTCCCGGTCACCCCGGGCTCCCTCCGCATCGCCACTCGGGCCCGGCGTTCGGCTACGTGATGGAGGGCGCACTTCGGTTCGAGCTCGAGGGTGATCCGGAGCATGTGGTCGAGGCCGGTGGGACGTTCTGGGAGCCAGGCGGTGACGTGATCCACTACCAGGACGGCAACGCCCTGCCGGACGCACCGACCAAGTTCCTGGTGACCATGGTGTGCGCGCCGGGCCAGCCGATGCTCACATTGGTCGACGAGGAGGAGCTGAAGGAACGGGCGCACCTGCGAGCGCCACGTCCTCCGGAGGCTGACCTGTGATGCCGCATCAAGTAGCCGGCCACCTGCCCGGTCCGCTGCAACTCCGGGACGAACACGTTCAGATCCATCCATCCGGTCGATGCACTCGACCTGAAACTCTACCCGACACCGCCTGTCCGTTATGCGGGCTAAATCGGCTCAGTAGTCCAGGAACGTAGCCCTACCGCGACCAGGCCGACATCGGCGGCATCGACTACGACACCTGCCTGCCCTGCCGCCAGATCCTGCTCCGCGAAATCGGCCTCGTCGACGCTGAGCGGCGCCGCGGGATCGGCACCCGCGTACTGGCCTACCTGCGCGCTGAGCTGGCCGGCTACCGCTGGTTCATCACGGCGGAGAAGCCGACGTCGCGCCAGTTCTGGCCGCGCATCTGCGCCGCCTGCCCCGGCGAGTACGACAGCTTCGGGCGCGTACCAGCCCGGTGCCCGCACAATGACTGACCCACGGCCCGAGGTTGGACCTCGTCGCGAACGCGCACGCCCGCGACGAGGACACCCACCCTCCCGGGATTTTTCCGGGCACGTGATCCTCCCGCAGCCCGAGGGCAACCCGATGGGGTGTATCCCCCAACCTCGGCCCTGAACCGGCTGACGCCGCGAGCGGCGAGATCGTTGAGGCGGTGACCTGAGCTGTTCCCGGCGCCGCTGCGCCATACGGGTTACGCTCGGCTTCAGCGCCGCCTGGCGCGCACGGTCCCCCGGAGGAGCACGGGAGGCCACGATGGCAGGCAACGCGTCAGGCGAGCGGTCCCGGGTGCCGGGCGCGATCGAGCCGATGCTCGCCACCCCTGACGGCGGCACGCTGCGCGACGGCCCGGGCTATGCGTACGAGTTCAAGTGGGATGGCTGCCGGGCGATCATGCGCGTGGCGGCCGATGGCACGACGGTGCTGACCAGCCGCAACAACAACGACTTCACCGGCCGCTCCCCGAGCTCGCCGGAGCCCTGGCCGAGACGCTGGGCGGGCGGTGCGCGGTGCTCGACGGGGAGATCGTCTGGACACGGCGGAAGATGTAGTCGTAGCGGCGATAGGTGATCGGGTTGCCGTTGGCGTAGCGCAACAGCCGCTCGTTTGGGTCACCACTCCCCCGCTCCTCGTGGTGCGCGACCAGGTGGCGCATCAAGGTCGGTGACACGGGCTGCCAGCGCTCGGTTTCGCCTTTTTCCCGCAGCAGCACCGTGCACTGCGCACGATCGAGATCACGCGGGCGCAGGGCGAGTGCGCCGCCGCGGCGGCAGGCGCTCTCCTCGTGCAATCGGCAGATCAGCGAGTCCAGCTCCGGGTCGTCGCCCGTGCTTGCGACGACGTCGTTGAGCTCGGCCGGCTGCGTGTTCGCCAGCGCACGACGCGTGGAGGCGTTGGGGCGCGGCTTGGTGACCCGCCGGGCCGGGTTGCGGTGCTGGTCGAGGCGTCCGTCGTTCTCCAGATGCCGGTACAGGCAGCGCACAGCTGCGACGAAGTTCTCCGCAGCGTTGCGGCCACCACGGGAGTTGCGGCGAACCAGAGCAGTCGTGCGCACTACCTCCGACAACCCCTTGATCTCGCTGGCCGTGATCGTGCCATGCGCCGATCACCCCACTCGGCTTCGGCCTTGTTCCAGTACGACCCGTACGACGCGGCCGTGCTCGGCGAGACCAGGCCTGCCACCACCGGAATCCACTCGCGGATCGTGGGCATCGGCCACTGCTCCGGCGCAGCCTCGGCCGGGGCAGTGATGACGAGATCAGCGGGATCGACGCCGAGGCGGGACAGCAGCAACCGGGCCGCTTCCAGGTCCTGCTGGGTGACAGGTGCGTTCACGATGCCTCCCCGGTAGCGGCCAGTGAGGTGTGGAAGGTGCGGAGCATCGCCTGCACGGCGACTTCCGGGTGAACGACGAGAACATCATGGACAGGGTCGGCGACCAGCAGCAGACGGCCGCCCGCCAGAGCTCCGCAGCCGTGCCGGACCGGAGCCGGGAGCGCAACATAGGGCTTGCGGGGCATGACGAAAACGCCATCCGGGCGTCGGCGGATCACGACGTCTTGACGAGAGTGATCAGCGGACGGTCGCCGGGGCTCCACCCGAGCGCGGCGACTGCGCCGCGATCCTGCAGTCGTCCCCCGCCGTACATGACCGCGATGGACAGTCGAGGGCCGCCCGCCGCGCCAAGGTCTCGTAACAGCGGGAGACCCTTCGGAACCGGCGAGGACGCCACGACTGAAGTCGGCGCGACGATCCTGCCGGGCAACGCCAGCGGTGAGACGAGGCGGGTCATGAGGCACCTCCCCAGCACGCTGCGCGAGGGGAGGGCGCGTTCACGATCAGCGTAGTCGAGACCGGCTGTTGCCGAACGTGAGAAAGACCCGCCGTAGCGGGCCTGTTACTCTGAGGTTTGGGAGATCTCCCATGAATATGCGTCCGAGGACGATCTTGCTCGCTAACCACAACGCTCCGCATCCCTGGCTGACCTGCAGGTTCTCACTTGTCGACCCCGAAGCCACCCCACGCCCCATGGGGACTACAACGCTGGCCGCTATCGAGAAGTTCGCCCGCTGACAAGTCGCCACCTCGCCCGGCAGGGCGGGGTGGCGATCCGGTCGATCGTGACGTTGTCGCAGTCGATCTCGACCATGTCCGGGACGACGTAGGGACCCAGCGCCGGCCAGGAAGCGCCCGCGCCGCGACCCGGACGGCGACGTCGACATGGACGGCTGAGCGTCCCGGCGTAATGTCGAGTTTATGTTGTTTCGGGACGGCCAGTACCGGTCCGGTCCGCAGTCGGCCGAGCTATTGGTGAAGACGCGGCGCACTGGACTCGGCTCGCGCGTCGGACACGATCTCACGATCGAGGCGTCAGAGTGGGTTGCCGCCGTGTCGGTGAACACGGCGGACCCCGCGTTGTCCTCGGTCTCGGTCGACGTCGTCGCCGGCTCGCTGCGGGTGCGGTCCGGAAGCGGCGGAATCAAACCGCTCACCGACTCCGACCGCGCCGAGATCGAGAAAAACATTCAGACGAAGATTCTGCACACCGACCGATATCACGCAATCACGTTCCACTCGACGCGAGTCATCCAAGATGGCGAATCACTCACCGTCGACGGCAATCTGACCATCATGGACCAGTCACACCCGATCACCGTGCTGGCCACGGTCAGCGACGACCGCAGGATCCGAGGCGGCGCAACCATAGTCCAGACACAATGGGGCATCAAACCCTATTCGGCGTTTTTCGGGGCGCTGAAGCTGGCAAACGAGGTCGCAATCGAGTTCGACGCGAAACTCACCCCGCCCTAGCCACGCAGAATCATCAGGCCGGCCGCCGCTCGCCGAAATGCAGCATACTGGGTGCCGGCTGAGCGCGGTGGTCGTGAACAGTGGCGAGGCTGGCCCGGCAGGCGCTCACAATCTGGCGAGTGGCGATGCCCTTGGGGGTGCGGCGGCAGCGCGGGCAAGCCATTGTCACGTCGCCAGTGAGCTCGTCGATAGCCACCGTGACTGCGCACTGACAGTCACGGCACCAGCGATGACCCGTGACTGGGCTGGCGTGCTCGGGGGAGGCGATGCACTGATGGATCCACCGGCGGTGGGCGGTGCAGGTCAGCCGCTCGAACGGGGACAGGCCGGTCTCGACGGCGGCGTCTTCGGCGGCCAGCTTCGCGGCCAGGCTGCGGTCGGCCAGGTCCGCAAAGCGGCGGCTGGCGGACGCGGCCGCGCGATGCTGGGCTATCAGGGACACGACAGCGTCGGCCCGCCGGTGGACAGAGGGCCGGGTCTCGCCGCCGGTCGGCGTGGTCGCCGTAACGAAGGTCTGCTGGAACATCATCGCCCTTTCCTGCGAGAACAAGGCCGGTCAGGACCTCGCTCCTGAGCCACGGCACGCCATTGGTCGCTGTCTGAGGTCAAGCTTCGCTCACCAACCCGGGTATGTCGTCACAGCAGGCAACCATCCTGGCGTAGCTGCTCGCCGGGGCTGCGCGATACCAGCTACCAGGAAGCGGCACAGCTGGCTCAAACTTCGTCGCGCTGACTCATTCCCCCTGGCAGCGGCGCATCGTGGTAGTCCGGAATTCCCCGGGGGATGGTCAGCGCGGAAAGCGCGCCAGCGGCAGCCGCGACGGCGAACGCCACCCGGAACCCGTCGGCCGTGGGTACGGACACTGGCCCCACCTGGACGGTGAGCGTGGCTAGGAGCGACCCGATGACGGCCGAAGAAATCGCTGTCCGCGGCCGGCGCCGCGGCCGCAGCGGTCTCCGAGGGTGCCGGCGCCTTGGCTGCGGCCGGTGGTGCCACGGCCGGTGCCGGAATCGCCGGCGAGATGCTCGGCGACGGTGCCGGTGAAGCAACCGGCGGCGAAGCAGGGGCCGAAGCGTCCGCCGGGGAGTCGGCTGGTGAGGCGGGCGCTGCGCCCACACCAGCAGACCCGCCATCGCCTCCTGCTGCTGCGAAGAGTGCACCAGCGGCGACCGCACCGGCCGAGGAAGCCCCCGCTGCCAGCCCGGCCAAGGCTTCGGCTGGGTGTAACAGCTTCGCCGGCGCGACGAGCGTCCTGATGGCCGATGGCTCGACCAAGCCGATCGACCAGGTCCACATCGGCGACACGATCACCAACGCCGAACCAGACGGCCACAACGATGAACAGCACGTTGGTCACGGCGGTGCACGTCACCACCACCGACAAGTCTTTCGACGACCTCACCTTCAGCACGCCGGACGGGCCGGCGACCATCACCAGCACCGCCCAGCACCTGTTCTGGGACGCCACCCTCCACACCTGGCGCGAAGCCGACAACCTCCGTGTCGGCGACGAAGTCGACACCCCGGACAACGGTCACGTCACCGTCGTAGCCACCCGCCTCTACACCGCCGCGATCATCACCTACAACCTCACCATCGACGACGTCCACACGTACTATGTGCTGGCGGGGACCACGCCGGTTCTTGTGCATAACTGCAACAAAATCAAGGGAGATACGAGTTCGAGGATCAGCTGAACCCCGGAAAGACGTATCTTGGCAAGACGAAGAACTTCAATAACCGCTTGCAGGATCATATCAACAGTGGGCGCCTCAAGAGTCGTGGAAATGCGACCTGCACGCATGTTTGCGGAACGAATGATGACCTGTTCGTTGCCGAACATCCTCGGATGGAAGAACTGCGTGATCAGGGAGTCGATCTCTCGAATGACATTGCGTCGCCGGGTAAGAAGATCTTGAAGCAAGGCAAGATGCCGAAAAATTCGAACAACTCAGGCTCCGGTAGGAGCAGCTCGAAGTGACTGATTTCTGGAAGGTCATCGGCTCAAGCTCCGTCCAGGATGAGAGCGAGATCGACTCTGCCCTGGAGCGGATCTCTGGGGAGCTCAGCGCGCTGGCACCCGATGCCTTGACTCACTTTGTTGAGCGACTGCGGGAGTCGCTTTATCGGATCGACAGGAGGGATCTAGCAGAGGTGCCGGTGGTGCTTGCCAATGGTTTGAAACTCCCGCAGACGAGCGACCACTTCCTGTATGCGCGATGCGCGTGCATCTTGGCGGGCGAAAGAGTGTACGGCGATGTCCTGAGTTCTGGCGTCGGATTCGAACGCTTCGGCGCGCCGTTTGGTCAGGAGGCTGAGGGGCTGCTCCACCTGGCGTCGGAGGAGTACGAAAGAAAGACCGCGTCCAGAATGAATGTCGAGAGCTTTTTCTCGATTGAGTCAAGGTCGAACATTCAGGGATGGGTCGACTGATCCCTGCTGGAATTTGATTTTCCTGAGGACGTACTGCAGGCCCGCCGGAATTGTTCCGGCGGGCCTGCAGGGTCTTTGACGGCAACGTCAGCGGACTGCGACTGCTGTAGGTGGGTCGTTGGGGCCATCCTTGCCCGGGCCGAGGGTGTCGATGGCGTGGCGCTGGAGGCGGAGTCGTACGTGGGCGTAGACGCCGGCGGCACGTCCTCGCGCGGGAGGCGCCCGGTTGAACTCGGCCCCCTGATCGTCCTCATCTCGGAGATAGTGCTTGAAGACCGCACGCACTGGCTTCGCGCACCGGCTGCAGCTGCCGGTGGCGTTCTGGGCGAACCAGCAGGCCACAGGCGAAGCGCGCAAGCGCTCCAACCCGGTGGCCACCGCAGCGTCGGCCGCCATGTTCCCATAGTGCGCTTTGCTCCACGTCGTCCTCCTGCAGCGCCGGGAGAGCTGGCCGTCGCGAGGACTTACACCACCACCTGATCACGAGAGCTGCCACTGCATGCGGAGGTCGGTCGCAAATGCGGCCATTCGGGTGCAGACCCGCTCGCGATTCGTCATCGGCGCCGGGTAGCTGCGTTCCGCCCTTGACCCGAATCCACCTCAAGCATCGAGGTGCACGATGATCAGCCCTGCCCGACCAGCGACGCCTACAGACGCGGTGTCTCCGCGTCGGGCCGGCGCCCGACGTCGCCAGCGAACCGTCGAAGGTCACGGGCTGAGGTTCGCGTTCTACGGGAGGATGTCCACGGTCGAGTTCCAAGACTGGGAAACGTCGTTGGGGTGGCAGCGAGAGGCCACCGAGGAGACGATCCGAGGGCACGGCGTGATCGTGGCGGAGTTCTTCGACGAAGGATGTTCACGTCGGCTGCCATGGCGTCAACGGCCGGCCGCGGCACAGCTGATGGCAGCAACGGAGCAAACGAACCGTTCGTTCGACGCTGTCGTCATCGGAGAGTACGAGCGAGCGTTCTACGGAGATCAGTTCAACGCCGTGCTGACCGCACTGCGGCGCGGGGAATCCAGCTGTGGCTCCCGGAAGCGGGCGGTCCGGTGAACCTCGACGACCCCGTCCACCAGGCGCTGATGCTGCTCCTCGGGTTCCAGTCGCGTCGCGAAGTGCTGCGGGCTCGGCACCGGGTTCTGACAGCTATGCACGTCCAGTCCCGCGTTCAAGGCAGGTTCCTCGGCGGCCGGCCACCCTACGGCTACCGCCTGGCCGACGCTGGCCCCCACCCGGGTCGCCAAGGCGGCGCTGCTCAGCGCCGTGCCGCCGCTGATGGTGCAGACGGACGCCAATCCCGACGGCTTGCCCAAGAGCGTGTTCGACGACATGCAGGCGCAGCTGCTGGCGAACCGTTCGGAGTTCTACCGGGCCGTCGCTTCGGGGCCGTTCTACGGCTTCAACCGGCCCGGGGTCGAGCCGTCGGAAGCCATGATCGAGAACTGGTGGCGCCAGGGCATGATGGGTGGCGCGAAAGCGCACTACGACGGGATCGTCGCGTTCTCCCAGACCGACTTCACCGAGGACCTGAAGAAGATCACCGTGCCGGTGCTGGTCATGCACGACGACCAGGTCGTTCCCTACGCCGACTCGGCGCCGCTGTCGGCGAAGCTGCTGCAGAACGGCACGCTCAAGACCTACGCGGGCTTCCCGCACGGCATGCCGACGACGCAGGCCGAGACGATCAACGCCGACCTGCTCGAGTTCATCCGCTCCTGATCGGGCGAGCACGCGGAGGCCCGCGGGCTCGTACGGCTAAAAGTCGACGAATTCGCGGGTCATCCGCGGGGCCCGCGATGCGTGCCGAGCTCGTTGGATTCGCCGAGCGGCGGCTGGATGCTCCGGGCAGTGCCATGACCGCGCCCACCGTGCCGAGGGGGCCGGTGCCGGCGGTCCACCCGTGGTCGTCAAGGACGCCGATCTGCTGGCGCATGTTGCGGATGATGCGGTGGTAGATCCACTGTTGAGGCCCTTTCGGAGCGCTCGCCTGTGTGAGGTTCGGGCCGCGTGCAAATGCCGCGAACGTTAGAGTGCGAGAGCTGGAGGCACCTCGCGCGTTCCGGTCCGGAGGGGCGCCGCCTTCGTGGCATACCGACCTTGCGCGAACGATGAAGGGCTCGGCGCGGGGAGGGTGCGGCGCGTTTCCTCCTCGTCCAGCAGCGGGCCTGGAAGCACACATCCCACGGCGGCACCGGTAATTCCCCGGTGGTCGTGATGGTGCCCGGTCGCTGCCGCACTGCTCCTCACATGTGTCCCGGCCCTCGTTCTTTCGCGTAGCCGACGGGAGAGTTGCTCATGGACAACATGCGGGACGAGTCGTGGCCGATGGTGCTCGATGAGGTCACCGGGGCGCTGGAGACGTTGATCGCGGCGCTGGACAAGATCGACGACTCCGCTGTCCTGCTGCACGAGGTGTGTGAGCAGGTGATCCGGGCCGTGCCCGGCGTTGACGAGGCCAGCATCACCCTGATCACCGACGGCGTGCCCACCACCACCGCGACGACCAGCGAGGCCGCGGCCGCGCTGGACCGCGACCAGTACCTCGTCGGTGACGGACCCTGCCTGCAGGCCGCGCGCACCGGCGCCATGGTGCGGGTATCGATCGCCGACGCCGCCGAGCGCTGGCCGGTGTTCGCGAAGGACTCGGCCAAGGCCGGATTCGGCAGTTTCCTGTCCGCGCCCCTGGTGGTCAGCGACACACACGCCGGCGCGGTCAACTGCTACAGCACCCGCGACCACGGCTTCGCCGAACTCGACGAGAAACTGCTCGACCTCTACACCACCGCCGCCACCGCCGCGCTGCGCACCTACAACCGCTACCAGCACGCGCACGAGACCGCCGAGCACCTCCGGACGGCCCTGTCCAGCCGTGCGGTGATCGACCAGGCCAAAGGCATCCTCATGCCCCTGCGCCGGATCCCCGCGGACGAGGCGTTCACCCTGCTCGTCGAACAGTCCCAGCGGGAAAACGTCAAACTGCGCGACCTCGCCGCTCGGTTCGTCGCCCACGCCACCGGCGTGACACCCACGACGTAAAACAGCCCATAGTCGCCGCCGTCGCTGGCCGGCGGCACCCGCGCGGCGTTGCCCGGCCGCTGACCCACCGAGGTGGGCACCTTTGGGTGCTATCCCACAGCACCCACCCGTGTAGCGTCGCGCGCTGCAGGCCCGGGGGTTCCCCAGACCCCGGGTCACCGGGCCCGCCTGCCACGTTCTCCGGGCACCGTTGAACGGGGTGAGTCGTTTCCCACCAGCCGCGAAACCGCCGTCGCCAACGCCGTCCGCTGGGAATCCGGCCACAACGAGGCGTTGCCGGCCTGCGCGATGTTGCCGTACGTCAACGCGAGGGTCAGGTCGAGCAGCACCTCGGCCGGCAGCGCGGCGGACACCTTCCCCGAGGCCTGCGCCGCCGCGATGCCCGCCACCTTGTCGGCCATCGCGCGCTCGACCGGAGCCAGGGACGGCAGCAGATCCGGCCGTTCGAGCGCCTGCCACAGGTTGAGCCGCACCATTCGCGGATTGGCGCGGTAAAAGTCGAACACCTGGCACGCGTACCCCGGCAGGTCCTCGGCGTCGAACATCACCGCGGCCTGCGCCTGCAGCACCTTTTCCGTCAGCACGGCCTCGAACAGCCCGTCCTTGCTGCCGAAATACGCGTAGATCATGCGCTGGTTCGCGCGTGCCCGCTCGGCGATGCGGCCGACGCGCCCGCCGGCGAGCCCGGCGTCGGAGAACTCCTCGACGGCCGCGTCGAGGATCCGGCGGCGAGTGGCGGCGGCGTCGCGGGCCGGAACCTCAGTCATGGGCCTCCACCGAGCGGCTCAGCTCCTCCCACCGGTCCAGCTCCGCGAGTTTCCGCTGCTCCGCGGGCCGGATGAAGTCCACGGCCTCGCCTGAGAGCGGCAGCCACAGCGGCGGGTCGGTCAGCTCGAACACGCTCAGGATGATCGCCGCCGCCCGCGCCGGGTCGACGCCCGGGGCCTGCCCGTTGGCGTGGGCTGTGCGCATCGGCGCCAGCACGGACGCGTACGCGGGGCTCGGCTCGGGCGCGTCCATCGACGAGTACAGCGACGTCGCCATCGACCCGGCTTCCACCACCGTCACGCGCACGCCGAACCCGGCCGTCTCCTGGGCCAGCGCCTCGGAGAACCCCTCCAAGGCGAACTTCGCCGTGACGTACGGCCCGAGCCCCGCCGCCGGCGCCAGCCGCCCGCTCACCGACGAGATCTGCACGACGTGCCCCGCGCCCTGCTCGCGGAACACCGGCAGTGCCGCGCGGCTGACGTGGACCGCGCCCCAGAGGTTCGTCTCGACCTGGTCGCGGAAGTCGGCGAGCGGGGTGTCCTCGAGGCTGGAGACGTTGGCGTACCCGGCGTTGTTGATCACGCCGTCGAGCCGGCCGAACTCGTCCACCGCGACCTGCACGGCGGCCGTGGCGGCCTCGGGATCCCGCACGTCCAAGGCCACCGCGCGGGCCGACTCGGGATACGCCGAGACGAGATCCGCGACCGCGTCGGCGCGGCGTGCCGTGGCCACGACCCGGTGGCCGGCCTCGAGCGCCGTGACCGCGAGCGCCCGGCCGAGGCCGCGGGAAGTTCCGGTGATGAGCAGTGTGCGACATGGCCGTCCTCGGAAGTCCTGAAGTAAGTAACTGGATACTTATCAAGGTAACGGAAGACCCTCCGAATTGCCACGGGCTAACTCTCGTCCTCCGTCGGTCGGCCTCATCCGACCTGGTCAAGCCGCCGGTTGCGCGCCTCCGGCCCGCCCCGACCACCCCGATGCGGCACGGGGTGTGCTCAACGCACCGCAAGCCCTGCACCCAGTCCCGTCCCGCGAGGACCAGCACCATCCCGCACCACAGCGCGCCGACCCGCGAGGGGAAAACACGAACAACGGCGCCTTCGGCGCGGCAGTGCCACGCCACCGCCGCCGAGATCGTCGAGTTCGGTGAGCGCCGGCGCGCTCAGCTGTGAACGGCCTGCCGCAGTACCTTCCGCAGGATCTTGCCCGCGGCCGACTTCGGGATGGCGTCGATGAACTCCACCTGCCGCACCTTCTTATACGGTGCCACCCGCTCGGCCACGAACGCCTGCCCCGCGGCCTCGTCCAGCTGCGGTGACCGCCGGACGACGAACGCCTTGGGCACCTCGCCCGCCTCGTCGTCGGGCACGCCGATCACGGCCGCGTCGGCGATGCCCGGGTGCGTCAGCAGCAGCGCCTCCAGCTCGGCCGGCGGCACCTGGAAACCCTTGTACTTGATCAGTTCCTTGAGCCGGTCGACCACGTGGAACACACCGGCGCTGTCGACGGTCACGATGTCGCCGGTGTGCAGGTAGCCGTCGGAGTCGATGGTCGCGGCCGTGGCGGCGGCGTTGTTGAGATAACCGCGCATCACGTTGGGGCCGCGCACCCAGAGCTCCCCGCGTGACGCGTCTTGGCAGCGACACGGGCCCCGGTCCGACACGCGTACGCCGCCCCGCCGGCGTGCGGGGGGCCTGCCGGGCAAGCATTGCCTGGCGGGACCGCCTCCACGGGCGGTGGGGCGGCGTACGCGGAAGGGCTGGGCCCACCGTTTGTGGCGATCAGACGGTAGAACACGCGCCGGAGGGTGGGTTGGTGGCTGGATGCCCCCGCCTCCGCCGAGGCAGCCGCGGCGCGGCCTGGGCCCGTTCTGGGACGGCATTTCGTGCCGGCACCGGTAACCCGCGTCGGACAACTACCGGCGGGGTCGAGGGCGCCCTCGACGCCGCCGCCGCGTTCGTTTCCATCGTCCCGCTCAGAGCTTCGCGGCTACGGCGCCCGCCATCGTCAGGTAGCCGGAGTCGCGAGGGTGGATGTTCGGTCCGACCGGAGCCGGATCACACTCGAAGGTCAGTTTGCAGAGGTTGGCGACATTCACCGGAACCTGGCCGTGGCCGGGCAGCGTTGTCTGGTCGGCGAAGTCGTCGATCCGGTAGGCGGATGCCACGTCGGCGACCCGGAAGCCGGCTTGGCCGTAGGCGGCCGCGAGTAGTTTGTTGAGCTGGTCGACCACCGTGACCGACTGCATCGCGAGCTGTTGTCCCGCGGCGCCCTGGAGGAACGCCGCCAAAAACGGGTCGTATTCGTTCAGGCCGATGAACCGGGTGTTCGTACCCGGGTCGGCCTTTTTGAGCGCGGTGACGATCGTGGTCAGGTTGGTCTGGATGTCCGCCAGTCCTCGCTGCAAGCAGGCGGCGTCGATGCCCGTGGCCGACCCGCAGTCCTCCACGTCGCTCGCGCCGATGCTGATCGTGACCAGCGGAACGTGGCCGCGGTGCTGGGTCAGGAACGTGATCGCGGCATCCAGCTGCGACCGGGCGTGGGGGTAGGTGCAGATCCCACCGTTGATCATCGTGGTTGTCGTCTCGCTAGGACAACCGAGTTCGGCCAGGTTCAGGTTCCGGCCGTGCAGCAGGCTGACAAGTCGCAGACCGGGGAGCAGATCGTGATCGAAGCCGTGATCGGTCGGCCTGCCCACGCCGTGGGCGTCAGGCTGGAAACCGACCGACAGAGAGTCCCCGAGAGACAGGTAGTAGTCCGTGCTTCCTGGACTCTGACTCGCCGGCGATGCGGTCGCGACACCGGTGATCGAGAACACCGCGGCCACGACCACGGCCGGCAGGGCAAGCCATGTGCGTTTCAGTTTCACTTTTCCCCTCATCGGTCGAACCAAGGACAAGATCCTCAACAGGGGGCACGTTCACGACCGCCGGGTGGTTCACGCGGACTTCGTCGGCACCGGGACCGACGAGACGATCATCACCGCGGGCACGTGCTCGCCGCGGACCCCAGCTCCACCGCGCCGGCACCACCACCGGCACCGTGACAGCCTGCTGCGGCCGCCGTCGCCCGTGTCAGTGACCGCGCGGTGCCATCATGAGCAGCGGCGCCTGAGGATCACCCGCCGCTCGCGGGGCTGGTGATCGCCCCGCTGCTGGCGGTGTCGCTGGTGTCGATCGTCCTGGTCCCGCTCACCCGCCTGGAACCGTTGTGGCGGCTGCTGGCCGCGGTCTGGATTTGCTGGGTCTGCGCCGGCGGCCTCGTTGCCGCCGCCCGTCCCGATCAGCCGGCAACACCGCCGCCCGTCACGACCTGACCAACGCTCAGATGGACATTCACTTCCGTACGCGCCCCCGATGACCACGACGAGTAGTTCCCCAGGAACAAAGAAGGCCCGGCCGGAAAACCGGCCGAGCCTCGAAAGCCGTTGGGACGGCTGCGAAGCCGCAGCAATACCTGTGTCGCAGCCGTCCCGCTCATAGCGGGATGACACGAGCTGGAAGAACAGGTCCGCGTGACTTGCGGGCTGGGAACCGGGCTGAACGGATCTGGCTCCGGCCGCCGTGAGACTCGCGCGCTGCGACCTCGCGTGGCACCGAACCCCGTACCGTGGAGGAGGCGCGCGGTACGGGGTTCGGTGGAGCGGCTCACTCGGTCGGTCGGCGGGAGAGTGAGCGTCTCTTTTCCGCGGTGGCGGAGACTTTCTTTCAGGCGGCCAGATCCCGTGCTGGTGGTCTGGTGTCCGGCGCGGGGAAGCGCAGTATTTCCCGGTCGGGTCCGGCCGGCTCGCAGCCAGGGCGCCAGGTACCCACGTGCGTCCACTGCCTGCCCCACCAGTGACTGATGAGGACGGTGGACCGGAAGCAGACCGGGCACGGCTGGCGGGGGCAGTCGATCGCCATGGGGGCCTCCGTGTCGGTTTCGCTTCGTACCCCTCAAGCGTCGCTTCTTGCTGGCTGTCCGCACATCGGGAGTCTTACCGAGAAACTACGTACGCAACGAGGCGGGCCGTTCAGCCCAGCGACACCACCGCGATGGCGTCGTCGAACTCCACCGCCGAGTGCTGCTGGCACCATCGCGATCAGCGACTGTCGGGCTCTGCCCTCCCGCCCGGTCATTGACCAGGCCAAAGGCACCCCCATGGCACTGCACCGCATCACCGCCGACGCGTTCGAGCGGCTGACCGAGCAGTCTCAGCACCCCAACTTCAAGCTGCACGCCAGCTGAAGCCACCCAGATCTGCACCCTGCTCGCCGACCAGGTCGCTGGCGCGGAACATCGGCCCGGCTGTGTAGCCGGCGCGGGCGAACTGAGTGAGGTCGCCGCGGTAGGCGCGGATGGTGTGCGGCGATTCAGGCACGCGCGGAAAGTCGCCGCGGATCAGGCGTCACCACGACGTAGGTCACCCCGACCAGGATGAGCGCGGCGCGCACCAGCATCTGGGCCCGGGTGAACAACCCGACGAGGTGGTCTGGTCCGAGCAGGGCGGCGGTGACCGCCGCGAGCCAGGTCAGGACCACCAGCGCGAGGAACACCACGGCCCACGCGCGCCAGCCGGGCGGCCACCACAGCACGAGGCTGAGCGCACCGGCCAGGGCCGCCAGGTTGGCCAGCAGCGGGAAGGCGGTCGTGCCGGGCCGGGCGGCGTCGCCGAATAGGGCGATGCTGAACACGCCCAGCGAGCCCACGGTCAGCCGGGCCATCCAGTGCACGGGCGCGAGGCGCAGCAGCGGCGGCCCGGCGAGTGCGAAGGCCAGCCCGGAGACGCCGAGCGCGACCCGGAACACCGGCTGTGCGGACAGCAGCTGTTCGGCCGACTGCTGCAGCGGTGAGATCCCGGTCGGCAGCACGAACTCCAGCAGCCACGCGGAATAGGTCACCACGCCGATCCCGCTCAGGATCCCCGCAGCCAGCCGCGCAGCACGCACCCGATCACCTAAGCGAAGGTCCCGGCGTGCTCGTCATGCCAGGCCGGTCGGTGACCAGTCCTGGACAGCGTTAGCAGGCGGCCCAGAGCCGCACCTCCAGCGAGCGCCACGCCTGTCAGCGTCACAGAGATCCACCGCCGCTGGCTGGCGGGGCCGCCGCACGCCCCGGCGCAGCAGGTAGGAGCATCGACGCGGTCGTCGCAACCGATCGACACCCACATCTGGCCGTCGCACGTCGCCCGTCACTGAACCCCGGCCACCCAGCGCCCGTAGTGGCGCACTGGGACGGCCTTGATGGGTGTCGTGTCGACCGGCGCCTCCACGGTCGGAGGAGCGTCGAAGTTACTGGGCACGAGAACTGCGTCCTATCTACGGCTTCAGGAAGCCGGGTTGATCTCCGACGTGGTCACGGCGCCCGTACCGGACAGACCCCACTTGTCGAGGATCTTCTTGTACGTGCCGTCGTCGATCAGCGCCTGCACGGCCTGCTGAACGGCCTTCGTGTAGTCGCCGCTGTCCTTCTTCAGCACGATGCCGTAGGGAGCCGTGTCGTACGGCGCGCCGAGGACCTCGAGCCGCCCGCCGGTCTGCTTCACGGCGTAGTCGATCACCGGGGAGTCGGCCAGCTCGCCCTGCACGCGCTTGGCGGTGAGTGCCAGGTTCACATCGGTCTGGGCCTGCAGCTGCGTGACCTCGATGGCCGGCTTGCCCGCCTTGGTGCAGGCGTCCGAGCGCGTCTGCAGGTCGTCGACCTGCGTGGTGCCCTTCTGCACGCCCATCTTCTTGCCGCAGAGGTCGTCGAGGTTCAGGCCGTCCGGGTTGCCCTTCAGGACGGCGAGCGACGTGCCTGCCTTGTAGTAGCTGACCATGTCGACCGTCTGCAGCCGCTCGGGGTTGATGCTGAACGACGACATCGCGAGCTCGTACTTGCCGGCCTGGATGCCGGGGATGATGCCGTCGAAGGCGGAGTTCTGGAACTCCATCTTCAGCCCCAGCTTCTGGCCGATGGCGGTGCCCAGGTCGACGTCGAAGCCGCTGACTTTGCCGCCCTCGTCCTGGAACTCGTTGGGCGGGTAGCTCTGGTCCTGGCCGACCAGGATCTTGCCGTCGCTGGTGACCGAAGCCGGCACCATCGCGGCGAGCTTGTCGTCCTTGGTCACGGCCGGGATGTCCGACGAGCCTCCAGGAGCCGCAGCCGATGAGCTGCCGCTCCCCGCATCGCCCGCGCCACTGCCGCCCACGCCGCAGGCCATGGTCAGGCCGACCAGCGCGAAAGCCGGGAGAAGGGCGAGCGCCTTCATCTGGTGTCCACGGGCCACTTCGACACTCCTCGTAGCCTCAACGGGAAAACATGAAAACGCAGGTGAACTCGGTGGAGAAACGCGAGGCCGGTACCCGCATGACGTCGCCAGGGACCGCCTCCCCCACACGGGGGAGGCGTAGACACCAGCTGCCCCAGCGTCGACACACGCCGCGTGACCGTTCGGCGCCTGTCGCTCGACGCGGCCGAGGCCGCCAGAGTCTTCACGTACAAAACGGTCGAGCAGGTGGGAACCGCCACCAGCATCGTCGCGGCCGACGCCCCCGAGTTCGCTCACTCCGGAGGCCATTACCTCGACGATGCACAAGAGGCCTACACCGTGCCGAACGACGCCGACCTCGCGCAGCATCCGCACGGTGTCAAGGAATGGGCACTCGACCCCGCCACTGCCAAGCGCCTCTGGACCGTCTCGACCGACCTGCTCCGTGTCTGACCTTTCGACGCCGGGTCTATCCGGTGATCGGTGTTTCCGGCGTTGTTGATCAGTAGGTCTCGGAGCACCGCTAAGACCGCGCCGGGTCAGATCGCAGGCCGGGGAGCCTACTCAGGAATATCCGTCCGTTTTTCGGCGAGCTGGTGGATCTCGACGCCGCGCACACCGTCGTGGGTTTCGGCGGGCGGCCACCAGATAAGGCCGATGTCGGCGACCACGGTGTCGAAGATCGGGGTCGTCGCGTCGCGGGCGGTGTGGTGTGTGGTCATGTCGCCGGTACCACGTCGATGATCCGGTTCCCGGTGCAGACGAGCAGGCAGACCGCGCGCTGACGATGGTCGTCCCGCTCGGCGCGGATCACGCGGTGCGCATCCACAACACGGCCGGGACGCCGGGCGTGCTCATCGACTACGCGGGCTACTTCAGCCCGGACGGCGTCGGCACCTACACCGCGGTGGCGGGTGGCACGCGGCTGCTCGACACGCGCGACTCAGCCTCCGCCCGGCACACCCCGCTGGGCGCTCGTGAAGAGTTCGCGCTGCAGGTTCGTGGCAACTCTGGGGTTCCGGACAACGCGACTGCCGTGGCCGTCAACCTCACCGCGGAAGAGGTGACCGTGCCGACCACGATCGCCGCCTACCCGCAGACCTACCCGACCAGCGAGAACAGCCTGTTCCTCAATGTCGGGCAGAAACGCTCGAACGTGGCCATCGTCCGGATCGGCGACGACGGCAAGATCCGGCTGCGGAACTCGGCCGGGCTCACGCACGTCGCGGTCGATCTGCTCGGCTGGTTCGCGCCCGGCAATGGCGCGAAGTACGTTCCGACGCTCGGGGCGGCCCGTGTCCTCGACACGCGCGCCGGCAGCGGCGTTCCGCGTGCGTCGGTCGGGCGCGGTGCTTCCGTCACGCGGTGTCTCGTTCTACGCTCCCGAAACCGGCTGGGCGGATGCCCCGGCGCTGGTCGCGGACCAAGGGCAGACGGCGCCGGTCACGGCACTGGTGCCGCTCGGCAGCAGCGGCAAGCTGACGGCGGCCAACGGTGACGGCGCGGTCGAGATGTCGGCCGACGTGACAGGCTACTTCGTCGGCGGCTCGCCTGCCGCCGCGGCGGGCAACTGCATCGCGCCGACCGGGTGCTGGCTGGTCAGATCACTCGCCGGCTCCCCGACCCGACCGACGGCGCGGGCGGGCGGTCGGGCTCTCCACGACGCTGTCCCGGCCGGCGCTGGTGTCGCTCGCGGGCAGGCTCCGCCTCGCGCCCAGCGGCCCCGTCCGGGCATCGGGGGTCGTGGCCGGCCTGCCCAGCAACCAGGACTTCACCTACTGGCCGGTCGAACCCGGCGTCGTGGTCGAAGCACGCGCGGACTCGGCATACGAACTCGGCCGGTACCGACATCGGCTCACCGTGGTAAGGGTTCGGGATTTATTCGAGTAGATGCAAGATTGATGCACTTGGTGGTCAACCGTGTCTTCGCTGGTCAGGGTGGGTGCCGGGCAGTGCCGTCGGTTGGCGTCAGCGGGGCCGCGATGCTGATCAGAACCCATGCCCGAATCAGATGAATCGATGTTGTGTTCGATGCAACGTCGTGGAGCGGGTAAACGTGCCAGGCGCTCTCGCGTGTTCTACGGCTTGCAGATCCCGCTCGCCTCGATCGTCGCGACGATCTTCTCGGCCTTCGCCTGGTCGACCGATGCGTCGGCGCCGAAGCGCGAGGCCGCGTTCTTGACCACGGTCGCCGGGACTGATCGTGACATACGGCCGAACGGGTCATTTCGGCACAATGTTCGCCGCAAGCCGAGCATTCAGTGCGACACTCTTGCAGCGAACGTCACACTTCGACACTGGGGAAAAATTGAAAAGAATAGTTCAGGCGGCGCTGACTGCTGCATTTGTCGTGAGCGTTTCAGCATTCGGAATCGTAACACCAGCGAGCGCGGCACCATGCGAGAACGACAATTACTGGTGTAGCGGACAGAAAACAGTCATCCAATACCCTTCCGCATGGCTGGACCTGCAGACGTATTGGGGCGCCGACAACCATGAGCACGCTCGAGGCCACGGGAAGATTCCGGAAAATCGCTGGCTGTACCTCGACGTGATTTACCCCGACGGCTCCTATCATGGCTGGGTGAATCAGGTGAAGGGAGCCGGAACAGCGTGGTACAGCGGCGAAGTTTACACCGGCTACCAATACGACGGCCCTGGTTACCAGGTTCGCGCATGCACCGACACTGCCGGGGTGTTCACTTGTACGGGATGGCATTGATCGGCTTGTAAACCAGGACCGCCAGCCGGATCCGCTTGCGGTGGTCGGGCGACGGGGAGTTCGACCGGGCGTACGGTCCTCCTCGGCGCCGACCACTGTGATCGACTATAGGTACGCCCCTCGTCGGCAACGACCCGATGAGGAGTCCCCAGCCGCGATACGCGCAGCGGCGCGGGCGAAGTTGTGGACGTCGCGTAGTCCGGCGGGGCGCCCGCGAGACGACCTTCGCGGCGCTCGTCGCGCCACAGCGGCTGGCGACGGAAGGCACCACCGGCTCGTTGAAGTGGGTTGTGGTCGTCGAGCAGCCGGTTCGCAATGCTGATCAGCGCCCCTGCCCGAATCAGATGAATCGATGTTGCGTTGGAAGCAACGTCGAGGAGCGGGTAAACGTGCCAGGCGCTCTCGCGTGTTCTACGGCTTGCAGATCCCGCTCGCCTCGATCGTCGCGACGATCTTCTCGGCCTTCGCCTGGTCGACCGATGCGTCGGCGCCGAAGCGCGAGGCCGCGTTCTTGACCACGGTCGCGTGGTCCTTGCCCTGCGCGAGGTCCTCGCACACGTTCCGCCCATTGTCGATCGCGCGATTCGCGTGCCCGACGACGAGCGCAGGGTCGATCTGATGCAGCAGCGCCGCGAGGTAGGTCCGCTCCACCGGCGCCACCGGATCCACCGAGCCGTCCCGCGGCGGAGCTGCAGGCGCCACCGGAACCAACGACGGGACGTTCCGCGGCGGAGCAGCGGGTGCCACCGGCGCCGGTGCAGGCTGTCGGCTACCGCAGCCGGCCAGAAGGACGAGAGCACCGAAGATCACGAGCAGTTTGCGCACGGTCGCTACAGCGTGATTCCGCGCCGTTTCGTTACGGGAGGAGGCGTTCGCCCCCTGTGTGGAACGCACGGCACGGCGGGCGCCCGCCGCGTGCTGCTGAGCACGCACGCTCGACAACCTGCCGAACCGACGAATACCGCACCGTTCGAATAAGTGCATTACGCCAGCTGCGAAACCCTTCACCACCAGATCATGAGGCGGCACTACCTCCCGCCGAGGTGCAGGGCGGCGGCGCGCGGCTCAACATCGGTCCCGCGGTCAGATGCCCCGCATCCGTCAACCTCGCGTACTCAACCATGCGTCAAGCCTGCTTGACGAGGTGGCGTGGCCCGGAAGTCCTAGCTTTTTCTGACGTAGTGCGCCACCGGCCATACCTGCCCGCGGATCTCCCTCGTGGGCGGGCCTTCGACGCGGCCGAAGCCGGCGTGCTCGGCCGCTCGCTGCGAAGCGACGTTGTCGGTGTGCGTCCAGAGGCGGATCTCGGTGCCGGGCCAGGCGGCGCTCACCCGTAGACAGAGCTCGGCGAGTGCGCGCCGTGCGACTCCGCGGCCGCGCGCGGAGGCCGCCACCCAGTAGCTGACCTCGGCGATGCCGCCTTCGCGCTCCGCCGCGAGGTTGGCCAGCCGCTCGCCGGACCGCGCGGCGACGGCGACGGCGACGAAGCCGAGGGCGTTCTCGCGCCGCGTGCTCGGGCACGTCGTCGCCGACCACATCGGCGCCGACATGGTCTGCCAGACCATCGACGCCGCAGTCGCCTGCCGCGGCGGCAGCGTCGCCGGCACCGTGTTGCATTCCGATCGTGGCGGCGAGTTCACCGCGTCGTTGACCGTCGCGGCCTACTGGCTGCCCGACGACGCGGCGTGGTACGTCGCGCAGGTGCGGGACCCGGACACCCTGCGCTTCACCACGGAACGTGCGACGCTGACGGTCGCGGAGTTCCAGCGTGCGCTGGAGGCGTTGCGCCGCAACCGGGATGCTCAGCCCTGCACGCTACGAGCAATCCCTGACAGGCCCAGCGAAAGCTGCTTGAAGACCTGTCCACTGTTCGGGGGGAACCTCAGTAGGTGGATAGCGGAGTGACGCCGCTTATTGTTGTATCGGCCGATCCACATGTCAACTGCAGCAACGAGTTCTGCCTTGGTGGCGAAGGTGTGGCGGTAGTAGTACTCGTGTTTGAACGTCGACCAGAACGATTCCGCGGGGCTGTTGTCCCAGCAGATCCCGGTATCGCCCATCGACCGTTTCAGGTCGTGGCCGGCGCATGTCGGTCAACCAGACCGCATCGAGCCGGCCCTGGTCGAAACACCGCCGCACCAGGTCCGACGGGAACGACGCCGCCGGGTCGGCCACCGTGGTGCGGACCTTGAAGGTGCGTGGGCTGATGCCCTCGATCCCGATCTCGGCCATGATCGCCGCGACGGTTTTCTCGTTCACCACCTCGCCGCGTTCCCGCAACTCGGTGGTGATCCTCGGGGACCCATACGTGCCGTCGGACTCGGCGTGCACGTCCAGGATCTTCACCGCCAGATCAGCGCGGCGCTGCTGCCGTGGCGTCAACACCGTTGCCGCGGCGCGTTTCCCGTACGCGTAGTAGCCGGATGTCGAGACGCCCAGCAGCCGCGCCATGCGCAGGACAGAGAACCGCGCACCCTCGGGTGTAGTGGTCCCGGCGATCTCGGCGGGCTCGTCGGGGCCGGCGTACTTGGCCATCAGAGCGAACCGTGCGGATTCTTCTGCATCGCGGCAAAGTACGCCGAAGCTTTTACCAGGAACGCGTTGTCCTTCTCCAACTCGGCCACCTGCGTGCGCAATCGCAGCAACTCGGCCCGCTCGGCCGTCTCCAGGGGTTTCTCCCCGTGGACCTCGGCGGCGACGATCCTGCGCCGCTCGTCTTTGACCCAGACACTCAACATCCCCGCGTCGATCCCCAGCTCGCGGGCAACCTCAGCGATCGTGCGGTCAGAATCGATCACACGATGCGCAGCCTCGACCTTGTACTCGGCCGCATACGACCGACGCTTGCGTGGAGGCATATGGACATCCTTCCAGCAGGACCACGGTCCTGCTAACTCGGTGTCCACTCCCCGGGGGGAACCTCAGTCGTCGGGCGCGACTTTCTCCCACACCTCATGGGGCGTGGCATAGACCCGCAAGTCGTACCCATGCTCGCCCCCGCCGATGCTGAACCCGACCACCTGCCACTGCTCGTGGTCGAGACCGACCGTCCGCGCAAGCCCTTCCCACGGCACCGTCATGCGCTCGTCAAGCTGCGCTGTGCCCTTCCAATCGGGGAAAGGGATGCTTGCTTCGCCCCAGATCTCTTCGTCCATGCCCCACACTCCGTTCGCCTGTGACTGAGACATCCTTCCGGCATGACCCCGAGTGGTGTGAACGCCTCATGCAGAACCGGCGATACTGGCAGAGTCGCGTATTCGATCAGCATTGCAGATGCTGCGCCAGCCCACGACCACGCACACCAGCACTCGGTCACTGGCCAGGCCCGGGTGCCGGGTTCCGCGCGGCGCCGACGAACCCTGATCGCCTTGAGCGGCCTCGCAGCCGCGGCCACCGCGGCCATGGTTGCCGTAGCGATCACGAGTCCCGACGCGCCCCGCCCTGCTTCAACTCCCGCCGCCGAAGAACCCACGATGACCGTCCCGACCCCCTCGGCGACGCCTGTGCAGATCATCCCCACCCCTTCACCGGCAACGCCCGCAAGCCACCTGCAACGGCGCTCGCCGGACCGCCACCAGCCCCGCCAGGCCCAGCCTCACTGCCCGGCCCTGGCGCCCTCGCAGCCAACCGCAGTGACAAGGCTGCCAATCCACCCGATAAAGCCAAGGGGAATCCCAAGGACAAGGGCAAGGGCCACGTCCACCCCTAACACCGCGCCCCCGATCGAACTTCGCCTCCGCAGGCACACCACGTCAGCGCTCAGACGGCAGTGTTGACCGAGACGACTTTCCTCACCCGGGTCGGGGTGGTTGCCGCCGGGTCGACCTGAGGCGCGCCCTCGGCGAGGTCCCTGTCATACGACCTCTGGAGGTCGTCGTCGCCGGGGATCGCAGACCCTAGATAGACAGAACGTCTCGCCCGTGCCGAAAAGGCCGGTGTTGACGGCGACCCGCTGACCGACCTTGTCGATCTTCTGATCGGCCGTATCGTAGTTTTCCGGCCCAGGAAGCGAAAACCGGAGAATATCTCAATCGTCTACTTGCTCGTAGTGACGGGCCTGACTTTGCTGCCGATTACCCGACGGCGGAGACGAGACACATCTTCGCCGCAATTCTTCTTCCGCCACCGTTGTCACTGGTTGATGCCTGCGGCGTGCTGCGCGCGCTGAACGGTACATACTTCCTTATTTGATCTTGCCCATCTTTCCATTGGAACCGGTTCACGAAATAAGTTCGCCGATGACGCTGGTATCCAGTCAATCGCAGTCTTCTGCTCGTGGTGATCCCGTGAGTTTGGTGCCGAATAATCCGGGTATGCGCAGTTCGTACGGCGTGACGTGGGTTCGGCCGGTTTCGTCGTACGCAGCGCGCAGCACAAGCCATCCAGCCTGTGACATCTCACCAAGATTCTCGGAAATGCAGACAACAAACGACGGAGTACCTCCCTGACCAGCCCCGGACGGCGCGGGCGCGCCGGCTCCCGATCAACGAATGCACCCTGACCGTCGTCGGCATCATCACCGCGCTCGTCGCCCTGGCCGCCGCACTCATCGGGGCCATCCTCGGCGGACTGGCCGGGATGCGCTACCACCGCAAGATCGACCGAATCACCCACAACCGAAGGGCGACCACCCCGGGCAAGGGAGCACACCATCGACGACGCCGTGCCGCTGGGTACTCCGCCCGTTCAGCGTGGTGGCCGCCGGCCCCATTCAGAGCAAATTCCTCACACGGAGGAGAAAATCATGTCGACACGCACACCTTCACCCACTTCCACCGGACGCTCGTCCGCCCAGCTCGCCTCGATTATCGTCGCCGGCGTTTTCCTGCTGGTCGGCATCCTCGGATTCATCCCCGGCGTCACCACCGACTACAGCCAGATGGGCTTCGCCGGCCACGGATCGATGGCCATGCTTTTCGGCGTGTTCATGGTCTCCACCCTGCACAACATCGTGCACCTGCTCTTCGGTGTCGTCGGCCTGGCCTGCGCCCGCACCTCACGCGCGGCCCGGCTGTACCTGCTCGTCGGAGGAGTCGTGTACCTCGTGCTGTGGCTCTACGGTCTGCTCATCGACCACGGCAGCGACGCCAACTTCGTCCCGTTCAACAACGCGGACAACTGGCTCCACCTCGGCCTCGGCATCGGCATGATCGCCCTCGGCCTGCTCACCGGTCGCGAAGGACGCACAGCCCCCACGCCGACCGGCACCCAATAGAAACCACGCAACGCGTGGTTCCCAGGGTGTCGGCGGCAGCGACCGGCGCGCAGGGGAAGCCTTCAGGCGGCAAGGAGGAGATTCATGGTGGAGAACAAACGAGGACGTCATCGAGTTGCTGTAGCGGCAGCACCGGGAGATCCGCGAGCTGTTCACCCAGTTGGAAACGGCGGAAGACGACCAGCGGCGGAAGGCGTTCCGCAGTCTCGTACGGCTCCTGGCGGTGCACGAGACAGCGGAGGAAGAAGTGGTGCACCCGGAGATCCGCGACCTCGAACCAGCGGCCAGGCCCGTGGTCGAGGCACGGCTGGGTGAAGAGCGGGTGGACGCTTAGCTGCTGGAGTGGTCACGGGTGAGCTGCCAGGCCATGGTGATCACGGTGCCCTGCTCGGTGGGGGTGATCTCGGCGTGGTGGGACAGCAGGTGGATCAGGGGCAGTCCGCGGCCGCGGCGGGGATCGTCGCCGGTATGTCGAAGGGCGACGTCAGCCACTGGCGTCGCTCTGACGGGCTCTGTGTGCTCGGTAGGCTGCATCCACGCCATCCTTCTCGCCACCGCCGCCACGCGCAGTGCCGATATCTTCACCTCCCGTCGGTCGCCCGCGGCAGGCGCTATGAGACCTGCGGCTGTCCTCGGCCAGCCCTCGGCGGCCCGCTGCTGTGCAGCACGGTGACCGCTGCGTCAGGATCGGGAGCACGCAGTCCTTCGAACCCAACTCAGGAGGGGACGTGGCCGCCCTCGGAGAGCCCACAGGCATCAGCCTGCGCCGCGACGGCGCCGCAGTGGTGCTGACCGCGCACGGCGAGTTCGACGCGCTCACCACACCCGAGCTGCGGGCCACGATCCGCGAGGCCCTCCTCGAGGCCCCGCCGGTGCTGGTCATCGACCTGACTCACGTGGCGTTCTTCGCCTCGGCCGCGATCTCGGCGCTCGTCGAGGCCCGCAGGGCCGCCGACGATGAGGACACCGCACTGCGGCTGGCGGTCGGGCCCTACCTCGACCGCACCCTCAACCTCGTGGGCCTCGACACGGTGTTCGCGCTGTACCCGTCGGCGACTGCCGCACTGGCCGCCGACAGCACTTGACCGGTACCGATTCGCCTGATGCGTAACCTAGCCGTGCGGGGGTACCACGATCGACGAGGCACAAGACAGGAAGACCACGACTGCACGAGGAAGTGCCCATGTCCCCGGTCGGTGAACCCGACGCGGCCGCGAATCCCGAGCTGCGGTCCCGCCGCCCCGCCCGCGTCGACGACGTCACCGCCCTGCGCCACGACCTGGCCGGCTGGATCAGCGCCCACCACCTCACCGGCGATCTCGCCGGCGACGTCGAGCTGGCCACCTACGAGGCACTGAGCAACGCCGCCAACCACGCCTATCCCCACCGCGTCGACGGCACCGTGGAGCTGCACGGCCGCCACCAGCCCGGCCTGGTCCGCATCACTGTCACCGACCACGGCCACTGGCAGCCACCCGCCTCAGACCCCGACGAGCAGCACGGACGCGGCCTCCCACTCATCCACGCCCTGCCCGACCACGCAACCGTCGACCTCACCGAACTCGGCACCATCGTGACCATGACCTGGCATCTCGACCAGCACCACAGCTCCGGCACGACCTGAGCACAGACGGCCGTGCTTACACACCGACCCGACGGCCGAGATGCCGGCACCGGGCGCTGCGTCAGGCCCGTGCGAACCGGCGGTTCACGATCCAGCCGCTCGGTGCGCTGACCTGCGTGACCCAGTAGCGCCGGTCGAGGTCTGCACCACTGACGGTGACCGTCCCCAGGCCACCCACCGACGTACACGTCGCGGCAGGGGTCGCCGCGAACTCGGCGTCGCTGAGCGTGCTGTCCCCATCGTCGGGCACGATGCCGAGGACGACCCCGTCGAGGCCGCCCACGCTGCCGGCCTCGGTCCGCGATCCTCCTGTGTGCACTTCGATCACCGCGCCACCGTCTGGCGGCTGTGCCCGCGCGGGCTCCGCGCTCAGAGCTGTGCCAGCGATCGCCACCACCGCCGACGCCACGGCGCACGACGAAGTCACCCCCGCGCGGTCGGAAGCGGCCACTGCGCACCTCCGTGCCGCGGTGTGCGTTTCGGATCCGCACGACCAACCCCCTGTTAGTCCTTCGCGTGAGGACAACGTGCCAGCGCGCCGACCGTAAGCCCGTGATCACGTCGCGTTCTCGTTTTCACTTTCCACGTCGCCCGGGCAGGTGAGGTCAGGAGCCTGCAGGACACCGCCGCGCCGTTGACCTTCCTCCACGAAGGCGACCTCGCCGCGTTCGCGCCCGGCAGCCCCATCGTCGACGTCTCCTGCGACGAAGGCATGGGCTTCAGCTGGGCGCGGACCACCACGTTCGCCCACCCGTCGTTCGTGGTCGGCGACGGCATCACGTACTACGCCGTCGATCACAGCCCGCCCTACCTGTGGAACTCGGCCACGTGGGAGATCAGCGAGGCCCTGCTCCCGTTCCTGGGGACGGTGCTCGGCGGACCGTCCGCATGGGACGGTGACGAAACTGTCCGCCGCGCCATCGAGATCCGCGACGGTGTCGTCCGGAATCCCGCCGTCCTGGCCTTCCAGGACCGCGCGGCGGAGTACCCGCACCTCGTGGAGTAGAGGACTGCGGTCGGCCCCTCCGCGGGAGGTGGACCGCAGCAGCACCCGTTGTGGCAAACCCAACCGCCCGGCTGGTGCTTCCGACATGCCGCAGCTACCGCAGGCTGGGAACTCGCCCTGGCCGACCTCGTCCTCAACGGCGAACACGTCGGCGCCAACGCCCAGTACCCCGGAATGCGTCACACTCTTCACACACTCAGCGCAGTCGTCGTGTACGCTCGGTGTTGACCGAGAGCATTTCGTGCGCGAGTGATTAAGCCTGCGCCGTCCTCGGCGCCAGTCCGGCCGGCAATCAGCGGTCGGAGACGGGAGCACCGACATGCTGTCGGGCCCGAACACCACACTCTCCACCCAACCGGTCACCGAGCCCCGACTACGGCTCAAACCGGCGGCACCCGCCACCGGACACGTCGACGGTGCGTGGTGGCCTCGGTCCCGCGATCTGGCCGCCGAACTGCCCGTGCTGCTCGCGGCGCTGGCCGCTCGGCTGGGACGCATCGACCGGGTCAGCTACCACCTCGGCGACTGGCCGGATCCACCCCGCGGCGTCACCTTCGGTGAGAGCGGCATCCGGCTCGAGGGATTCCGGTCGCAGCCATCCGCCACCTTGACGGTGATCGGCTGGGACCAGCACCGAACGACCCTGCTGGTCATTGCCGCGGAAACCGACCCTGACGCCGCACAGGACGCCCTCACGACCGCCGCGGACCCGGACAACACCAGCGACAGCACACATCTGCTGGCCGCCGCCGGGCACCAGCACACCAACAGCGGCGCGCCACTGCACTCCTGAACCACCCCGCCCACCGGGCAGCACCCACGAAAGGATCCTCTGATCAGTACGTCCACACTGGACAATTCGATGTTCAGCCACCCCATCGCCGAGCAACCCCGGCCCGGAGCGCTTACCACCTCCCCGGACGACCGGTACGGGAGCCTGTTCCGCCAGCCCGTCTACACCCCGACACCGCCAACCGACGGCGGGACAGCACGCGGCCCGCAACGGCGCCCCGGCACGGCGAGCACGTGGGCACGCGACCCGTCCGGACGCCGCGCCCGCCGATGACACCGGGCCCAGTGGCAACAGGCCGGGCGTGGGTTTCCACCGTCATGACAGCCGGGGCGAACGCGAAACCGGCTGGTGCCGTCACAGAGACCGGCGGCACGGCCTCAGTTGCGTGCGCGGCCTGCCAGCATGCCCAACACACGCACGATTCGATCGCACGCCGTTACTGCACGGCCACCGTGGCGGGTGGGTTCAACCGCCGATGCGTCTGCGTCGGCGGGCGCGACGAACCTGAGAAGGAAACATCATGACCACGGAAGTCGCCTTTGCGTCCCGGTACGACCTGCGCGTCAAACTGGTGCGAGATGTTCTGAAAGAGAACACGAAATTGTCAGACACCGCCTGTCAGGCCCTCGCTGTGCAACTACTGCACACCATGGACACGATTCCCGAACAGATGCGGTAAACAACCGATGTGCGCTCGGTCCTGTTGGTGCCGGGCGCTCCCATCGGTCGCACACACAGCGATCGTGCTGCCCTACCCGGCAACCAGCGCCGTCATTCGCGGCTGCCATGCCGGCGCTGGGCAACTCGCCTCCTCGACACCGTTGGTGTGTGTGCGCCGGGATGGCGTCGAATCATTTCAGCCGCACGAGGTGGCGTCTCAGCACGAGGTTGCGGTGGGTGATCGCCCAGCCGCCGCCGAGGGGGTAGCTGATCCGCTCGACCTCGTCCACGCGGTAGACAAAGCGGCGATGACGGCGAGCGATCCGGTGTCTGCGTCGCGGGAGCGCGGCCGCCATGCTACCGCCGCCGGTCGTGCTTGTTAACGGCCGTTCGACCGGGTAAGGCTGCGGTGTTTGCGGGCGGGTGTTTCAGCGAGCAGGCCGCGCTCGAGTTTGCCGAACCCGCGAGGCGCGGGGGTGTAGCCGGGGTTGAGCTTGCGGGCCAGGCGTTCGGGTTTGGGCCAGCGGACGTCGGTGACCCACCCGGCCTTCTCGATCAGCCAGATGATCCGGGCGGAGATGTCCAGCTGGCCGCGGCGAACCCCGTGACGGGCGCCGGTCGGATCGGCGTGGTGGGAGTTGTGCCACGACTCGCCCATGGACGCGATGGCCAACGGCCAGAAGTTCGCCGACTTGTCACGCGCGGCGTAGGGCCGGTCCCCGATCAGGTGGCACAGCGAGTTCACCTACCAGGTCACGTGGTGCAGGACCGCCACCCGCACCAGGCTCGCCCAGAAGAACGCCGTCAGCGCGCCCCACCAGGACATCGTCACCAGCCCGCCGATCAGCGCCGGGGCAAGCAGGGTGACCACGCTGAGCGCGGGGAACGAGCGGTCGATCCGGACGATGTCGCGGTCGGCGAGCAGGTCGGGCGCGAAGCGCCGCGCGTTGGTCTTCTCCCGGTCGACAACCAGCTCATGTGGGCAAGCCAGAAGCCCTTGACGAGCGCGGCGGCGGAAGTGCCGTAGCGCCACGGGGAATGCGGGTCGCCGTCGCGGTCGGCGTAGGCGTGGTGCCGGCGATGATCGGCGACCCAGCCGATCACCGGGCCCTGTATAGCCATGCTGCCTGCAACCGCGAGCACGATCCGCAGCCCGCGGCTCGCCTTGAACGCACCGTGGGTGAAGTACCGGTGGAACCCTATCGTCACCCCGAGCCCGGTCAGGAAGTAGAACCCGATCGCCAGGGCGACGTCGGTCCAGCCCAGGCCCCATCCCCACACGAACGGCACCGCCGCGGCCAGGGCGAGCAGCGGCACCACCGCGAACAGTTTCACCAGGAAAACTTCGGTCCGGGTCTTTTCACCCACCACCATCGGCTCCGCAGCCCTGGCCTGGGGCGCTGACCGACGTCCGATGGTATTCGTCATCTCCATCGCTCTTTATACTACTGACGTACCTGTTCGCTACTGCCGTACCTGTTCGCCCAGGTCCGGGCGATCAAGTTCGGAGTAGCCCGCCGATGGCCCGCCAAACATGTAGAAGATCACCACGGCGGTCTCGGGGTCGCCCTCTTCGGCGTAGTGGTGCCAGTCGACGCTGGTCTTCCCGTGCAGCCAGCCCTTGCCCTCGCAGGCGGGGCAGTCGACCTGTTTGTCGTGGTCGGAGTCGTCTCACATCGAAGCCGGAGCTGGTGAAGGTCGCCAAGTTCCTGCTAGACCGACGGCCCAAGGATGCGGCACGGCCATGTCCACGGTGCTCTTGGCTTCGAGCTAGCTGTTGCGGGTCGTGACGTTGGTGTCGGCTGACGGGGCCTGAGGATGGGGACGGGTCTTTCGGCGGCAGGATGAGAAGTGCGACCCACTCGTCCGCCGATCAGAAAGACCCGTCCATGCATCACCGTAATGCCCCGCTGTCCGTTGAGGGCCGCCGCCGGCTCGTCGCGCGCTGCCAGACCCGCCCGATCGCCCATGTTGCCGCCGAGATGGGCATCTCCCGCCAGTGCGCGAGCAAGTGGGTCAACCGCTGGCGCCGCCACGGCGAGACCGGTTTGCTCGACCGCCCGAGCGCCCCGCACCATCAGCCCACTGCGACACCCGCCGAGGTCATCACCCGGATCGAGCAGCTGCGCAGTCAGCGGAAGTACTCAGCCCGCCGCATCGCCACCGAACTGGCCGCCGAGGGTGTGACGATCTCGGTGCGGACCGTCGGCCGGTATCTGCTGCAGCTCGGGCTGAACCGGCGCCGGTTCCTCGACCCCACCGGAGCCACCAACCGGGAACCACGCCGGATCCTCGCCCGCTGGCCCGGGCACATGGTCCACCTGGACGTGAAGAAGACCGGCGAGATCCCCGACGGTGGTGGCTGGCGCGTCCATGGCAAAGGCAGCGACCAGGACAAACGGGTGGCCCGCGGCAAGACCCGCGGCGAGCGGGCCCGCTACACCTACCTGCACTCCGCGATCGACGGCTACTCCCGCCTGGCCTACACCGAAGCCCTGCCCGATGAGAAAGCCCGGACCGCGATCAGGTTCGTCCACCGCGCCCGCGCGTTCTTCGCCGCCCACGGCATCACCCACATCCACCGCCTCGTCACCGACAACGGCTCCTGCTACCGCGCCAACGACTTCGCCACCGTCCTACATGGAGCCCGCTACCAGCGAATCACGCCCTACACCCCATGCCACAACGGAAAAGTCGAGCGCTACAACCGCATCCTGGCCGAAGAATTCCTCTACGCCACATCTGGACCAGCGAAGGGCAACGCACCGCAGCCTTGACGGTATGGAACATCCACTACAACTGACGTGGTGGCATGGGCCCGGGCCCCGGTGCTGCAGTCTGGGGTCAAGGGATCGTGGCTGGGTTTGCTCGACTACAACCTGCCGCAGAAGGCTGGCTCCTTGGTAGCTTGCGCCCGCCGCGATCCCGCTCCGCGGAGTGGCTCAAGAGAGGTCTGCGACGCCGGACGTCAGTCTGCCCTCCTCGCTTCTTTCCGCTTCAGCGAAGGGAAATCTGGCCGGCATGGACCGTCACGTCGTCATTGGTATCGATCCACACAAGACCAGCTGGTATGCAGCAGTGGTCGACAGCCGACACCAACTGCTCGAAGAACTCAGGGTGCCGGCAAGCCGCGCCGACTACCGTGAGCTGCATCGTCTGGCCCGGCGCTGGCCGGGCATCCGCTGGGCGATCGAGGGCAGCAGCGGCCTGGGCCGGCCATTGACCCAGCGATTGATCGACGACGACATCACCGTCTTGGACGTGCCGTCCAAACTCACCAGCCGGGTGCGTCAACTGGCCACCGGGCACGGCCGCAAGACTGACCAGGTCGACGCCCGCTCGGTCGCGGTCGCCGCGCTCACCGGCGCCGACCGGCAGCATCGTCAGGACGACCACGCCGAAACCCTGCGGCTGCTCAGCGAACACCGGGACGAGCTCGTCCGACGCCGCACCCAGGTCATCAACCGGCTGCACGTGCTCCTGTCGCACTTGTTTGACGGCGGAGCACCTGCATCGTTGACGGCAGACCGCGCCGCTGCGCTGCTCGGCCGGATCCGCCGCGCCCGCGGGGCACGAGCGACCCGACGGACACTCGCAGTCGACCTGGTCGCCGAAGTCCGCCATCTCGACAAGAAGATCGCCACCGCGGAACAACGAGTATCGGACGCAGTATCCGAGACCGAACCGACGTTGCTGCAGCTTCCCGGAGTCGGTCCCGTCCTGGCCGCGCGCATCATCGGCCGTGTCGGATCACTCGACCGGTTCCCCAGCGCCAACCACTTCACCTCCTACTGCGGCACCGCGCCCATCGAGGTGTCCTCCGGCGACGTCACACGCCACCGACTCTCCCGCGCCGGCGACCGGCAGCTCAACCACGCACTGCACCTCATCGCGCTCAGCCAGGTCCGCCGCCATGCCCCAGCAAGGCAGTACTATCAGCGCAAACGCGCAGCAGGCAAAGTACACCGCGAAGCCATGCGCTGCCTCAAACGACGACTTGCCACTGTCATCTTTCGCCACCTCACAGCCGACCAACGGGCCGCAACACCCGCGCCGGCTTGACAGAGAGGAGCTACCACCGACCCCACACCGCCGCCGGAAACCGGCCCCCGGCCACCCGGCTCCACACCGGCGTCACCAACGTCAAAGCCTCATACAGCTAGACCGGCGCCGCTGCGCGTGGCTGGGTGCTGTCGGCTGCGAAACGACCGGGTCGCGGTAGCCACATCCCCCATCGAACGCCGGCGTGCGCTCCGAGAACGCGCGGCCACCTTCGGACTCACTGCGCGTGAGCATCACCAGGTAGTCCGCAACGTCGACGCGCCGGAGGCGGTGTCCGTCGGTGAGATCATCGCGGAGTTCCTCGGCGCAGCAGCGGCGGTCGCATAGCCCCGCGTGCGGGGATCGGGCCGCTCAGCCGTTCCTCGGACGACGGTGGCAGCCCGACCAGGGCTTGTCACCGTGACCCAGGGCTCCGCAGCGGTGCGAATGCGTTCGACCATGCGACGACCTGGTCGAGCATGCGGTGCAGCACCGGTTCGTGATGGTCGGCCGGCGCGGGTTCGGCGTCGGCGAAGTCCGTGAACAGCGACAGCGCGATCTGATCACGGACGTCGGCGATTTGCAGCTCGGCCATCACCAGGCGGAGCTGTTCGACGGCGCGCGTCGCTCCCAGCAGGCCGTAGCCTACGAAACCGGCGGCCTTGTTGTGCCACTCGTGGTACAGGAAGTCCAGCGCGTTCTTCAGCGCTCCGGTCGGCGCGTGGTTGTACTCCGGCGTCACGAAGACGAAGCCGTCGTAGGAGGCGACGGTCTCCGCCCAACGTCGGGTGTGCTCACGCGCGTAGTCGTTGCTCATCGCGGCTGGAACCGGCTCGTCGAGGTGCGGCAGGTCGAATTCGGCCAGGTCGACGACCTCATACGTGGCATCGTCGCGCTGCGACGCAACTTTGTGCACCCAGCGGGCGACAGCCTCACCCTTCCGGCCGGGGCGGGTGCTTCCGATGATGATGGCAACGCGAGTCATGACGAGTTCCTTCCAAACAGGGATAAATGACACTGACGTGCATCGTTGGCAACCCAACGATATCTAGTTGATCGTTGGAGTGTCCAATGACCTCGCCTGTGCGGCCACGGCCCGCTGCTCCCACGTGAGCCACACAGCGGCCACCAGCGCGATCGCGCACGCGATGACCATCAGCCAGAACGTCCGATGAAACACTTCGAGCGCCTGTTCGCCGCCCACGGCCGTGCCTGACGACAGCAGGACGACGAAGATCGCGCTGCCAAGCGCACCACCGAGTCGCGACAGAATGTTCACTTGCGCGCTCGCGTCCGACATCTGCGACTTGTCGACCGCGGACAAGGCGGCGGACACCGTAGGCGAGCCGGCCAAGGCCATCCCGATCCCGCGCGCCACCTGGAGTACCTCGACCAGGGGCAGGTTGGCGTCCGCCGGCAACACGGCCATCGGGACCGTGGTCGCGATACTCACGACCAGACCGGCGGCTGTGACGATGCCGCCGCCGTACCGGTCGGTCAATGACCCAGCCACCGGGAACATCGCCGCGGCACCGAGGCTGAACGCCATCAGCAACAGGCCCGAACGCACGATGTCGTCACCGCGCAGCAACTGGAAGTACAGCGGCATCACAATCAGCCCACCGAACAACGCGGTCGCCGTGAAGAACACCGAGACCGCGGCCGAGCCGAACACCCGGTCGCGCGCCAGTCGCAGGTCCATGAGAGGAGCCGTCGTCCGTAACGAACGCCACGCAAACGCACCCAGCGCGACCAGGCCGCCAAGCAGGGGAATCCACACCTCAGGAACCGCAAGCGATCGGTGGTCCGTGGCACCGGTAATGGCGTACACCGTCAGCGGCAAGCCGACGACCACCAGAACCAGTGACACCACGTCCAGGCGACCCGCCACGCCAGGCTCACCCCGCGGCACCCAACGCAGGCCTGCGAAGAAACCGAGCGCACCGACCGGCACGTTGATCAGGAACAGCCAATGCCAGGAGAGGTTGGCGATGACCAGCGCACCGACCACCGGGCCCACCGCCGGGGCGAGGATCGCCGGCACGCTCGAAGTCGCGATCACCCGACCCATTCCGGCTCGACCGGCGACCTCGCCCAGGATCGCCATCCCCGAGGGGATCAGCAGACCACCCGTGACGCCTTGAAGCACTCGAGCAGCGATGAGCAGGCCGATGCCGGGCGCGGCCGCGCACAGCGCCGACGTGACAGTGAAGCCGACCAGCGCCCAGAGCCAAAGCCGTCCCGAACCGAACCGCCGGCCGAGCCAGCCGCAGGCCGGCAGTGCCGCGGCGAGAGCGAGAAGGTAGCCGCTGCTGATCCACTGCGTTGCCGCCAACGACGCACCAAGCTTCCCGCCGATGGCATCCAGCCCGACGTTGACCAGCGACGTATCGAGCCCAGCCATCACCGACCCGGCAGCGAGCACGATCGCAGTCCGCCAGACCGCGACCGGGATCCGACCCGTGTCACGACCTTCGACCACTGTCTGCATGGTTCCCCCCGGGATCCTATTCGTTGGAGGTACCAATGATAGGCAAAGACTCGTTGGAATGTCCAACGAGTTCGCGGTACAGTCGGACCCGTGGACGAACCGCTGCTGAAACCCGAGGTCGACCCCCCGGTACGGGTGTGGCGGCTGACGTCGTGGCTGCTGCACCACGTCAACGCTCGAGCCAACCGCATCGTCACCCAGCACTTCGGCCGGCCAAGCTGGCGGATGTGGTACGCCATGCTCGCGGGGATGGACCAATACGGAACGCTGAGCCAGGCCGAACTGTGCCGCCGACTCGGCATCGATCGCGGAGACGCCGTATCGGTGCTGAACGACCTCGAAGACGAAGGCCTGGCCCGCCGACTGCCCGATCCCACCGACCGTCGCCGCAACGCGGTCGACATCACACCCGCGGGCAAGGAACTACTGTTCAAGCTTGACGCCGTGGTCGATGCCGCCCAGGACGAACTTCTCGGCGAACTGACCCGTGACGAACGCACTCAGCTCAATGCCTTGTTGCGCAAGCTGATCGAACGTCCTGGCAACACCTCGGGGCGAGAGCCCGCCGCTGAATAGTGAAAAGCGAGACCTCGCAAAGGGGTGACGTGATCCCGTTCTCCGGGACGCATCACCCCACTGGTGGGACCGCGTGCGGCCCGGGGTGATCGTGCAGCACGAGGCCAACCGCACGGTGAGCTATTTCATTGCGGCGAAGCCACACGCACTGGTTACGTATTCGCGATGCCCGGCGCTGTCCGGGCGCGCTCCGACAGCGCCGTCGGGAGGAATCAAGCCGAGCCTGACCACTCATCCGGTACGGGACTTGGCGAAGACGAACCTTTCTTGGGGGAGAACTGTGATCCGCGTCTTTCTGGTCGGTATCGACACCGCGCTAACCGAGCTCGTCCGCGACGATCTGTCGCGCCGCGGACATGTGGTTCACGTGGTGGACAACGGTATGGACGCGATCGCCCTCGCCGGCGATGCCGACGTGATCGTTCTCAATCTCGAGTTGCCCGACCTCGACGGGGTAGAGGTCTGCCGGCGGATCCGGGAGATTAGCGACGGGCCCTTGATCGGTGTCCTCACCGGTGGCGCCGAGCTCGAACGCGTGCTGGCGCTGCGCGCCGGGCTCGACATGTGCCTGACCTCGAAGCTAGGCGTGACCGAACTCGTCGCCCGGATCAACGCACTGCTGGCTCGCAGCCAGCCGAACGCGGACCGTCGCAGCAAGCTCTCCTATGGCGATCTGTTGATCGACGCACAGACCCGCCAGGTCCGCATCGGCGGCAAGGCGGTCGGTCTGACCCGGAAGGAGTTCGACCTGCTCCACCTTCTGGCATCTCACCCCGGTGTCACGTTCGACCGTAAGCAGATCCTCTCCGCGGTGTGGCAGGACGAAAACGCGTGGATGCAACGCAGTCGCACGATCGACACCCACGTCAACAGCATTCGCCGGAAGCTCGGGTGCGGTGAGGTCATCCACACCCAGCGCGGGGTCGGGTTTCGATTCGCGCAGGACCAGGTGGCCGAGTCCGGCCTGACCCACGCACACGGGTGAGGCGGGCCCAAACGGGCGGTTAGTCGGCGGTGACCAGTTCTTCCGGACTGCCGATCCGCAAGCCGTACCCCTTGACCGTGACGCAGATCCAACGCCCCAGCTTGCGGCGCAGACTGCTGACGTGGGTGTCGAGGGTTCGGCCGGCGGCATGTGGGTCACCGCCCCAGACCGCGCGCAGCACCTCGGCCCGCTCGGTGACCGCGCCCGCACAAGTCGCGAGAAGGTGGAGGAGGTCGTACTCCTTGCGGGTGAGGTGGACCGGCTCACCCGCAAGCCACACCTCGCGCGCCTCAGGGTCGATCCGCAGCGGGCCGTGCACGATCGCCGGGGACCCACCGGAAGGCTTCGTCCAGCGAAGCACAGCGTCGATCCGGGCCATGACCTCGGCCGCGCCGCAGTCCCAAAAGACGTGGTCGTCGCAACCCGCTCCGAGCACCCGGAGCCTTTCCTCCTCGGTGTCAAAGCCAGAAACTGCGATCAACGCTGCATTGCCCTCGGCCCGCAACTCCCGGCAGAGTTCAAGTGACTCCTGGCCACGGTCGATTTCAACGAGCACCAGGTCCCGACCCGGCGCCAAGCGACGAGCGGCGGCGGCGGACACCACCTGGACGTCGTGACCGTGTCTTCGCAGCAATCGTTCGAGCCAAGTCGCGCGAACGGGGTCAAACCGCACGATCATGGTGCGCACGAACGGTGCGCGTGCGCCGGGTTTGTCCCCGCCCTGCGCCATCGAGTCCCCTCCCCTACGTCTTCGGGGACGGCCTTTCGAGTCTTGAGTGCGCCGACTCCCCCACAACGAGATCACCGCCAGCGTATCGGGTCGTTCCGGAGAGTCACAGGGCCTTGAGGGGGAATCGGGGTTGACTGCGGGCGTCACCGCGCCTTCCAGCCGGGGTGGTCAGCGGAGCCGTTCCGAAGTTCTCGGCGCCGCCGGCTCGGGGCAGGGCCCCGCACAGTCGGCTCTCCCCCGGCTCGAGGTACGGCGGGCCAGCACCAGTTCAGGGCGGCGAGCTTGGCCGGGTTCGGCTTCCCGGCGACGACGCGAGACAGCGGCTCAGTAACATTCTCATCCATAGCGGACACCTTTCACTGCGGCGAGTTAGCGTGTTTGCCTTGCGGCAGCGAGGCGTCCTTCGCTCGCAGCACGTCAACGCAGCGGACGACCATCTCCGGGATCTCACCCGAATCGATCACCTCGTCGACGAAGCCGCTTTCGGCGGCGTAATACGGGTGCATCAGCTCTGCGCAGTACTTCTTGATCCTCCGCTCACGGACCATGTGCGGGTCGCCCACGAAGCAGCGTCACGCCGGAAGATGATGTTGGTTGCCCCGCGACCATGACCACCACTTCGTTCATAGGCCAAGCAAGCGCTACATCGGCACCCGATCGATGAGGAATCCATCACGGTGTAGGCGCCGCCGTACGCCTTCCGCACGGCCAAGGACTCCCCGGGTATGGTCGCGCCGCAGAGGCGTCGAGAGAACTTGACCCTGTACGCCAGACGGGCGAAGTCGCAGACGATGTTCTCCGCCCGATCGGCGCTGACCTCGAACACGTCGCCGTCATCGACGGTATCGACGAAGACCTCGCGCACGTCGTAAGGCCGCTGGCCGTCGAGCGACACGAGCTCCCGCAGCGCACCGGTGAGACGGTCGACCGGAGCGGCTCCGATTTCGGCAACGGCGCGTTCGTGGTTGTGCGACGGTAGCTGTGAAATCAGATCCGCACGTCGTCGTAGACGAAGTCGGTCGGCGCCGGCGAGCAACCCCAAACCCGGCGAGCACCGTCACGCCGTCCTGGATGCGTGCGCCCGCGCCATCGTTAATTGACACGAGCGGCGGACCTGCGGCAATCGCCCGACCCATCACGCTTGTGGATCTTCTCGGCTTGGGCGAGCAGCTCCAGCAGAAGCGCGCCGACGAGAGAGAGTGTGTGTGAGAGAGAAGGATCCGACCCGCTGCGCCCCACCGCCAGCACGTGAAGGGCAAGCTGACGGCTCGCCAACGGATCGTCTTGCTGTCGGCCGAACCCGGAGGCACGGCGCCGGCGAACTTGCTCTTTCTCCTGGAAGACCCATCGTCCAGCACAGAACCTCGATCATGACCGGACTCCCTCCGATCTGACAGGGAGCCTCCCAACGATCGCGATAGCGAACGCGAAGACGCCGAGAGAGGTGAGTATGAGCAGAGCCGGCCGGTCCGACCAAGCCTGTTGCCTGATCATGGCGCTGGCAAACAGCGCAACGACCGCGCCGCATTGCACCACACATTGATACAGAGCGACTGACGCCGCCCGCTCCTCCGGGGGGATTCCCTCGAGCGCCCGGGCGTTGAGCGCAGCGAACGAAAGCACGAACGCGACGGCGAACAGGATCAGCGCCGGAAGCACATCGGTCACGTAGGAAGTGCGCTCAGGTTTGATACAGCTGACGCCGCATGCAGCGGCCGCAGCAAACGCGCCCGCTGCGACGAGCGGCCCTGTACCGCATCTCGCGATGAGGCGCCGCGAGCCGCGCGTCGCAGCGACGAGCGGGGCACACACCGGCAGCAGCCCGGCTGCGACCTGCCACGGACGCCAGCCAAGCCCCTGCTGAAGGGTGAACGTGGTCAGCAGCAGGTACCCGAGGTACGCTCCGTTCAGCAGTGCGGCGCCCACTGCCGCGCGCACGAGCCGCGGTGACACGCGCTGCGGGAACCAGCGTGGGTCGGCAACGGCCCGGTCTCGAGGCACCACGCGCGCGGCCACCACCGCCAGCGCCAGCGCGACCGGGGCGGTGAACACCAGAACCCAGCGCCAGGACGCCAGCGTGACGAATCCGGAGAACACCAAGCCCGCGGTGAACCCCGACGCCCCGAACAACGAGTACACCCCGACAGCGCGGGCACGATCGTACTGGCCCGGGAAGACGTCCCCGATGATCGCCAGCCCTGCCGGGGCCGTGAAGGCCGCGCATGAGCCCTTGACAACGCGGGTCGCGACGATCGCCGCTGGCACGTCGATCAGCCCGCCGACCACCGATGCGGCCGCGAACACTACCAAGGCCACGAGGTAGAGGCGGCGCCGGCCCCAACGCCGGGCGAGCACCGGGCCGGCGAGCAGAAAGACCGCGAAACCGGCCGCGAATCCTCCCATCAGCCACTGTGCCCCGCTGATGCCCAGCCCTAAATCGGTGGCCGCGGGTGGCAACGCCGGCAACAGCACCGAAACCTCAAGCGCATCGAGCAGCATGTTGCCGGCGAGCACGCCCATCAAGGCGCGTTGGCTCACGCCTGGGCGGGTAGACGAGGAAGTTCTTCGGACGGTGGGCCCGGCAGGAGATGCTTCTGGATCCTGACGACGTCGCCGCTGGGCACGTGACCCGATTCCGCCGGGCGGCACCTGACCGGGTCGTGCGGTCCCGAAAGCCGGCACACCCCGCAATCATCTCCGTTGAGGACTTCACAGCGGTTCAGCTTTCCCGTCGCTCTCGTGCCGCCGGAGGACTCGAAGCGCGCCGCAAACTCGAACGGGGACCGAAGGCCACGAAGTGGACGTACGCATTTCGCGGCCGCGTCCGGTGCATGCACTGCCAGCGCAAGATGGAAGGAACACCGCGAGGCAGTCGGATCTACTACCGCTGTGCTGCGCGAACGCTGGTGCCTGGGTCGCCGGTACGCTGAGCACCCGAAGAACATCTACTTGCCCGAAGCGGCGCTCTTGGAACCGTTGAACGCCTACATCAACCACGCGTTCTCAGAAGATCAGCGTGACCAAACGGTGGAGGCCATGCTGGAAGTCGCTGGAGACGTCAACGTGAACCCGGAGCGCTCGGCCGATGCCCAGAGGCGGCTCACGCAGGCGAAGACGCGGCTGACGCGACTGGCACAAGCCATCGAGGCAGGTGCGGATCCGACGGCGCTGATCGAGCCACTCAACCGGGCGAAGGAAGAACGCGACGCCGCGGAGGAGGAGCTGGCGCGAACCCCTGCGGGAGCGTCCTTGACTCGCGGCGACGTCGAGGCGCTGGTGGACTCGCTGGCCGACGCGGGCCGGCAGGTGCTGCACGCCGGCCCGGCTCGGCTACAGGAACTGTACGAGGAGATTGGCCTGGAACTGGTCTTTAACGCAAAAGAGCGGATGGTCGATGTGACCATCCGCCCACCCCGTAGGGTTAGTACGTGTGTCCGAGGACGATCTTGCTCACTATCTACACGCCTGCAACTCCCTCGTTGACCTGCAGGTTCTCACTAGTTGGACCCAAATCCACGCCGCGCCCCATGGGGTAAATGAGTGTCTGAGTCGCTCAGGTCGCGGATAACAGGCTGATTGTGTTCGTTGGTGAACTTGACGTAGTCGTTCGGGTATCGCGGATCTGCTCCGGGTTCCGTGACGCGGACAGAATTCGCGTCGCCGGAGGAGCCGGGTTTCTGCCACACGGTTCCCTTGCCGCTGTTGGATGCGCGTGAAGACCAGCCGTCCTGCGCCCCCGCTGGCGGGGAGGAGTCTGCGATGGAACTTCCCGCACTCTCGCTGCTGCTGGCTTCGACAGGTCCTTCGGCGCCTTGGGCGACGATGTTTCGGCCTTCCGCGGTCGCCGCACCCTCAACAGGTGGACACCGGCCTCGCCAGCAATTTCGGGCCCGTGGGCGGCGGCGCCGACGGGCACGAACCACGAGACGACTTCGACGGCGCCCTTGTCGCATCCGAGGAACTCGAAGTCGCCGCGGCGCCAGCACGCTCGCCGACATAGTGTCCGGAATCGCGCACCTGCACAACGTCCTCCTTGAATCCTGACGCAACACCAGCCCCACCAACCACACTCCCAGTTACGAGACATGCCTTAGACCGTTCTCGACCGGCCCGCAAGCAACGAAAGTCGGGCATTCGCCGCCAGGTCCACCGTTCACGAAGGACGACACTCGCAGTATCTCTCTCACCGAACCAGATCCACGATCCGCTACGCCATTCGATCGACGCACTTCAAGAACTAGTTGATCTCCTTGACGTGGGCCATTTTCACTCGATAGTGTCGGTTCGGGAGAGGGAAACGAGGGGGATCGTGCGCACAATCATGCTTTTCGCCGCTGGCATGGCGGCGACGCTACTAATCGCTGTACTGGCGAGCTGCACAGTGGGAACCGGAGCGCCGCAGAAAAGCAACGCGACACCCTCGACCGTGCAGTCCACGGGTTCAGAGACTTCGACATCGCCTACCCCACGACGAATCACCGCAGGCGGACAGGAGGATGAGAGGGCGAAGCGATTGCTGAACCGGCTTCGACAGGTGCTTCCTGCGACGGTGCCAGTAGTGGATACCGGCGAAGTGCGCACGACCGATCAGGGAAGCTCCGGGACATCTGCACTGTATCGAGCGGGCATCCTACTCAGCCCCGGCGATCACGTTTACGCAGGGCTGTCAGCGGAGGTCAGCGACCCACCGGTCACCTTCGGCGAGGCTGACTGCGCACCCTGGCAGCACATCTGCAGCACTCGCGACATCGGCGATGCGACCGCGGTGATCACCGGCGACAACGGATCTTCATCGGTCCTGGTGGAGGTGTACGGCGCCGATCGGGGAGTCTTCCTCCGCCTGCGGGTTACCTGCGAGGTGACAGCAGATACGTCGTTGTTCTGGCAAGGCGGAGCATCCGCACCTCAAATTCCACTGAGCGTTGACTCTCTCGTCGCGCTCGCTGATTCACTCGCCACGCATCCCGCCTGACAAGGAAATAGCACTTCTGTCGAACGTTCCGTTCGACGGTTGTCAGCCGTGCACGTAATAGCACGGACTGAAATGTTCATTTCAACCATTTGATAACGCACGCACTTATTGGGAGGGTTTCGTGCGCTTTTTCACCATGGGAAGAACCTGCGGTGCAGCGCTGGCCGCCGCAGTGGTCGCTCCGCTGTGCCTGACTTCCGCCGCAGAGGCCGAACCGAACGACGCCACCACGCAGGTGCTGGCGATGACTCAGCAGTACCTACAGGACCGCGCCGACCGAGTGACTGACTCGCACCCAGTCGGTTTCGCCGCGTCGGCCCTTACCTCTGCGGCTTCGACAAGCCAGTTCTCGGCACGAATGGCTGCCGAGACTACGTCACTGGACCGCTTGCGGACCACAATTGCCGGCACCCACGCAGATTACCGGAACGCGGTCGTCAACCTGGCCAATCCGGCTGTGACCGTCGCGGGAAACACCGCTCGGGTTACGGTCGAGGAGCGGACCTAGCTGAACTTCGCGGTTCGCGACTCGGCAACGGCTCCCGCTGCAACGAGTTATCGAGTCCCTCACGTTCTCGACTTCCAGCGCAGCGGGACCGGTTGGACCCTCTCGTCCGACGCATTGGATGTTCCCGCTGATGCTCTCGACCCCATCCCGTACGTGCACGCGACCAAACTGAGGCCGGCCGCTGCGCGCGACCTCGCTCGAGAACCTGGCCTCCCTGCAGACATCAAACCCAACTACCCCGGCGCCAAGGCATACAGTTCTGCACCTGCCAATGTCCGAAGCACCAAAACCGTCCAGATCAACAGGCAGGCCGCGGTCGACTACGCCCGTCAGTACGTCTTTGACTACAACCCCGTGTACGAACGCTTCGGCAACGACTGCGCCAACTTCGTATCCCAGTCCATGCGCGCCGGTGGCTGGGGCGACGTCGGCCACGGCGAAGACGATCCTGACAAGTGGTGGCAGTACCTCATCAACGACACTCTCCCCACGCACAGCAAGACCTGGAGTGTTTCGCAAGACCTCGCGAACTTCGGGAACAACTACTCTCACCGGTTTCGGTTCTACGCCGGCGAATCAACACGGCTGGCAGATGTGATCTTCGCCGACTGGGAGAATGGCGCCGACGGTCACCTCGACCACAGCATGATCGTCACCAGCAACGTCCCCGGCAACGTCAACGACTGGTCGGAGATCAAGGTCAGCTACCACACGAACGACACACTCGACGCACCCATGAGCGTGGTTGCCGCCAAGGCGATGGAGAACTCGTCTCACGGCAAGCCGATCAGCTGGCTCTTCGCGGACAGCACTGGTTGGTGACATAGCGCCGAGTCGGGTGCGGTCCGGGGCACTTCCCTGGACCGCACCCGTCCGGACGTCTCGTCGCTCACCTGAGTCGCCTGATGGACTGACGACGACACGCCAACGCAACCGAAACCCACCGGAGGCCGTCTTCACATCGTGACAGATGACGACGTACGCGACCAGCCAGCGCAGCGGCGGACTCGAATTCGCAGACGTGCAACTGTGACCTGCCTCATAGCTCTGGTGATTCCGAGTGGGATCGTCGGACTCGCGCTCCTACCGCGGACCGCCAACCACTTCGGCTACGCCCTGCCAGTCGAACACGGATTGCCGTTTCGCGTGCACTACGACGGCCGGGACTACCGCAACGACAGCACATGTGCAGGCGCGGGCTGGTGCGAGGCGCCCGCGGGCCCAGCGGGCCAGGTGCAGCCCTACTGCATCGCAGCCGGCACCGGAACCACCAACGCGCCGCTCGACCAGGTAGACGAGGTGGACACATTGTTCGGACCCGCTCACGCAGTTTTCAGAACAAGAGACCGCCCTGCGAGCCAACCGGCCATGACAATCCTGGTCGAGGCCAGCCCGAGCTGCTACCTGACCTACGAGCTGATCGGTGGCCCGTGACGTGGACGTTTACCGCTGCACAACGTCGTCGCGCTGGGTCTGGTGAAGCAGGGCAACGACGACGCGGCCGGGCTGCTGCAGCACAATCTCGACGGCGACGACACGTCGGTCGACTGGCCGGTGCAGGATATGCTGGGCGACACGCCGTCCTTCCAAGGTTCGCCCATGCAAGGCCATGTGCCAACCCGAAGGCGACCCAGCCGACCACGCTCGTCCGGCGAGTACGAACATGTAGTGTTCGTCAGCGGCCGCGAGGTCAGTTAGGTACAGCATCCCGCGCCGCGACCCCGCAGGAGAGGACCAGCAGCTGTAACCGCGCGGCCGACCAAAGCCAGCCCGGCAATCCCCAGTACACCAGCAGCATCCGCGGCGTGCTCGTGTGCCGCGGTCGGGCCAGCGAGTCGCCACCGGCAGCGGGGTCCTTCGGCGGTTGCAGGTCAGGCATCGTCGGCGGGCAGGTGCGCCATTCTGCGGACGACCGCCTGTGCCCGCGCGAGGCCGGGTATTCGGTGAGTGCGAGGTCGAGCAACAGTGCGCGAGGGTCGACATACAGGCGCGCCGGTGGCTCGCAGGCCAGCAGCGGGCGCGGGGTGAAGGTCGGCTCCACATCCTCGACGCTGCCCGTCGGACGGTGCGGAGACAGGCCGTTCGGCGAACTGTGGACAACTCGCCGGGTCCGGGGTGCCGACCGGTGCGCGGGCGGCCGACGAGACGTGGAGGGAGACATCTCGTCGGCGGCCGTTGCACGGCCGCGGTTGGTGCCGTTGCAGTTAGCAACGTTGCCGAGGCCCGTGGTGTTACGCGGTCCGACGGGTTGTCTGAGCTGGGTCTGGGTGCCGCTCCGGCATGGAGGCCGCACAAGCGGTGGTGCGATCTGTCAACGGGAGGCCGTGGCGATTCGCCACGGCCTCCCGTTCGGTGGTGCCGATCAGGCGGCGGGTCAGTGACCTGCGCGCGACCCACGGAGGCCGGGAAGGATCTGTGTGCCTTCGGTCGGGACGGCCGTCAGGGCGGCCGGGTCGAGGCCCCGGACCGAGATGATCGTCGGTGCGACCTGGGTGGTCTCGACCGACCTGGACTCGACCTGCGCCGGGATGCCCGGGCCGTTCACGACCATCAGGATGTGGCTGTCCTCGGTGTTCATGCCACCGTGCTCGGCGAGCTTGGTCGGCTTCGAGTAGACGACGCCTTCCTGGACCTTGCCGAAGACATCCGGGTAGCGGCCGTTGTCCACCGGGACGCCGAAAAACTTCGCGGCGGCGGCATCGGCCCAGATCCGGGTGAGCCGGAGTGCTGCACGGTGACGAGTTTCTGGTTGACGTCGTAACCCTGGACGATCTTGCACACTATCTACACGCCTGCAACTCGCCGGTTGACCTGCAGGTTCCCACTAGTTGGACCTGAAGCCACCCCGCGCCTCATGGGGTAATTGAGTGTCCGAGACGATCTTGCGCGCTAACCACAACACTTATGCTGAGCTGATCAGGCGCGTCAGGTGGCCGCTGTCAGCCGATCGGGGTGACATTGCCGTAGCCACCGCAGCCACGAGCCACTCTCAGACTCTTTACCAGGCGTGGCGGCGACATGGTCGCCTCGCGGGGACGGTGAAGCCCAAACAGCGCCGAGGTCAGGGGGCCTCGAGCTCGGACCAGAGATCAGCCAAAGCGCAGCTACGCCGGTCCGGCGACGATCACCGCCGCGCGGGTGACCTCGCTCTCTCCGACCACCGGTTCGTCGCGTCGATCAACGCCCCCCGTTGATCCCCTGCTCGCAGATCACGTGAGAGGGCCTGTCATGACCGCCCGCCGGTTCCCGGTACCCCTCGACGGGCTGGTCCTGGAACTGCGAGCGACGCGTGAGAACGAGAATGGTGAATTGGCTGGTAGTGCCGGTCACCATCTGGACAGCCCTTAAGGGATGTCTCGTAACCCGGTGCTGGGCCGGCGGGGCCGGTAGTCGATCATGGTGGTGTGGTGCAGGTGATCACAGCGTCGCGGCCGGAGTGGATTGCCCCGTTCACCGGGCTGGAGCCGGGCCAGTTCCGCAAGCTCGTGCGGCTGGTCGCGAAGCGAGGCGGGGACGAGATCGCTGACGGCCGGCCCGGTCGGCAGTGGGCATTGCCGCTGGCCGATCGCGTGTTGCTGGTCGCAACGTAGTGGCGGACGAACCTGACGATGCGCCAGATCGGGCCGTTGTTCGGGGTGTCGCATTCGGCGGCGCACCGGGGGAAGCGACACGATCGGTCCGCTGCTGGCCCTGGCCCCGGTCCGCAAACGCCGGGTGGATGCGGTCGCGATCGTGGACGGCACACTGGTGCCTACCCGGGATCACCGGCTGGCGACACCGTCGAAGAACTACCGGTACTCAGGCGTTCGTGCAGGTCGCGATCGACGCCGAGACCCGGCTGGTCATCGCGACCGGTGACCCGCAGCCGGGCAACCGCAACGACTGCACCGTCTACCGCGCCTCGGGCATGGCCGAGCAACTCGCCGGTCGGCCGGTGATGGCCGACGGCGGCTATCAAGGCAACCCGGCGGTCGTCATGCCCTACCGCAAACCTCGCGACGGCAGCGAACTCCCGGACTGGAAAGAGAATCTCAACGCCACCCACCGCAAGGTCCGCGCTCGCGTCGAACACGTCCTGGCCCGGATGAAGAACTTCAAGATCCTCCGCGACTACCGCCGCGCCGCCAGCACGCTCGCCGACACGGTGTCCGGAATCACGCACCTGCACAACGTCCTCCTCGAAGCCTGACGCAACACCAGCCCCACCAACCACGCTCTCAGTTACGAGACATCCCTTACAGCGACGACATCGGTAACGGTTGCTATCCAAGCCAAGCACGATCCATACCGTATTCCTGCGATCGCCGACAATGTCGCCCATACGGCTGGCTGTCAACGGATGAACGAGGCCCATCCGCAGGGCGAGCCGAGTCTCGAGAGCAATGATCTCCTCGGAGACCATAGGGAGTCCGGTCTGGCAAGCCGGAGTGTCGACGTCATCCTGAGTGCCGATCATTCCGAGAAGGTTCGGGCTTCGGGCATGTGAAAACTGTGCGATACAACACTCCGCTCTCTTCAGCTTCCACTGTGACGTACCGTCAACCACGTCGCATTCGATGGGTGACCTTCCAAGCGTCAAAAAGTTCGACTGCCAACCAATGTCCACGCTCGTGCGCCATCTGATCCGCAGTTATACTCGATTGACCACTGGCAGGACGCAGGGGATCCGCGCCTCGCGACAGCAAATATGCGGTGGTGTCGACGTGAAGCGGCTCACCGGTCTGCACATGGCCGTCGATCTCAGCATCAACGGCATGATGCAGTAAGGTTAGACCGTAGTGCTCCTCATGGACATCCACACCCTCATCCAAGAGAATCCGCAAAGCTTCAATGTCACCATTCTCAACTGCAATGTGAGCTCGGCTCATATCATCCATTATTTTCCCTCCGTGACATTAACATTTACATTTGGAAACTGTTTCTTAAACTGATATATTGCCGACCGACACGAGATGCATACAGGGTTTTCTGTATGCAGGTTGATCGTACCACGCACTTCAGGAGATGCCTCACCGAGCTCATTGGCTACATAGTTTAGGATTTTTATCTCCGTATCAAAGTCTCGGATATTATTCCCCGTGTTGAACGCGAATAGCCTTTGCGGATTTCCCTCGGCTCCGATTTCGGGAACTGCCCCCTTCCTGATAGCCTGCCCACTCACCGACTGAAGGATCTCGGTAGATTTTCCTTCAATTGAAACCTCGGCGGCGGCAACATTTGCCGAGGCTCGAACGGATCCATTTGCCAACCCGAAAAGCCGGACAGCATCGGCAGCCTCCTTTGCCACGTTTCCGCCTTGACTCGCGGCGGAAGCGAGCGCTCCCAGTTGCCCACCCGCGAAAGCCGCAGCAAGACTGAGTGCGAAGTCGCCAGCTCCAGCAATAGTCGCATTTCGATCACATTCACCGCCGTGATCCAAGCAGTATGTTGCCGCAATTACCTTGGCACCCTCGGCATCGTTTGGGTGCGCAATGAGGTAACTATGCGCCTTTTCGCAGCCAGTCCTGCCATAGCAAATGCTTTCATGATCAGATATCTGGTTACCCCACCAATCTCCTGAATCATGAAGGACGGAAGTGAACCATGCGTCAAGGTCGACTGGGTCGGACGTTTTCGGAGAGTAAGCTTTAGTCCATACGGCTCGTGCTTCACGGTAAGCTTTTTCATCGGCGCGTCGATTTTGCGCATCGGCTCCCCCGAGTCGATGGGACCGTAGGTACCGTACATCTTGTCTCGACACTGCTTAGTGTCGCAACCGGGACCATACGACGGGTCTAGGCCTGACGGGTCACTGAGCGCGATAGGGCTGTTATTCGCGTAAGAGTATCCGTTTATCTGTTGTGGGTTCGCTGCATCGAAAATCGGGTCTAGCGACGCGAAACGCGCGGTAGAAGAGTCGTACGCACGGGCGCCGAGCTGGGTGAGGCTCGTGGAACCGTCCTCAGTGCCGCCGACGAAGCCGCGGTCGCCGGGGAGGTCGGCGGCAGCGCCGCGCGGAGCGCCGAACGGGGTTTGGCGGCGTTGGGTGACGCTCAGGTCAGTCGAGTTGATGGCCACCTGGCTGGTGCCCTGGTGGTCACCAGCCAACCAGGTCAACGTCCCCCCGGTGCGGACGCCGACGGTCGCACCACCATGGCTGTAGTAACGAGTCGTAGCGGCCTGGCCGGCATTGTCGACGTGGACCTCTTGACCACCGAGGTAAAGGGTGGTGCCGGTGGGATCGTGGCGGAGCAGGCGGCTGTCGTCGGCGTCGTAGGTGTAGCTGGTCTTGGTCGTGCCCTCCGTCACGGAGTCAAGCTGGCCCTCGACCGTCCAGTCGAGGTTCTGTGTTGCCGACGTGCCCGGGCGGGTCTTGGTGTTGCCGACCTGGTCGTAGGTGTACGCAGCGTCCGGCTTGCCGGGAGTGCTGATCGAGTTCAGCAGGTGCGGCTTCGCAGCACCAGGGTCGGCGTAGTTGTAGTTGCGGGTTACGTCGCCGGTGCCGGTGTGCTGGGTGTCGGTGAGCCGGTTGCCGGACTTGTCGTAGGTGAAGGACTGCCAGTACGGAGCCGGGCCCGTCAGAGAAGTCGTCGTGGGGTCGTTGTCACAAGCGCCGGCAGACGGAGTCCACGCGTCGGTCAGCCGCTGGAGGTAGTCGTAGCGGAAGCACTGGTTGTCCGAGGGCTGGTCCAGCGGCGTGTCGGAGATCGACGTGATGTTGCCGGCGGGGTTGTAGACGTAGTGGGTGTCCGCCTGCATCGGGTGCGGAACCTCGGCGTCGACGATGGTGCGATCCAAACGCCGGGTGTGCTCGTCGTAGTAGTACGACAGCCAGGCCCGGTGATCGGTTTCGCCGAGCTGCAGACGCTGGATCTCACCGTAGGGGCTGTAGTCGGACGACGTGACGTAGTCATCGTCGCCGGTCGTGGTGAGCGGGTCGCCGAGATCGTCGTAGACGTAGAGCATGCTCTCGGCGGTCGCGTCAGCGGTGGCGGGGAAGCTTGATCCGCCGAGGCTGCCGTCGGGGTTGTAGGACAAAAACGTCTGGTAAGAGCCAGCAAGCTTCGGTCCCTCGACGGCCGGAATCGTCACCGTCTGGATTGCCGGTTGGTACAGCGGCGAGTACGCGTTAACCTTCTCGGTGTAGGCGTTGCCGTTGATCCAGCGGGTGGAGCTGGCTACCTGGCCAACGCCCTTGAAAGCGGTGTCGTAGGCCCATTCGGCGAGCTTCGTACCCGCGGTGCTGCCCTGGTATTCGCCGGTCTTCCGACCCAAGTCGTCGTAGCTGTAGGCGAGCGTGACGTTGCGGGCGTCGGTCGTGCTCGTCTGCTGACCGAGCTGGTTGTACGTGTACGTCGTCGCGCCGCGGTCGGGGTCGTCGGCCTGCTTGAGCTGGCCATGGATGTCGTAGGTGTACGCCCAGTGATTGCCGCTCGAGTCCGTGACCGAAGCCAGCTGGTCGCCGGGCGTGTAGGTGTACGTGGTTTCGTCGTAGTCCCCAGTGGGCTGCGGGCCGTGGTACTGCCGCAGCGCACTGGTGTGGCCGCGTGCGTCGGTGATGGTGGTCGTGGCGACCCCACCGGCCGGCGGGGTCACGTTGGTCCGGTCACCGCCGTACGTAGTCGTGCTGCGCCACTTCTCCACGCCGCCCGCCTCGTAGATCGAGGCGGTGGGACGACCCGCGCCGTCGAACTGGGTGAGGGTCAAACCTGGGATCTCGGTGTCGCTGGCGACCCAGAGCTTCGTGTCGACGTTCTGGTCGTTGAAGAACGGCTGAGTCGTCTTGTACGCGCGGTTCTGCGAGTCGTAGCGGGTGTCCACCAGCAGGCGACCGCCGCCGGGGGCCGGAGTCTGCACCTGGCGCGGACGGTAGAAGCTGTCGTAGATCGTGGTCGAGGTGGTGAACCGGCCGTTGGCGTTGATCTGCGTCGCGGAAACGGAGCTCGGTGCGTCGTTCCGGATGTCGTAGGCGTAGCGGAGGTTGCCCTGCGGGTTGTCCGAGCGGAGCCGATTCGGCTGCCACACCTCGGTGTTGCGGCCGAGCGCGTCGTAGGTGATCTCTGTGACGCGCGCGTTGGCGTCCGTGGTGGTCTTGGCGGCGCCCCACGCGGGTTCGAAGACCGTGGTGGTCTTCTGCTTGAGGGTGTTCGCGGTCTCCAGTTGGGTCACGGGGCCACCGGTGGCGGGCGTGTAGGTGCTCGTTGCCTGGTGGCCCGCGGCGTCGATCACCTTTGTGGTGCGGCCGTAGACATCGCGCTCGGTCTTCGCGGCTGTCCGGTAGACTGGGTTGCCAGCGTTGTACGCGTCGAGGTCCTGGGCGGTCGTGACATCACCGGTCGTGGGCGCGACGCCGTTGGCCTGGTTGTCGTACAACGACAAAGTGTCGGAAACGACGTCGCGCGGGTAGACCGGCGTTGTTCCGCAGCTGACGGCGGTGTTTTCGACGCGGGACGGGTACGACAGCAGCCACAGCGAGGTGTTCTGCGCATAGGTTGTGGTCGTACATCGGTCGTCGGTGGCGTCGTTCACATCACCCAGATCGCTCACCTGCGTGGGTAGACCATTCGCGTCGTACGTCGTGGTCGTCTTGGTGGTGCGCCAGCCGCCGGCGGCCAGAGCAGTGAACGATCGAGAAGTCGCCGGGTGAACGATGTAGGCGTTGTAGGCAGCCCGTGTCGCTGTAGGGCCTTGCCAGCTGGGCTCGGTGATGGACTTGCCGACGACGGCGCCGTTCGCACCGTTTTTCGTGATGCTTTCGAGGGTGAAGCCCTGCAGCCAGTCTTCGTCGACGTGGTTGCCGTTCTCGTCGTCGGTCACTGAGATCGAGCGCTTGCCGTTGTTGGGGAGAGTGTCCCCGTTCATGCCCTGGAAGTAGCGGGTTTCGGTGTAGGTCTGCGGACCGTCCGGGTCGTCGGGTCGTCCAGTGCGGACGATCACCTTCCCGAAGCCGCGGAACTCGTCCCACGACTTCTTGTCGTTCGGGGTGAACTCCGAAGTGCTGTAGTGCCAGGCCGCGCCCTCGGGGTACTCGTAGCTGGTGAGTTGCTCGGTGCTCGAGCTGATCCGGTCGGACTGCACGATCGAGGAGACGACGTACTTCTGGAAGTAGTCGGTGCGCTCGGCGAAGCTCTTGGGTGCCCATGTTACGGGGAAGCAGCGTTTCGTGTTTGTCTCGGGGTTCGCCGGCAGGGAAGTCGCGGTGCAGTCCGGGTCGGCGTAGTTGACCGTGGTCACACCACCGGATTCGGAGACGATGGCCGACAACCGGTACCGGTTGAGCGGTCCGATGCCGTCCGCCTTGTCGACGCGGTTGGCGAGCTTCTTGCCTTCGAAGGTGACCGGTGGCAGGGAGATAGGGGTACCGACGAGGCCGGTACGGGTGATGTTCTTGAACCACAGCGCCGCCTTCTCACCGTCTCCCGGGTCGGGGAAACTCTGGTCGAGCGACCAGCTGGTCACGTCGGCGTAGCCGGTGCCCGATCGTACCTGCGCGGTGATCTTGGCGAGGCGTTTCGTGGACCAGAACGTCGGACTCGGGTGGTCCTTGCAGCTGGCAGCGTCACATCGATCCGTCAGCGGCACGTCCGGCCAGTTCTCGGGCTTGTCGAAGGTGCACTGGCTGCCCGGCACGCATCGGTCGGCGGTCGCGAACTCCACCCTGCCGACGGCAGGGGCGGCGACGTGGGTGTTCAGCCCGTACTGGATCTCCCGCAGCGTGCCGCCGCGGACGTAGGACACGGGGGTGTCCTTGCCGTCCTGGCCGTACTTGTTGGTCTCGACGTCGTAGGTGTAGAGGATCTCGTTGCCGTGCGGGTCGATCACCTTGTCGAGGTTCCAGCGGTAGCCCTGGACACACGAGGAGTCCTCGAACACGTTGTTGGCCGCGTGGCACGGTTCGCCCGCGTCGTCGCCGTACACAGGAACGGTCCACGTCGAGTTCGCCGACGAGGTCGAGCCAAAGAAGTACTGGGTGCCGTCGACGGTCGTGATCTTCCAGGACTCGCCGTCCTGAGCGCCGTTGCCCGAACCGGTCACGTGCTCAATGCGAGCCCCGCTGTCACTGCGTTGCCGCCAGACGTTCTTCGTGGTGTCGTGGATCAGCATGCCGCCGGATCCGTTGTACGCGGCCGTCGCGTTGTCCGACTTCCAGCACAGGTCACCGACCTTGGGCGGCGTGGTGCCACCGTCCTTGTCGTCCTGGCACGAGCCATAAGTACGTTCTACGAACCCGGGTGCGAGGTCCCAGCCGTCACCGACCCACGAGGCTTGGTTGTTCGTGGCACTGGTGTGCCCGTCGACGGACGACGAAGAGTAGGACAGCGCGAGACTCGGCGTCAGATCGCCAGGCACCGGAGGCACGTCCAGCGGGTACGACCAGCTGAAGTCACCAGTCTGCTCGCTCACGTCCCACGTTGCCGACGGGCTGAGCGAGGTGGCCCGAGTGTCTCCCGCGCCGTCTGGAGCCGTCGACCCGGCCGACTGATTGCCGGTGAGAGCCTTGGTGGAGGCCTCATCGGGAGCACGTGGCGTCAGGGTCTGCTGGGTCACCGGTGTCGACGGATAGTCCGGCAGCTGCACACTCGGGCCGCCGGCCGCGCTGGCGACGCTGTTGGTGCTGACGGCGGTCAGGACAAGCGAACAGACGAGCGCCGCGATCATGCCGCGACGGGTGCGGTGCGTCGGCGACGTGCGCATGGTTCCTCCAGGCTGGGCAGGACGGGGTCCTGGAAACGCGTGGTGAGGGGGCGATCGGTGGCGAGGCAGGTGCTCGGCGCCACCCATCGCCGGGTGGTTCGCTGGGATCAACCAGGTGAAGCGGCCGTCCTCGCCGGAGTCGAGGTGGACTTGTCCGGAAGGATCAACGCGGCGGCCGAGCGGGCACCGGCCGGGAACGACGGCGTGACGTCGGGCACGTGGTCCAGCGCGTAACCGAGCAGCTTGTCGACGGTCCAGCCCTCGCAGGTGGCCAGCGTGCTGATCATTGACTCCCCCACCGGGCTGACGCAGCGGTAGATCGGGTTCGCCGCGACGCCGGCCGGGGCGGCGGTCCACAATCGGCCCGTCGTGCCGATCACCGTCTTGCCCTCGCAGAGAGCATCGGTCGACACGAACTGGTCCGTGTCCGTCACGCAGCTGGTGATCGCCTGGGTGCCGGACGGGGAATTCAGCGCCACGAATCCGTGCGATCCTTCGAGGGTGTACCCGGGCCGCACGCCCTCCGCGGTGGTGAAGTGGTCGATCGTCGTGCTGCTGTTGTAACGGACCAGCGGTGCGTAGGCGAGCGTGTAGCCGAGGATCCCCTCGCCCGTGGCACCTTCGCACGCGGCGTCGAGTGACTCAAAGTGATCCGGACCCGTGTTGCAGCGGTAAACCGCGACCGTCTCGATGTTCGTCGGCTGAACCGTGTACACCGATCCGATGGGCCCGCCCACTGTCTGGCCCTCGCATGCCGGGTCAGGCGAGGTGAACGCATCGGTCCCCGCGTAGCACGAGTACAACCTGCGGGTGTTCGGCTGGCTGTCGTCGACCAGCATGCCGAGGCTCTGATCGAAGTGGTACCCGCCCGGAGCCGACTCGGTTGTCGGGTAGGCCCCCCGTCGGCCCGCTCCATCGGCATAACGTCCGAGCTGCCCTGTCGTCGGAGCCGGCCAGCTGGCCCTGCGCTGGATGGTGTCCTCGGGCATCACGTCGTAGTGGGTCGAGACCTCGTCGATCATGCCAGGGAAGAACTCCGCCGGGCTGCCGCTGACCAGGTCGCGTCCGATCGCCAGGCCGCGGGTCGCCGGCCAGGGAGCGACGTTGTTCTGCACGCCGCCGAGCTGCCCGTCCACGTACAGCCGGAACTGAGCCGCGCCGGCGTCGTAAACGCCGGTCAACGCGGTCCAGCGGTTCACCTCGGGCACCTGGAACGACGCCGTGTAGTTGAGCGGCGCTGCGTCCTTGTCCTGAGTGGCAGCGCCGAAGACCCAGCGGTTGAGCTGCGGCCGGTACTGCAGGACGAATCCGCTCATGCGCGTACCGTCCTGGCTCACGACCGTGGCGACCTTGTCGGTCCGCGCCAGCTTCGCCCACGCGGAGACGGTGAAGCTGCGCGCCATCGGCACTCCTCCGTCCGAGGTGGTCGCGACTCCGGTCGTGCCGTCGAGCTGCAGCGCGTTGCCCATGACACCACCTGCGACGATCGACGCGCCTCCGGACAGCGTGGCGTCGTTGTGCCGCCAGGAGTAGTCCTGCGCGGTCCCGTTGTCGAAGTGCCACTGCCCAGCGTCTGCTTCCGAGACGTCCGCGACGACACGGCGGATCTCACCGTCGCTGAGCGCCTTGCCGAAGACGCGGACATCGTCGATGCCCTGGGGGAAGAACCCGCTGTTCTGGCCGTTCCACTTGCCCCGGCCGATCGTGAACGGCCCAGCGGAAGCTCCGAGGGTGACACCGACCTGGACGGTCGTGAGCGCACCGTTGACGTAGAGCTTCATTTCCTGTGCAGAGGCGTCGTAGACGACACCGAGGTGGGTCCACTCGCTCGGGGTGACCGTCACGTTGGACACGACCGTGGTGACCGGAGGATTGTCCTCATCCGCTTGCGGAACGACGACACTCCACTTTCCACTGTCACCGCTGTACCGCAGCTGGAACACGCTGGTGCGATTGCCGTCCTGGCCGAGGACCACGTAGTTGCCCGTGTCGGTATTCGTGAGGACGACCCACGCCGTAGCCGAGAAACTCTTGGTCGTGTCGAGCACCGCTCCCGCGGTCTCGGCGTACCCGGAGGTGCCGTCAAGCCACGCACCGGCTCCGGCCCGTCCACCGAACCACGACGCCCCACCTTTCATGGTGGCGTTGTGGCCGCGACCGCTCGAATCCGACACCGCGGTTCCGGTGTTCTCGTCGAACTTCCAGTACGCCGTGTCGGCCACCGGCAAGTCCGGCGGTGTCTCGTCGAGCGCCGGGTACGCGGCATACAGGGAAAGGATCCTGTCCTTGTCCAGCACGCCGGAGTACAGCCGCACGTCGTCGACGCGGCCTGGCCAGAACTGCGCCGGTGCACCGGCCACCTTGCCGCGGCCCAGTTCGGCACCGCCGCTCGCCTGCCACGCGGTGTCGAGCGTGCCGTCACCGACGCGTTTGCCGTTCACGTAGAGCCAGGTCTTTCCGGTCTGCTTGTCGTAGACGCCGGTGAGGAACGCCCAGGTGTTGATCTCGGCCGGCAGCGTGGACACCGCGGCCTTCGCCACCACGGGGCTGTCCACGTCGGACCCCGCCATCTCGAAGACCCACTTGCCGCAGGCGTTCGGGTCGTCGGACATGCCGTCGAAGCAGAACGCCGACATGTCGTCCGCGACGTGCCCGAGGCGGAACTTGCTGGTGTGCACGCCGTCCAGGCTGACCGCCGTGAACTTCGACGTGGTGTCGCTCTTGCGATCGAGGTACACCCAGGCGGACACGGTGAAGCTGTCGTCGCTCCTGAGCTCGACGCCGCTGGTCGAGACCACGCCGGTCTTGCCGTCGAGCGAAACCGCGTTCCCGACCCGGCCCGGTACGAGGCGTGCGCCGGTGGTGAGCGAGCCGGGCCGGTCCCCGGTCGAGTCGGCGACGTTCGTGCCGCTGGACTCGTCGAGCTGCCAGTTGTGGACCAGGTTCAGCTCGCGTCCCGCCATCGTGCGGATCTCGTCGCTGAACAACGCCCGGGGGTAGACCTTCACATCATCGACCGCGCCCGTGAGCTGGCTTGTCCACGCGCCCCGGTCCTTGCCCCGCCCGATGTCGAACTCGCCGGTGGCGTTCCACACGGCACTCGTCGTGGTCGAACCCGCGAGGCTCCCGTTGACGTAGAGCTGCATTTCCTTCGTGGCGGCGTTGTAGCTGGCCACGAGGTGTGTCCACACTCCCGTCTGCACGGGCTGGTCGGACTGCACCGTGACCGCGGGCGGGCCGTCGGCGTCGGCGGAGCTGATGGCGAAGGACCAGCGGTCGATCGCGCTGCCCGTGTAGCCCAGGATGAAGGACGAGGACCTCGAGCCACTCTGGCTCGCCACAGTGCCCGTGCCCGCCGTCTTGGTACCCAGCTTGACCCAGCTGGTGACCGAGAAGCTCTTCGTCGTGTCGACCGCCGGCGGTGCGCTCACCGCACCGTCGGCGCCGGTGAAGTTCGCGGCCAGGTCCTTGGGATCAGGGTTGATGTTCTGGCCCGGCGCCCAATCGACCTTGCCGCTGACCGTGCCGTTGAGACCACGGCTCGAGCCGTCCTTCGCATCGCCGTCGAGTGCCCACGCGGCCGCCGGGACGTTGTTCTGAGCCACGATGCCCTGGATTTCGGAAGCACCGAGAGGACGGCTGTACGCACGCACCTCGTCAACAGCTCCGGACCAGAATCCGGTGGGCGCGCCGTACTGGCCGCGCCCGATCACGAAGGCACCGTTCGCCATCCACGGGACGGCCGCTGCCGTCGCGGATCCCGCCTGGACGCCGTTGACGTACAGGGTGAGCGTCTTCGCGGTGCTGCTGTACACACCGGACAGGTGCGTCCAGACACCGGGCTGGACGGTATTCGAAGCCGATCGCGCTTCAGCGGCCGTACCGCCGGCCGCGTCGGAGCCGTTCATCCCGAAGACCCAGCTGCCGCCGATCTGCTTCAGGTACAACCCGCTGGCGTTGACGCCGTCTTGCGACACCGCGGCCATGTCGCCGAGCTTGCTCGGCTTCACCCACGCGTTGACGGTGAAGCTCTGATCCGTGCGCACCGCGGGTCCGGCTGTCGAGGCATAGCCTTGGGTGCCGTCCAGGATGAGCGCTCCGTTTACTGCACCTTGCTGGGTGAACGCGGCACCGGTGTGCAGTGCGGCCATCTCTCCCCCGGCCGCGCTGTTGCGCGCCGTGGTGCCATCGGCCTCGTCGAGGTTCCAGTAACCCGCGGCCACGTTGTCGAGCGTGACGATGGACTTCACTTCAGAGTCGGACAGGACGCGGTCATAGGTGCGGACCTCATCGACGGCGCCGCCGAGGTAGTCGGCTCCGACACCTGCAGAGGCGCTCCGGCCCAGGGCGAACTCTCCGCTGGCCGGCCACGGTGACGTCCAGTCGGCTGTCCCTGCGAGGTCACCGTTGACGTAGAGCCGAACCTTCTTCGCGGTGGAGTCGTAGACCCCGGCCAGGTGCGTCCACGCCCCCGTCTGCGCCTTCTCAGATGAAAGAACAGTCGTGACACCAGCCGCGGACGAGTCCGAAGTCTTGAGCTCGAGCGCCCACTTGTCGCTTCCGGTACCGGTGTAGCCGAGCCGGACCGCGGTAGCCGTCGCGCCGTTCTGGCTGAGCATCGTCGCCCAGCCCTGGGTCTTCGTCGTGAGGTTGACCCAGCCGGCGAAGGTGAACCCGGCGGCCGTGCTCGCGGACACCGGAGCCGTCGCGTAATCGTCAACGCCGTCGAACTTGAGCGCGGACCCGATGGAGCCCTGCACGTAGTTCGGTGCGCCGTGCAATGTCGCGTCGCGGAAGCCCAACGTGGCCGAGTCCTTGGTGGAACCGTCGAACGACCACTGTGCCAGCGGTCCGTTCCCGGCCCGGACGTAGAAGTGGTAGGTCTTCATCGGACTGCGGTGGCCCGCGCGGTCGACGCTCTGCACGAACAGATCACGGGGCCCGTCGCCGGGAGGGGTGAGCGTGACGGATGCTTTACCTCCCAGCGCGTCCGCATCGACCCTGGTCGACGGGGCTTCGTTCCACCCGTAGAGGTAGTGATCGATATCCGGAACACCGTTTGCAGTGAACGTGAACGTGTCGGAGACACCGACGCCGCCGTGCCAGGTGTTGTCCTCGCTGTACACCGGCGCTGTGACGACCGGTGGTTTGTCGACTCCCACTTGATCGACCTTGAACGCCGGGCCGGACACGGAATTACCCCGGTCAGCGCGGTCGAAAGGGGTGAGCGACCACGTGACCGACTGGTCGTTGCGGCCGGATAGGTCGACGGCCGTGCTGGCGAACGCTCCGGACGCCTGGTAGATGTCCGGCTCGCGGTGGTCGACCGCGGGGCCGCCGTAGATGTCCCAAATGGCTTTCAGCTGGTCGTTGCCGTCGGGGTCCGAGAGCCGGCCCATCAGCCGGATCGAGCTGTCACCGACGTATGGCGTGCCGCCGCACCATTTGCACGGCGTCGGCAGCGGTGGGTCGGTCTTCAGCTCGTACGGGGGGTTCGGGCGCGTGTTGTACCAGACCCGGAGGAAAGTTGTGGGGACGTCGTACTTCCGCCACCAATCCGAATTGGTCTCGTTGCCGGCTTGCAGGAAGTAGTTGGTCGTGGTGCCCGCGCGGACGTCGGCAGGGGTCAGGTCGAAGCCGACGCCCTTGAAACCATCGCAGCCCGGGTAGTTGGTAGGAACTTGCACGTCAGCACCGACCTGGTGACCAGCTGGCATGTTGTTCCAGTTGGTGTCGAATGACAGACCCCAGCCTGCTAGAAACAGCTTGTGGTTGCTGGTGATGTTGCATCTGGGGCCGAATACCACGCTGGTGTCGAAGTGGACATCGTTGATGATCTTGCCCGAAAGAAAGGTCGTGTCGAACTGGAAGTACGTTCTTGCGATCTTGATACCGTTGCAATCGCTGAAGTTGCAGTAGCCGACCTTGGCCCACGCATCACCGTCGTTCGTGCCGTTGACGTAGGACTGATCGGGGTAGCCCGAGAAAACCTTCGCCCACATCGACTGATTCCACGAGCGCATGTCCGGGTCGATCACCACAGGGAAGTGTCTCCCCGGATCCTCGAGCATCGCGACCGCGGGGCGGAGCAGCAGCGTCGACTCCTTCACCGTCGCCTCGACCGGCGCACTCGCGACTTCGGGGCCACGCGCGTCCCACATCGTTGACGTGGGCGCCGCGAAGACGATGTTGCCGGCTGCATCCACCGCCTCGATCCGGCCCGACTGGTCACTGGAAACGGTGAGGCCCTTCGCGGCGAGCTTGAATGCGATGGACTTCAGCGCCGGGTTCTTCGCTGCAGTCGCGTTCTTGACGACGAGCCGCTCGTTGTATCCGTCGGCGGCAGCCTGCATCATCAGGTCGACGCCAGGAAACACTTCGTGGTAAGTCGCAGTCGGCCCGTCGAGAGTCGGGACAGGCAGTTTCTGCGGCCACGACAGCGACAACGTCTTGTCGCCCTTGCCGAAAGTCACCAACGGCGTGTCCCCGCCCGCCGAGAACGACAGGTCGTCCACAGTGGCTTGGGGATGCACAGACCTATCTACGGACTTCGTCAACGTCGTGTTCACCGGCACCCAGCCAGCTCCGCTGCGCACCCGGACCGGCATGGACGCCAGCTCCGCGTTCAACTGCCCGTCAGGCTGCGCGAAAACCCGCTTGGTCTCGGTCCTCTGGTCGGCTACCTCCACCGGTGTCCCCTGCCGTATTGCCGCCGCGAACGCGGCCCCGGCATCGGGCGCCGACGCCACGGGCGCCGCCTCCGGCACTGACGGCGAGCTTGCCGTCACCACCACGAGCACGCTCGCGACCACGAGCACAACCAATCCGAACACGCGCAGCTTGAAGCCACGCGAAAGTCTTCGATACTCCACGAAAGACGGCCTCCTCGGCCTGGCCAGCGCGCGTCCCCCGACCCGCGCGACCCAAAAGTAAAAACAACAATCCACGATCACCAAGACACCGCAAAGCCGCCGATCGGGTGATCACGGTCCACAAGAGACACACAACGTGGCGCTATGTCCGCTTTGTGGCGATAGGCCGCTGACCAGCAGCAACCCTGAGTCTGCCGAACGGCCCAACGGCTGCGCCGCTTGGTCCACGCCGTCCACAAGACGTTACAAAGGCTCGGTAACGAACCTCGGCAGTGCGTTGATCCAGTGATCGACGTCGCCCACACATCAACTCGAAGGACCGCCCGTGACCGAGGAAGCGCCAGTGCTCGCGGAAGTACCCATCGTCGTGACACCAGAGCGCCCTTCCCGCCCGGTTTCTCTGGTGGCGGTCGCCGCCGCGGTAGGTCTCGTTATCGGCGCGGCCGGCGTCGGCGTCCCGTGGCTGCTGACCACACACGGCACCGGAGTCACAAGAGGACTGCCACTCACGGCACCCGACACACTCGGCGGCGTGGACAAGGCCGACGTGCAACCTGTGAAGCTGAAGGACGACTTCGCGCACCGTCAATTCGCCCAGCGCAACGCCACCAACGACCACGAGAACACCACCCGCGTTTCGGCCGCGTCCGAGGACGATCTTGCACGTTAACCACACGGCTGCGTTTGCCATGTTGACGACTACTGGAAGCTGAGGAACCGGCGCGTACCAGCAGACTTCTGCGGCGCACGGTGTTCAGAAAGAACTGCGGTGATCCGGACCAGCGCACGGTTCCCGGCAGACCGAGTCCGCCGGGAACCGAGTCGCATCGCCTGGTGGCCAGCACGGGTCAGAACGGCGCGTCAAACTGGGTGGACGAACTTGCCTTCGCGGACTTGAATGATGCCGCGTTTGCCGATGGCCACGACGGCCGCGATGAACATGACAGGACACCACACGGCGTCAGCCCGGTCCTCTTCGGTTTCGGTACGCGCGGGAGGAAGGTGTGCTGGGTGGTACCGCTAGGCTGGCCGGTCCGACGAGTGACGCTGTGAGGATGGGTATGGACGACTCCCTTCAAGCTCTCCTGTCCCGCCTTGTCGTGGGACCCGCGTTCCTGTTACTCGGGCAGGCGTCCGCAAGCTGGGTTGACCGCGGGGCCGAGGCGCCTCCCTCGACACCCTCGCTGGGCAGCGCCCTCGACGTGTACCAGCAGGCTGCGGAAGCTCTGAGCAGTGCGGAGACACCCGACTCCTCGTCGACGTCGCCGAATTTTCTTGGAACGGGGTCTTCACCTCACGCATCGACTCCGCGCTCGAGCGGGCGTTCACCGCGAGCTGGCGGCGCGTCAGGTCAATCGGTGTACCGCAGCTAGGGAGGAGCCCGCGCAGCGCGACCGAGCTGCGAATCCGTCACCTGTTCGGGGGGATTTTCCTACCTGAAGACGAGCGCCCGCCGTCCGATCTGGTGGCCGAGGCGGAGGCGACCGCCAGGGCGGGCGAGATCTTGGGTGTTCTAGCCGAGCGTTTGGTGACTCCGCGCGGCGTGGTGATCATCGACGGCTACCAGGTCAGCGACTGGTTGACGACCAGGGACTTGTTCGTCTTCCTGGCGAAGCTCGGAGCCGACCAGGCCCACCTATTCTCCGTGACGCCGGAGCTGCTGGAGGACAGGTTCGTCCGCGCGGCCATCGAACGCGGCCACCTACGTACCCATGTCGACTCCCTTGCGGAGGTCCTCCGAGAGGCCGACGTCGAGGGCAGGTTGGACATGTCGGCGGCCGGGCGTGGGGCCGGCGGCAGGCTGGTCCCGGCAGGGCGTGGTTTCGTGGAGTTGGATATAGGTACGTGGAACCAGGTCATCAGCGCCGCCCGGCCCATCGACACGAGCTTGCTCGAACCGTTCCCCTCGGCGTCCCTTGCCATCGAGTACGAACGGTTCCGGAACCTGATCGGCTACAGCGACGGAGCCCCGCCGTTCAAGGCGGTGGCCAGCGGCTACAAGCTGCGCCGGGACTTCGAGGACGACCTGCTGCAGCACGTGACACGCGGGCTCAGCGACCTCTCGACGCTCGATCCGATCATTGTCGCGGGCAGACGGCGACTGGGAAGACCCTCGCGCTGTGCGGATTGGCGCTGGATGTGGCGCGCAGCGGCCAGGCCGCGGTGTTGCACCAGGCCAGGCGCGGTGACCGCCCTGCGGCAGCAGAAGTCGACCGGTTCGCGCTATGGGCTGAAGAGGTAGCAGGACTGCCGACGGTGCTTATCTGGGACGGCATGGCCGACGACGACGAGTACTACTCGCTGCAGAAGAAGCTGCGAGCACGCGGACGCCGTGTACTGATCGTGGGCAGCAGCTACCGCGTCCCGGGGACGGCAACTCGGAAGCTGGTCGTCGACGTCAATCTCTCCAAGGAAGAGATCAATAAAGCGAGGAAGTGGCTCGGCCGGTTCGGGCTGGAACTCCCCGGCAGCGGCGGAGTTGAGGTCGACTCGTCCTTCCTGGCGATGCTGTACCGGTTGATCCCTGACTCGCAGTTCAGCATCCAACGGGGGCTCACGAGAGAAGCCCGGCACTACGAGACCGCATTCGAACGGCTGGCCAAGGAGGACGCGCCCGATCGAGTCGGACTGACCGCCCTGGCCCAAGCCCTGTCCGACGCAGGCTACGACATCAACTCGCTGCGGCCGTCCGAACGCCCCCACGAGGAGCTGATCAACCTCTCTTTTGCCGAACGGAGCGTGGCCGAACAGCTGACAGCTATCGTCCTGATCGCGGGTAAGTGGGGCCTAACCATCCCACTCGAGCTAGTCCTCCGGGTGATCGGGCGGGACGGCTGGAGCCATCTGGCAGAGATCGTCTCGCGCTTCGATCTCTTCAGGTGGGAGGAGGACGCCAACGGCGAGCAGGTGCTGGGGGTGCGCACCCAGCTGGAGGCCGAGCTTCTCGCGCGCGAGGACCTCAACACCAAGGCGGAGATCAGCGTGATCTGCGAGATGATCGAGAGCTCGCGGCCGGACCACTCCAAATGGGGCGGGGTTGAGGTCGACTTCATCGTCGCTCTCGTGGACAAGATCGGCCACAAGTCGTCCGACGTCCCCAAGTACTCCCGCTATTGGCTGGACGTGGCCGCAGCCTTCAAGATCCTCCGGGAGAAACTTGGCAGCGCTCACCACCGACTCGTGCTCGCCGAGGCCAACCTGACCCGGGAGTACGCGAAGCGGGCGCACGGTGACAGCCAGAACGACCAGGCTGCGCGGCTGGCGCTTCTGGTCGACACCCAGCACCTACTCGAGGAGACTATCGAGCACGCTGACCTGTCGGAGATGGCGAAGCGCAACCTCCTCGTGGAACTCGGGAGCACGATCGGCACGCAGGTGTACGAGCAGGCACCCACGGCCGGCAGCGCGCACCTGTCCGCGCTCATGAAGGACGTCACCCGATCAGTATTGGCCGCGCGCCAGATCGACCCGGAGAACTACTATCCGGTGGACGTAGTGGCGTGGACGACGTCGAGGGCATTGGAGAACGCGGAGCTCGAGGACTCGCTGAGGGTGGACATGCTGGCCAACGCCGCAGCATCTCTCGACTCGGTGGATTCCGAAGGGCTGAGCCCGACCCAACGCGCCCTCTACGACCTCCGACAGAGCGACATGGCGCGGCTGCTGAACAATTCAGTCGTCGAGCAGCGGCACCTAGAGTCGCTTAAGTCAAGCAATGACCCCGCCGCTTTTTACTTCCTCGCTCGGCTCGACGCGGGAAAGGGCCAAGAAGGCAAGCAGGCGGCCGTGCGTAACCTCCTAAACGCTCCGCCTGAGGTCCGGGAGGACTGGAGGTGTTCCCGCCTGCTGCTCGACCTGTTCTGGGAGCTGAAGACCGGCAAGAAGTTCCTTCGCGGTGAACGGGAAGCTCTGGCGTTCTCCACCCAGGACTGGAGCGATTGCGTCGGGGTGGTGCAGTCCGTCTCCTCAGCAAGGTCCTTTGACCAGTACCGCCTGGAGTTCCTGCACGGCCTCGCACTGTTCCATCTCGGCCAATACCGCCAGTCGGAGGCGTTATTCCAAGATCTTGACCGCCGCACCGTTGAGCTTTCGTCGAGGGTCGTGGCGACGTACCTTGCGTCAACGGAGAGCGGTGAGCCGCAGTCGCACAGCGGGCGCGTCACGTGGACCTCGCCGGACGGCCGCCGCGGCAAGGTGTGGCTGGATAAGCTCTCCATCGAGGTAGCGTTTATTCCCAGAAGGTTCACGGTCTTCGAGCCGCCGCAGCGCGGGGAGACGCTCCCAGACTTCCATATTGCCTTTAACATGCGGGGAGCCCTCGCGGACCCGGTTCGCGGACTGCGCCGGTCGGACGGCGGCCAGCGCCATGTGGGATGAGATCGCACGGTTCGAGGCCGAATACGAGCGGCTGTCGCAGCACAAGCGTCTGTGCACCGGCGAACCGTTGGAACCCCTTCCCCGGGAGGTACTGCCAAACACCGTCGATAGCCTCGCCACCTTCAAGGCGCTCGTTTCCCAGATCTACATGCACTGGCACGAGAAGTGTCGGAGAGAACGATCGATTACCACAAGCGTCAGGTCGAGGGCCTTTGGCGCGGATTCCGCGTGCCACAGGGGCGGACTGCTCGTTCGGAGCTAGAGTCTCTAGTGGAGCGCAGTTTAATGGCGCGGTCTCCGCGTCTGCCGTGTGATCATCTGGAGGTCTTGCGGGAGCTGGACGTCATTGGTTCAGCCTCTGCGTTCGCGGGCATCCAGCTCGCCCATGCGGTCGCCGCCATCTCCCGGACCCGAGGAGACGCCTTCCTGAAGCTGGTCGCCGCGACGTGGGCCAGTGTGCAGCCCTCATAGGCCGAATCGGCACACAACTGACGAGACAGCGCCGGTGTCGTGGCAACGCGTCGTAGGGCGGAGGTGCTCATCGATTGCGCGGGAGGCACCCGCCCCGAGTCAGTGATGCCGAGCGAGCCGCCGTGCCCAAGTCGCCGCGGGTACGGTAGTGTGTCGCGCCGCAACGGGCCTGCTGAGCACTCACCGGCCACAGGAGTAACGCGTGGCGATCGCGAGCATGGCCATCAGGCCGCTGGCGAGCGCCTACACGAACCCGACCGTGTTGAAGCCGCTCACCGCGATGTGGTCAGCCAGCACGCCAAGAACGACAGTGCTCACCGCGGCGGTTTCAATCACGGGGCCGATGATAAGAGTCGACCTCTGGGAGAACCTGTCCGCGAGCACACCATCGAACAACAATCGTCGTCAGACTACTGATAACCACTGCACTTCGACAATACCGGCGCCCGTGACCGACCCATTGGCCGCTGCTACCAGTAATGAGTAGGCAACGACGGACAACGCACTACCGGGATCCGAGAAAGTGTCACGGTCATCCAACCGGTGTAGTCACGATTGCGGAACAAAAGCCGCTGGGATCCTGCCCAGTCGAAATGGTCGGACCTTCGTCTTCCGCGAGTCCTCCGGGAGTTGACGACCGTTGCTGTGGCAGCCGCCGAGGCGTGACCGTCAATAATCAGCGCGTTCGATGACGAGGTCAGCGTCACCGTCGAGTTCGGAACCTCCCGTGAGATGTAAGTGAGATCCGATGGGGACTGACTCTTGAGCGAGTGTGAGTAGGTGGCGCGCAAGCGACGCCAGCCCCGCAGGATTGCCCCGGACAAGTACCTCTGATCCATCGATGGTCACGTCCAGGGCAAAACCGTCGTCCCAGCGAAACTTCAAGCCCTTACCTGGAACGTACTGATCGAATTCGATTCGTGATTCCAATTTTCACTTCTGGTCGATGTAGATGTGGTTGTTTTCGGTGATCATCGATTTTCCTGGCTTGCGGAGGCTCGGTTCGAGCTTCTCGAAGTTCATGTGGGAGCCACCTCCGTGCCGGCCGAGGATATCCGAGTCACCCATGCGCACTGCACGTGTGCCGTCCGTTGAAACGAAGCGGCCGCTGCCGGGAACGGGCTCGTTGTAGCCCCCGGGACCGAGCCACTTCTCAGCAGCGTCCAGTGCCGCGTCTGTGCTGATCCTAGTGCCGTATCAAGCAACGTTGGGTAGGTAATCGGGGCGGCGGATTTTGGAGTTGATGGCGAAGTGGCGTTTGGGGTGGCTGTGGCGGTTGCGCCAGCGGAGGTAGCCGGTGATGGCGGCTTCCTGGGCGGCGTGGCTGGGGTAGTCGCTGCCGTCGAGGGTGAAGTAGCGGACCGCGGTGAACTCGCACTCGATCCAGTTCAGCCAGGACGCGCTGGTGGGTGTGTAGATCAGTTCGATGTCGTTGGCCGCGCACCAGTCCCGGACCTCGGCCTTGCCGTGTGGTCCGTAGTTGTCGCTGACCAGGTAGAGCTTCCCGGTCGGGAAGCGGCGGCGCAGTTGCTTGCAGAAGTCGAGGAACTGCGGCCAGCGTTTGCGGTCGCGGAACCGGTAGAACATCTGCCCGGAGGCCAGATCGAGCGCAGCGAACATCTGCCGGACACCCTTGGTGCGGGTGTAGGTCGCGCGCTGCCGGGCCGGGCGGCTGCGGGGAAACCAGCCGCGGCCGGGGCGGGGTTGCAGGTTCAGCGGCCCGAACTCATCGACACAGATCACTCGCCCGTCGGCGGGTGGGTGATCGTAGAGGTCGAGGATGCGGTTCTTCTTGGCCACGAAATCGGGATCCTTGCTGGCTTTCCACGTCTTCGTCGCCTGCCATGACACGCCTGCCTTGCGCAGGATCTGCCGGACGGTCTCGGTGCTCGCCCTGATCCATGCGTGTTCGGCGAGGTAGGCGACCAGCTTGGTCAGGCTCCAGGTCGTGAACGGCAATCCCAGCTCGGCGGGCTTGCAGGCGGCGATGCGGCTGATTTGATCACGGGCGGCCGGCCCGAACTTAGCCGGTCGACCGCCCCTCCATTTTGGGGACAACGCCGCGAACCCGGACTCGTTGAACGCGTGGATCACCTCCCGCACATAGCCTTCGGTCGCGGCGAACATCGCCGCGATCTCCTTCGCGGACCGGCCTTGCGACGAGGCCAGCACAATCCCGGATCGTCGCAGCCGCACCCGATCCCGGGCCGACCTCGTGATCTTGACCAGCCGCTGGGCCTCCTCCGGCTCCAGCGACCGCGCGAACACCTCCGGCTGACGCGCCACCAGCCTCACCTCCACAGCCAGCCTCGCGATCACCGGCCCGGATGTCCACACGACACGATGACAACGTCAACGTTTCTTGATGAGGCACTAGTCCCATCGACAGGATGCCCGTCCGAGTTGTACTGACCACACGAGCTCCATGGTGCGGAGTTGTGCGCGAGAACGGTGCGTTGGCGGTCGATGGCGACGTAGTACGTGTGGTCGACATCGATGGTCAGGTTGTACACGCGCGTCGGAAGCTGTCGGTTTTGGACTGAATCGACTCGAACCCAGGTGCCAGATTCGTCCTGGGGACGTCGCCACCTGGGTCAGCGAAGCCGGCGCGAGCGCCGTCGCCTACGAGTTCGAGTTGTTCACGAACGCCGTCGTGGAGTACATGTCTGGATTGGCAGCCAACGGTACGAATCCTATGGACTTCCTTCTCCAACTGGGGCCGGCCCGCTTCGTGACGAGGCGTTGGCGCGCACGGAGTACCGGCAGCTGCATCATCATCATTCCGATGCGGAGATCGAGCAGTACCTCGAGACCTACGGTTACCGCAATCCGAACGGCACCGTCGGCCGCTGCTACCACGAGACCAACCGATCCCTGCGCGTCGCGGACTAGCAGCGAAAGCTCTCGATCCTCCCTCCGGGGCGCCTCCGCAAGCCTGAAGGCGTCGGCGGGCAAGATGCTGGCGTGACAGGAACCGATCTCGACGCACGGCTGGACGCGATCAGCCAACTGCAGAACCCGGCTACCCGAGGTCGAGAGCTTGAGGACTTGGTCGCCGAAGTCTTTCGCCAATCTCACTTCAAGGTCACCCTGAACTCAGGCGTGGCACGGCCGCGGCAAACTGACGTTCTGGCGACCAGGGCCACCGAAACCTTCTTGGTCGAGTGCAAGTGGCGTAACAGCAGAGCAGACATAGACGACCTCGACAGTCTTCGCTCTCGATTGAGGCGCACCGACAGCGGGGTGGTCGGCATACTCCTCAGCTATGTAGGATTTACCGGCTCTGCGCTGTCAGACGTCGAGCATCACCGCCAGCAACCCGTACTCCTGATCTCTGGCGGTGAGCTTCAACACGTCACCAGCGGTCTCGAACCTCTCTCGGAGCTGCTATGGCGTAAGAAGGATGCGCTACTCACAGATGGCACAGTCCTGCTCGACGAGCCAGTCAAGAAGCGCTCGACTGCACGGCGCCGCTTCGACCTACCGCAGGCCGAGGGCCAGTTCATGTGGCCTGACGGCATGCGGAGCCGGATAATCGAATGCGGAGGTCAGTTTGGCCAGTTTATATTCGCTCACAAGCTCCCGGACATCGACTGGGCGCCGGCTTCCGGCAACGGTGTCACGCTTGATGTGGCGCCAACCATACTGAACCAACGTGATCTCGTCGATCTCGTCGACAAGCTGGCAGCCTTGGGATGGGCAACTCCAGATGCGCGCTGGAGCATGCAGCAAGCGAACCGAAACTGGCATGGCCTTGGCTGTGCTGCGTTCGCGGACCAGTTGCCCCGATGGCAACAGCGGGCCGACACACCCGATGCCCACCACAGCGAGGAGATCTGCTATCTCGACCGCTGTGACGGCGGCTTCTACACGCTCACAGCGAACCTGGCTTCCCACCGAAGCCGACAGACCACAGCAGTCACGCTGTCATTCCAGCTGGAAGGCGTGCCGCTCGATACTGCCCCGCTACTGCAGCTCTGCCGCTCGATCGGCGCTCACGAGGGCTTGTACTTCCGGCCACGTATGGAGCGATCTGTTATACGAAGCCGGGCACCTCGCACTCTCGTCACAGACGTGCAGCCGCTTGCGTATCTGATCGAGCCTGAACGTCTCTTGGGCGACGTTGCAACCGAATGGGTCACAGGCATTATCATCGCCAACCCGTTCTACGCCACGCCGGCCAACAAGCCCGCCATCGAGCTACCCGTCGGTCTCGAGCTGATCCAGGACAGCGAGCACCTAGTCTGCGACCTTGCCGAGCACCACATGCTCAAGGCCCTCGATCGTTACGCCTATGACCTACGAGGCTTCGAGAGCGCGCGGACGTCGGAAGCCCTAGTTTGCCGCCCCATCGCGAACTGGAGCCGTAAGCACGATGCAGCACGCGATAAGGCCAGGCCGCCACGACGGACGTCCGCTCAGTGAACTGGTTGCCTGCACAGACGAACGCGGCGGCTGAACTCGTCCAGCCGTCGCGTTCGAGCTCGGTGCCTGGCCGTCCGGAACCTTGACATGGATCGCGTCGATGAACACCGCGGCGTAGATCGCGTCGAGTGGCCGGTTCGCCCATTCCTCCATCTCGGCGATCACTTCGTCGGTGATCCGGGAGACCGTCTCCTTGCTCACCGACGCCCCGTAAATCTCGCTAAAGTGCGCGGAGATTTCTCCGGTTGTCATTCCCCTCGCATACAGCGACAGCACGATCTGATCCACATCCGTCAGGCGACGCTGCCGCTTCTTCACGGTCTGGGGTTCGAACGTGCCTTCCCGATCCCGTGGCACCTCGATCCGTACTTCGCCGGCGGCGTCCGAGATCACCGTCTTCGGCCTCGCGCCGTTCCGCACGTTGCTCGAGCCCCGGTCCGGATCCGCTTGATTCTTCTCGTGCCCGAGGTGCTCGGTCATTTCCTCGTTCAGTGCCGTTTCCAGCACGTTCTTGGTGACAGCTTCAGCAACCCGTCCGGGCCGGTCAACGCCAGCCCGCGAGCCTTGGCCTCGGCCACCATCGCCGCCGCAGCGGCCTGCTCCGGCGACAGCTGCGCCGACTTCTCGTCACGCTTGCGTGGGACTCACAAGCTCCGATGTCATCACTCACAGTGCCCATCCCGCCGGACCTCAGCTCGGCGTGCCGGGCCGGAAACACCGATTCTGCGACAGTCCCCTGCAGGTTCTCACTGGTTGGACCCGAAGTGACCCCGCGACCCATGGGGTAATTGAGTGTCCGAGGGCGACCGGCGCACTATCCACACGCCTGTCGCTCGGTTCGCGGATGGCATGCTGCTGAGGCGAAGCCGGTGGCTCCACGACGTCGACACGCGGGCCACCGATAGTTGGCCGAAGTAGCCAAAGGCGTTGAACGGCGGACGCGTCCGCCGTTCAACGCCAGGTACGGCCCGTGGCGGCCGGTCGACGATCCAGCGTCCAGTTCCGGCTCTTCCTCGTCCGGTTCTGCTTAGTCGGTGAGTCGCAGTAAGATCCACTGAGCACGTTCCGTTACATGGCGGAACCCAGAGTAGGAGGAGCTGGATGCTCGACGCCATGATGCGGTCATGACTGCACCCCGCCGAGATCTGCGGCTGATGCAGCAGCAGGCCGGCGAGCTGGACGCTCAGCTCGCGGCCGCGAGGCACGCCGCGAGGTCGGCCGATCAGCTGGTCAACGCGATAGTGACGGGCCAGGGAAAGCTGGTCGACCTGCGGATCGATGACCGGGCGCTCCGTGGCGCGCACGCGCAGAAGCTGGGGGTCGGCATCGTCGACGCCATCCGGAACGCGCGCAACCATGCGCTGGCGTCGTCGTTGCCGCAGCTGAACGCGCTGTTCGGCAAACAACCGCCGCCTCCGGCGGCCACGGGCCCTGCACCGCAGCGGCACGCGACCGCGCCGGAACCTGCCCACTACCCGCCCGAACCGGACGACGACCAGAGCTTCGAGGAGCTCGACTTCCTGACCGACAAGCCGGAGCCGGAAGGTGGACGCTGGTGATCAGCGAAGACCAGCTCTACAACCTCGCGAAGGAAATCGACGCGCGCGTGGCCGCGGTCGAGCAGGCCGCGAAGGCCGGGGAGAGTCTCCCGCTGGTGCTCGACATCGGCGCAGGTCTCGGCACCGTGACGGTGGACGGCTCGGGCGGACTGGTCTCGGTGGACCTCAACCGTGACGCGATTGCCGGGCACACCGGAACAAGCCTGTCCAGGCACGTCCTGCGTGCGATCAACAACGCCGAATCGGCGGCGTCCACGCGGCGCAAAACCATGGTCGAGCACGCGGCACGGGAGATCAGATGAGCAACGGTAACTTCTACCCGCTGGGCAACGCGGCGGCAGGCTCGCGTTTCGAGGTCTATCCCGAGGCCTTGCGGGCAGCGACAGACGACGTCTACGCCGCGCGGGAGACGGTCGTGAAGTTCGGCATCGACGACCTGTCGCCGATGGTTCTGCGCGACGACGATGTCGGGCTGCTGGGTGTCCAGTCGGACGTGGTCACAGCCTTCAACGATGCCATCGCAGGGATCCGAGACAAGACCGGCAAGGGCGCCGTGCAGCTGGAACGGTTCGCGCAAGCGCTGGACAAAGCGGCTGACTACTACGAAACCCAGGACGAAGAGGACTTCAAGCAACTGCGCGCGAAAGAAGAGGGGGTGAACTGATCATGGCTACATCGGCAGCCGTCCCTCCGGGCCCGCCAGCACAACCGAAACCGTATCCGGAAGAAGCTGACGGGAAGATCCGCAAGATCGCCGAGCTCTTCGATCGTGGCGACATCCTGCAACTGCTGGAAGACGTCCGCAACAACCTGCTGGGCAACGCCGTTCAAGTCCAAAACTTGGCCATGGAGTTCGCGAAGAACCACACCCTCGCTGATGCCGGCGACAACATCGACGAAGCTGTGCAGTCGGTGAGCGGTACCTGGAGTGGGCGCGCCGCTGACCAGTTCGCCACCTACGCGAGCAGGGTCGGAAAAGCTCTCGAAGGTCAGCAGAACGTCGTCGCCGGCATGTCCGGTGTCCTCACCGACATCGCCGGCTGTGTGATCGAGACCTACAGCAAGGCCATCGAGTTCATCGGTGCATGCGCTGTCGAGCTGGGGAAGCTTGGTTACAAGACGATTATTGCAGCCGTGACCTCGGTGATTCCCATCGCGGACATCTTCACGTCGAAGGACCTGATCGACGCAGTGGTGGACGCGTTCGCAACCCTCGTCGAGTCGATCGTCGGCTTGTTCGCACAAGCCCGAGACACGTTGGGCGGGTTCAAGCAGAAAGCCATCGCGCTGGTGCAAGGCAACACCGATTTCCCGGATATTCCCGAACTGCCCGGCAGCTCCGGAATAGATGACGAGAAGCAGTGGCGCGTCGAGCCGTCGGCGGCACCGGCATGAGGGCATGGGCACTGGCCGGGCTCGTGGTCCTCGCCGCGGGCCTGCTCAGCGGGTGTGGTCCGGTCAAGCCGCACCGCCTGCTCTCGCAGCCTCCGGCTCCGGCGCAGACCGGTGCGCCACTGCCGTTCACCCAGGTCGACCGGCCCGTCGACCTGGCCAAGTTCGACTCGGATCCGTGCAGCCTGCTCACCAAAGACCAAGCCGCAGCCGTCGTGGCTGACCCACCCAACGACATCCGCGCGAACAGGCGAGCCACGCTGCCCGCGTTTGGCTGCTCGTGGACCAACCACGGCGGAGCACTCTTCGAGGCCCTCAAGCCGGTCCAGAACCCGAGCACCCTAGCCGAACTGTCAGTCTCCCCCCTGAAGAAGGACGGCGAACTCGACCCGTGGACCGAGACGTCGATCGCCGGCCTCCCCGCGGTCGTCTACCACGTCTTCCGGCACACCTACGAGTGCTCCGTCTCCGTCCAAGTCACCCATGACCAGATGCTCACCTTCGACATCCAAGGCAAAGACCTGCCCGGCAGCTACTGGGACAACGACCGCTGCGGCGGACTCGCGAAAATGGCCGAATTCGTGATCGGCAATCTCCGGCAAAGCTGAGCCGCCCGGCACCGAGACATCGGCCTCGTTGAGAAGATTGCGCTCTCCGCCATGGGCGCGGCCGTTCGAGTGCAGACCTGTTGCGTCACGAGACGCCGGACTGTCGCGTTTCAGCCTTTCCCGATGACGATCGACGGCGAGGAGCGGCATGACTGCCGTTGCCCACTCGGTTGCGAATATCGGTGCGGCCGCTCCTCGCCGTGGGAATCCAGACGCCGAACGCGAAGCGACGTCGCACGCGGGCTGCGCTTCGCCTTCTATGGCCGGATGTCGACGACCGCGCTCTAAGATCACGACACGTCGCCGCGCTGGCAGAGTGAAGTGTCCGAGGAGACGATCCGAGGGCATGGCGTGATCGTGACGGAGTGCTTCGACGAGGGCTGTTTACGTCGGCTGCCGTGGTGCGAGCGACCCGGTGCGGCGGGGTTGCTGGCTGAAGCTCGACGCCCAGATCGCAAGTTCGACGCGGTTGTCGTCGGTGAGTACGAGCGGGTGTTCTACCGCGATCAGTTCACGGCTGTACTGACGATGTCGAGCGAGCGTGGGTCACGCAGGTAGGGACTTGGCAGTCCGTTGGGCCCGACAGCGGGAACGCCGACCTGGATGGCGCAACCACCATGTGCGCGCTGCTGTGCGCAGCGTGCTCGCACCTGACGTCGCACGAGGGTTGCGGGTACGCGGTGTGGAAGGTCCTCGGGTGGGGGGACGCGGCGGTGATGCCGAGGGGCGTGCGGTTACACGAGCACACTGGCGATGCGATCGCCGGGCGCGCCGTGAACCTGAGCCGTGGTCTCGCACGGTTAAAGTCGACCGGGAGAGCGGCGGAACATCGATTCGTGGCTGGTTCGTTCGTCGTAGAAACAGACGGGCCGAACGGAGGCCCCGAACCGATGGGATCCGTGAGATGGCGAAGTACCTGCTCCTCATCTATGGGGACGAGCAGATCTGGGAAGCGGCTCCGCGCAGGAGAGGGCGGAGGTCGAAGCCGGGCATGCCGCGTTCAACGCCGCAGCCGGTGCCGCGGTCATCTCCGGCCACGAGCTTCTGCCGACGGCGACCGCGACGAGCCTGCGCGGCAGCGTGAGTGGCCGACCGACGCCGACCGACGGACCGTTCCGCGAGTCCAAGGAAGCGCTCGGCGGCTACTACGTGGTGGAAGCACCCGACCTGGACGCTGCGGTCAAACTCGCCGAGCGGCTGCCCGACCTCAGGGTCGCGCACAGCGGGGTCGAGATCCGGCCGATCAACGAGCCGGGCTAGACCGGATCGGCGCGCCTTGACCGGGAACGTCGACGTCACGGAGGCGGTCGCGCAGGCGCACGGTCGCGAGTGGGCCAGAGTGCTCGCCGCGACGGTGCGTGTCGTGCGCGATCTCGACCTTGCCGAGGAGTGCGTCCAGGACGCATACACCCAGGCTCTGCGGAAGTGGACGGTGAGCGGAGTGCCCGCCCGGCCGGGCGCGTGGTTGACCAGTGTCGCGCGCAACCGGGCGAAGGACCTGCTGCGGCGGGAGCCGGTCCTGCCCTCGGCGTTGCCGTTGCTTGTCACGGACGACATCGTGACCGGGCCGGAGGACAGGGCGGACCCGCAAGCCGTCGGCGACGACCGGTTGCGGCTCATTTTCACCTGTTGTCACCCGACGCTGTCTCGCGATGCCCAGGTGGCACTGACCCTGCGACTGGTGTGCGGGCTGTCCACGGCCGAAGTGGCTCGGGCCTTCTTGGTGCAGGACGCAGCGATGGCGGCGCGGATCACGCGGGCGAAGAGGAAGATCAGCGGTGCTCGGATCCTCTATCGGATGCCCGACCCCGGTGACCTTCCCCGATGTGTGGACTCCGTTCTCGACGTCGTGCACCTCGTCTTCACCACCGGCCACGTCACGCCGGTCGGCAACCAGCTCGTGCGGAGGGACCTCGTCGACGGTGCCCTCCACCTCGCCCGCACCCTGCACCAGCTGCTGCCCGGCAACACCGATGTCGTGTGCGGGGCCGACGAGGTACTCGGTCCAGGCCGCGATCGCCGCGGTGCACGCGGAGGCGGCGACCTGGGAGGCCACCGACTGGGTGGAGATAGTCGGGTTGTACGAGGTGCTGCGCCGCTTGTGGCCGTCCGCGGTCGTCGACCTCAACTGGGCCATCGCCATCGGATTCCGAGACGGTCCGGAGGCCGGCCTCGCCGCGCTCGCGCCCCTGCTGGACGAACCCGCGCTGGGCACCCACGCCTACCTGAGCGCGGCCCGCGCCGACTTCCTGCGCCGCCTCGGCCGGTGGCCCGAAGCAGCCCTGTCATACGAGGAGGCCCTGACGATGACCGACAACGAGGTGGAACGCGCCTTCCTGCTCAGACGGCGCGAAGAAGTCGCGCTCCATCTCGACTGATCCAGTGAGCGGCGCGGGCTCAGTGTTCGGCACACCTGGACACACGTGGTGGTGCCAGCCTCGGGAACTGGGGAGTTGACACGTTCCCACTGTGAGGAGCCGGCCGACCATGCACGTCGCCGGTCTGCTTGCCCTGATCAATCCCGTGGTCGCCAGTCGGTGAAACCGCGGGCCGAGCGGCGGCTGCGATCTGCTAACGTGGCCTGCTCACCTTCCGGGTATTCCATGACCCAAGCCTTTCGCGAGGGTCGTCGGTGAGCTTTCAGGCGGCTGCCACTCACCGCCGTCAGGTCGCGGAACTCCTGAATCGATGGGCTCCACGCCCAAGCGGAGATGGTCCCGTGGTCCAGGGCCCGCCGTAACGTCCTTGAAGACAACTGCAATGAGTTCCGCGGAGTCGACCGCGGCGTCGGTCGATATGCCTGCGACGCCCAGGTTTCACATGCACGTGCCCGAAGCTGGATTCGCCACTGGCTGCAGTGGCCTCGAACGACTCTGTCGGGTCGCTCACCAGGCGCGTGTGGCTAGCGAGCGTATCCCTAAGGGACTTGTACCCCCAACGCCTCTGACCAGCATGTTCACACGTAAGAACTCGCAGCCGAAAGAGAATTCGCTGGTCAGAGACCAAGCTGTGTGTCCGAGGACGATCTTGCACGTTAACCACAACGCTTGCGCTGGCCTGATCAGGCCCTTCAATTGGCCCCTGCCGGCCGATCGGGGCGGCATTCAGTGACCACAGCAGTCACGACCCGCCCCAGACTCTTCGACCGGACCTTGAGTCAATCAACGAACCGACCGACGAAACGCTCAATACAACACCTCATCTCAAGTGCCGACTGCAACGTCTCGTCCACCACATCAAATGCGATGAGAGACTTTCCAAGCGTCGAAAAGTTCGACAGCCAACCAGTGCCTGAGCTTCCCCCAGGATCGTGGAGGCATGGACTATGAGGATCATGTGTCATGCCCGAGAAGAGGCGGAAGTTCGACCGGGAGTTCCGTGAAGGAGCTGTCCGGATCGTCCGCGAGACGAACAAACCGATCGCCCAAGTAGCTGCTGACCTGGGGATTCATGCCGGAACTCTGGCGAACTGGGTCAAGCAGGACAAGGTCAACCGTGGCGAGAGTGAAGGCATGAGCGGGGACGAGCGGGCTGAACTGGCCCGGCTTCGGGCGGAGAACGCTGAGCTGCGGATGGAGCGTGATGTCCTCAAGCGATCCGTGGTCCTGTGGGTGAAGGAGGCGACGCGGTGAGCCTGGCCGCGTTCATCGCCGACCAGAGGACCACCTACGACGTGCCGCACGCTGTCGCTTGCCGGGCTCTGACCGTGTCGGAATCGTGGTTCTACAAATGGAACTCTCGTCGACACCAGCAGGCGCCGACGCTGGCCGAACGGCGGCGGACGGAGGTCGACGCGGCCGTCGCGGAGGCGTTCGAGGCCGCCCATGGCTTGCATGGCTCACCGCGTATTCACGCTGATGTACGCGCTGCGGGGTGGGTGGTGAGTGAGAAGACGGTGGCGAGCTCGATGGCCCGCCAAGGCTTGGTCGCCCGAACGAAGAAGCGGCGGAAGAATCTGACTCGGCCGGACAAGCGGGCGGTGCCGTTCCCGGATCTGGTGAAACGGGACTTCACCGCGCCGGCACCGAACACGAAGTGGGTCGGCGATATGACCGAAATCCCGACCGACGAGGGCAAGCTCTACCTGTCGACGGCGATCGATCTGTTCTCCCGCCGGCTGCTCGGCTACGCCACCAGCGTCCACCCGGACGCTGAACTCGCAGGTGAGACCATCAAAATGGCCGTCGCCGCCCGCGGCGGAAGAGAACGGGTCGCCGGTGTGATCTTCCACTCCGACCGCGGTTCGACCTACACCGCGCACGATTTCACTGTGCTCTGCAGCAAGCTCGGTATTCGACAGTCGATGGGCAGGACCGGGTCATGTTTCGACAACGCCGCGGCCGAGTCGTTCTTCTCAACCTTGGAACACGAAGTGCTCTCCCGTCATCATTTCACAACCCGGAAAGAAGCACAACAGACTATTGTTGAATGGGTCGTCGAATTCTATAATCGACGACGTCGCCACAGTTCCTGCGACATGCAATCCCCAATCGACTACGAGACCACTGCGGCCAACCGAGCCGCATAGAGGAGCCCTCCACGGTTCGGGGGAAGCTCAGCCCACGTTCGTAGGCCATCTGATCTGCTGTTAGACCCGATTGATTGCCAGCGCGACACAGGGGATCCGCGCCTCGCGACAGCAAGTATGCGGTGGTGTCGGCGCGAAGCGGCTCACCAGCCTGCACATGACCGTCAATCTCGAGCATCAACGGCATGATGAAGCAAGGTTAGCCCGTAGTGCTCCTCGTGAACGCCTACACCCTCATCCAAGAGAGTCTTCAAAGTCTCAATGTCACCATTTTCAACCGCAATGTGAGCCGGGCTTATTTCATACACTAATTGCCCTCCGAAGCATTAACATTTACATTAGGAAACTGTTTCTTAAATTGGGATATTGCAGATATACACGCGATGCACACCTCTTTTTCGCCATTCATTTGAAGCCTGTATCCTCGTTGGGGATTTCCAAATCGGGTCGTACAACAGCTGCTGCGGTGAATCCGCCGGTAGGCCGCTGACTCCTCGTACTCATCCTTGGCGTGGCGAACTGCGGTGAGCCAAGTCAGCGAGCAAGGTATCCAGCTGGGCTTCCTCGTGCACCGCCACTTGGTGGCGCTGCATCGCCTCCGCAAGGTCTGGACACCACGGGGTTTCGGGCACTGCGCCAATGAGCGGCAGCTGGGCGTTTCCCACTGCGGCCAGGTAGTCCTCGGCGGCGTAACGCCACGGCAGAGCGCCACGATCGAACAGGCGCCCGGCGATACGGACGCCTGCGGTGTCGAAGTCGCCGTGATAGCGCACGGTGACTCCTCCCGCGACAAGCCGGTCCAGCACTTTGATGGCCACAGTCGCCGGATTCCCCGAAGTGCACAGCAGCGGACTCGTCGAGCCTGCGCGCGCAGCTGCCTGGAGCACCTGCGGGTTCTCACAGACGAACACCTGCGCTCCCGGCGCAGCCCACATGCGGTCTGCGGCAGCGTGCCATTCCTGGAGCGTCACGTGGGTGACGACACCAAGATCGGAGCGGGCTCGCATTGCGTTCGCCCACGGGTGTTCGCCCGGCGGGCGTACCGACCACGCCAGGACCGTGCCCGAGACCGCGTCGGGAGTGACGCCGGCCATTGCCCACAGTTCACGCCGAGCTGCGGGTGTACGGGGAATGTCCTCGCCACTCGCTGCCGCCAGCGCCCGGAGTACGAGGACAGCGGTCAACTGCCCGTCGTCCAGGGCGTGTGCGTCTGCGCAAGCCCGGCTCGCCAGCTCTGCCAATTCAAACGACGGCGTTGCCGGCCAGGCTTCGGCCACCGCGTCCGCATTCCGGTCGCCCAGCGGGATGGTCGTCGCAAGCATCTGCAAGACCGCCACAGTCCGGTGGATCACACCGCCGGCCCCATCGCCGGCACGGCTGAGCAAACCAGCGCGCCGGACGCCTTCCTGCCATCGGGATAGCCACGGTGCAGCACCCAGTCCCGATTCGGCCACCGCGGCCTCCCAGGTGGTCCACAAGCCGAGCTTCTCCACTCGTCTGGCCCGGCTGGTGGCCTTCCGGTCGAGGAGCGGTTCACCCGTCAGTTCGGCTACGACGGTCACCAAGCCTTGGGCGACCGCCGACGAACGCAAAGCCGCGTCGAGCTCTGGCAGTGACACACTGCGGCGTCCCGGCCCGAGCACCCGCCCGAGCAGTCCGGACAGGTCCTCGGCCGACTCGTAGTCCAGCTCGATGACCACCGAGCCACGCACAGTCAGTTCGTTGTTCTCCAGTCGCTTGCGCAGCGACAGCCACAAGGGAGCCAAGCTCGGTCGAGCAAGGTAAGCGCGCGAGGACAACGGTATGCCGCCGGTCACGCGCCGCCCGCCGAGCGGAGGTAGTGACGGGTGTGACCGTCCCAATGCACGTGGGTGGCAGCGGCAGCAGTCCCCTCGGCACGACGGATCTCGTAGATATCAACGCTGGGAACTTGCGGATAGGCTCCCCACAGGGCGTGCCCGGTCATGCAGAAGTCCACGTCCATCCGGACCAGCAGCCCCATCAGCTCCCCGATCGTTCGGTCGTCCACCTTGGCGAATGCGTCGTCCAGCAGAATGAGGCGCAGGGCTCGGGCAGTGTCGGGCAGCCCGGACAAGTACGCATCAGCGGCCGCGAAGAGAGCGAGGTACGAGACGAACCGCGTCTCGCCCTGGGACAGCTTGGCGCGTCGGCTGATCTTGCGCACCTGCCCGGGTGCCGGGCCGAGAATGGACACTTCAACCCGGTGCCACTGCCGGTAGTCCAAGGCGGCGCGCAGATGCTCGCTGTAGCCGGTTGCCTCGTCCTCTGTGAACCGCTCGTCGACCCGCTCCTTGAGCAAGCGGATGAGTTCTTCGGTGTCTTCCGATCGCCGCACCGCGGCTGTTTCGGCGACCAGTTCGCGGATCCGCCCGATCGGGCTGTCCCTCGGTTCCACCAGTTCCCACCGAAGCCGAACGCCGATGCCGTGACTCGTCCTGATGTCTCGTAGACTGGCATCCATGGCCTTCACCAGGCCCTCCGCCTGAGTCAGGCGGCGTCGCAGCTCTTCACCGACGCCACCGATGACGAAGTCGGTGAAGACCCGGTGTTCCCGTTCGGTGAGCGCGCCAGCCGCACGTTCGGCTTGCTCACGCAGCCGGGCTGCGGCGAGCGCGACCGGCTGGCGCCCCGTGGCATCAGTCAGGTCCACCAGCCAGAGACCCTCCTGGTTGTCCGAGTTGAGGTCGAAGGTATTGGCCAGGTCTCCTGCCGTGACCTGCACCGCCCGCACCAGTCCGGCTTCACCGACGTGCTGGCCCGAGGTGTCGACGTGCTGCTGAACGGCCACCGCGGCCCGTTCGACCTGTGTGGTCGTCGTCGTAGCGGCCAAGAGACACAGTTCGCTCAGGTTTCCGGCCGCTCCGCTTGTGGCTGCTTCGCTCACACCCCGTAGCGCGACTTGCCGGCCCAGCGACTCGACGGCCGCCGTCATCGCTCCCGTGGCCTCCCTGGCCTTGCGGCGCGACTCGTCGACATCTGCTTTCGCGTCAGCGGCGGCCTCATAGAGCTTCCGTTCCAACGCTTCGAGCTTCGTGACCGAGGAATGAACCCTGGTTTTTTCCTGCTCGGCGTCCCGTAACCGTTCTCTCACCTCCTCGGCCTCGTCTCCGAGCGCTTCGCTCAACGTGGTGAACTTTCCGCTCTCTTCGTGCCATTCGCTCCACGAATTCCGAGCTGCCGACTCGGCCAGCCGTCGGCCGCCGGCAGCGGTCGTGATCTCAGCGGATGCCCTCTCGTGCTTCTCGCGATGGCCGTGCATCTCGTCGAGGCGATCGGCCAGCAGGGTCCCGGCCCGCTTAGCCTCGTGCGCAGCCTCCACGACGGTGACCAGGCCCGCCACGTCCGCTGGAAGACCCAGCCGAGCACACAGTTCTCCGTGCGCTCGGCGAGCAGACGCCAATTCTTCACGCAAGCGCTCTGCCTTCGCCGATATTTCGGCAGCCGCTCGCGCGGACCTGGTTGCCTCGTCGGCCGTAGCTCGCGCCTCAGCACGGGCTTTGATGAGGTCGACGGACTTGGGAGCGGAACGGACGTACTGGTCCAATTCATCGTCGGCGCTCTTCAACCGCTCGAGCTCGCGGGTGCGTTCCAGGTCCTGTTCGTCGAGCTTGGACAGTTCCCCTTCAATGGCGTTGAGTCGCTCGGAACGCGCCGACGAGCGGGCGGCCGCTCCGATGAACCGAGCCGTGTCGACGTGGTGCTTGCCCCGCAGTGGCCCGTTGCCCCAGCCGCCGTCCGGACCGACCCATGTGGCGTGGCCGGGACCGAATCCGATCCGGGCGAGCACCGCGGTGACGGGCGCCTCCGGCAGGCTTCCCGTCGAGTCCCAGCTGAGCACCTCGGTCAGCGCACGACGGGCCACTGGGGCATCCGCGGTCAGCAGGACCTGTCCGTCCCCGGCTACCAGGGAGCCGTCCTCGGTAACAGCAGCCGACAGCAATCCGGCTGACAGCAGAGCCGCTTCCAGGCCGGCGCGTTCGGCTCCACCTACATCCCCCGTGAAATCGACCAGGCGCCAGAGCGGTCGCGAGCCGGCCGGAGCGTCTCGCGTCCACGGGACCCCAGGTGGTTCGGGATCGCGCTCGGCGCGGAGGTCCTGCTGTTCCTCCTCCAGTTGCCGCCGCAGCACGGCATCCGTCCGCCCGGCTTGCCGCACCTCCGCACGCCGGTCTGCGATCATCGAGCGAGCCGGAGCGGCGGCTTCGGTGGCCAGGTGGTCCAGACCGGAGACTTCTTCGTCCGGCGCCGTGCCGGTCAGCGCGTCGGCGTCGAGGAGCAGCACGCTGACGGCGGTCCGCGACCAGTCAACGTCGCCCAGGATGGCGTGCGTGCGCTCGTCCGAAGTCCACCGGCGCCACTCCGCGGCCAAGTCCCGGGCGGTGCCGTCCCGTTCGCCGGCCCGGGCTTCCGCCCGTTCGGCGTCCTCTTCGGCTCGACGGCCGAGATCCTCCACGTGCTGCTCGGTCTGCCGCAATTCCTGAGCGCGATCTTCGATCGCCGCAGCTTGGGCCCGCCGGTTCAAGGCCTCCCCGGCACGCCTTCCCGCGGCCTGGCCGACATCACGCACGGTGCTCGCGACCACGTCGGGCGCGGAAGGATCCATCACAATCGGCCGTGGGACAGGTCTCCGGACCGGTTGGGCAGCGTCGGTCAGTGAGCACCGGACATGTTCCCACTCGCCTTCGGCCGCACCGAGGTCCGCCACTACCTTCACCGGCAGGGCAGTGACCGGCATTTTCGCCTCGGTCAAGTAGCGTCGCACTGAGGCCAGGCCCGCGTCGGCTCGCTCCGCCATGACGCGGATCTCTTCCGCGAGATCGTCGGCACGGCCTACCGCACGTGCTTCTTCGTCCCGTCGGGCGGAGGCGGCCCCGAGATTGCCTGTCGCGACGTGTCCCAATGCTTCGACACGCTTCCTGAGATTTTCGATGTCCAGCCCTGCTTGGTACGCCGGCAACTCTTTGAGGCCTTCTATGATCGAGCCCAGTTCGTTCTCGCGTTCCTTCGCCTCCTCGAGTTCCCCGATGACGCGCTCGTGCTTCGAGCGCAGTTCGGTGTGATCAGCGTTCGCCTTGCGCTCCTGCGCCGCGAGCGCGGCAGCCTCGCCCGCGGCGGTCTTGGTGCGCTCTGCCGCATCGAAGAGCGCCCGCGCGACGTATCGGCGGTACACGTCGAGAAAGTCGTCGAGCTGCTCCACCGCTTTGAGGAGCCGTCGTTGTTCTTCACGCGAATCGGACAACGAATCGAGCCGTTCACCCGCCTCCCGGAGGGTCACCTCCGAAAGAGGCGGCAAAGCGTCGGAAAGGATCTTGGGCAGGTTTCCCTCATCGATGCGGTTGCCGACGTCCGGCGCGCGGAGTGTGTGCAGCAACTGGAGCAGTCCGGCGTACCGCTCCTTGCCGCTGCTACCGGTCAAGCCGAACACCTGCGCGGCGATCTTCTCGCGATGGACGTCAGGCCGGTCCGTGATCCGGTCCACGCCGATCAGCTGCCCGAGGTGTTCCCGTGAGAGCGGCTGACGGCGGTCGTCCATCAGGCGCAGGTCGCCCCCAACTCGCAGCGGGGTCGTGAAGTACCAGGCCTTCGCTTCGCCGGTGCTGGCCGAAAACCGCACCAAGGCCCCGATGGTCAGGTACCGATCGGCCGGTTCCTCGGCCTCTCGGCTCAGCTCGAGCCAGAGGTAGCCCAGGCGATTCACCTGAGCGTGCGCACCGTGGCGCATCAGATCCTCGAGACGGACCTTTCCGGAGCCCGTAGCGTCCATTTTGCGGCGGTCGGCGTCGAGCAGGAAGGGCAGCAGCATTTCCAGGGCACGGCTCTTGCCGGAACCGTTGGTACCACGCAGGATCATGCGGCCGCCGGCGAACCGGAAGAGGGTGTCGTAGTAGTTCCAAACGTTGACGATGCCCGCCCGGGTCAAACCCCACCGGTCGGGGTGGTGCTTTGGCGGTGCCGGCTCTAAGGTCTCCGCGACCGCGTCCGTCATGTGCTCTCTCCGCGATGGTCCGGCTGAGCGGGAAACAAGGTGTACGGATCTTCCTCTTCGAGCCGGCGCATCGCTCGCGTGCGTACGGGCGCGCGGTGGGGCTCGGGTCGGTACCGTGCGGTCGCGGGGTGCAGAACCAGGCCGCCGTCCGACGAGGCAGCCAGGCTCATGGACTCGAGCAGACCGACCACAGCTGTTTTCAACGACGCGGGGTCGCTACGGTAGCCGTCACCGAACGCCTTGCCGTACTGCTCGATGAGCAAGTCGATGTTCGAGTCGACCGCTGCCCAGGGAGCGAGGGCGCCGGGCACCGTTCTCCCCTTGGTTACAACGGTGTCGGCCGCGTTGGCGGACAGGTCGTCGGCCAACGCGTTGATCAACAGCAGCGCCACGTGCGCGACCGTGCCGGTGCCCGGGAACGCCACATCGCTGAGCTTCTCGTCGGCATCGTAAGCCAGCACGCCTTCAGCCCGCGCCTCGACTGTGAGACCGAAGGACTCGTCGAGCATCCGCGTCACGTCCCGTCGCTCGCGAGACAGTACGTCGCGTTCGGAATCCGTGAGGTCTTCACGTCGCACGAGCGGATTCTCGACCAACTTCCGCCGGAGACTGCGGCGTGGCTGCTCGGGCTCCGCCGCGTCCCCCGAAGATCCGTCGAGCAAGCCCTCGGGTGCTTCCACACCGCTCAGAGATCGGGAGAGCAGGTGCGGCAGGAGCGGCCGGTGCACGTCCAGCAGCGCTTCGTCCTGCCTGTTCTCCCAGCCAGCGACCGACCCGTCGGTCTCGCTGAGCACGCCCCACTCGATGAGCAGTCCGATGGCCCGGACCAGGTCACGACGCTCGCTCATCGAGTCCGCCACCGCGACACCGGCGGTCACCGCGTCCGCCCGGACTTGCTCCACCAGTGCGTTCATCAGGACTTGGTCTGCCGTGGTCGATGCCAGAAGGCTCGCGCAGACCAAGGCCAAGTACATGTAGGTCCGCGGCGTGAACGGCTTGTCAGTGTGGGTACGAGCCGGCCGCACAGCCGTGTCGGGGCTCAACGGCGTTTTGAGCAGACGGGCGAATGTCGGTTCCACGACCAGCTGATAGCCGAGAGTGGCCGTGAACATCCGTTTCAGCTGTGAAGCGTGTCGCCGAACCTGGATGAGCTGGTCCGGCTGTCGCGCGAGGGTGAGTACGGGGTGCATCAGAAGCTCTCTGGCGGCGGTCCGCCGGTCGTCCGCCTCGTGTTCCTGAGTGCCCGTCGGCCTCGCACTCACGCTGTCCTCCCACTCTCGTCAGCCGAGGCACCGAGGCGCCGGCCCGCGTGCAGCTTCAGCTCGTGTACGACCACGGTGCCGTCTGGGGCCTCCACCCGGGTGGCCGCACCGGGTTCGGTCTCGGCGGTGATCTCCAGGTCGAGGTCGGTGTCGGATTCAACGACCGGCCTGGTCAGGTCCTGGTGCTTGGCCAGCAACGAACCCACCATCGCGAGCAGCAGATCCCGCGCCGCCGGACTCACCCGCGCACCGTCCAGGGCTCCGGTGGCGACGAGCTCGTCGGCGGCCATTCGACGAGCACGGGCCTCGGCCTCCGCCTGGCGGAGCAACCGCTCCTCGTCCAGTCCCGGATCCGGCACCGACGCGCTCCCGCCGCGGGCCTGGCGGTCACCTCGGTCGCGCAAGCTCACCGGTACCTCGATCGGTGTCGCATCCCACCAGGACGTGTTCACACCGTCCTTGGGGCTGGGCTCGTCCGGTCCGCCGAACAGATGCCGGGCGGGGAACACGCCGAAGGACGCGGCGTAAAGCCGGTGTGCGTCCTCGGTGCCTGCCTGGTCAAACCAAGCGGCCAGCTTGAGCAAGTCGGCACGCCTGCTGACGCCGATGCCCGCAGCGGCCAGCATGCGCTTGGCGTTGGTGAGCAGCTGACGAAGTGCCTGGTCGGCTGCGGCCCGAAGTGTCTCCGGCCCGGAACGCCCGTCACCCCCGCAGTACCAGGCATGGAGTTGCTCCCAATCCACGCGGGTGCGACCGGGCATGCGATCGGCGGGTGTCCCATCCGGCATGATCAGCACAGGCAGCGTCTCCAGGACTGCCAGGGTTCGATCGAGTCTTGGCAAGATCCGCTCGCACCGCATCGCGATCGCCGGTGCGTGCCGCGAGACATCTGCTGTGATGAGGTCGATGTACTCGAGCAGGAGCTCCTTGAACTGGCGGTACTCGTCGCCGGCAAGGTCGTACCGGGACAGCACTGCGTTCAAGTAGGCGTAGAAGTCCCGGACGCTCTCGTTGAACAGCCGCTGGTTATTGAACACAGTCGTCACGTCACCGGCCAGGGTCTCCGGGTCCGGATGCGGATCGCGCAGGCGTTCGATGATGCGGTCCAGGACCTGGACGGTGGCACCGAGCAGTTCCCGCGCGACCTCCTGCGCCCCATCGCCAGCGGCCAGCACCGCTTCGGCGTCTCGGTGGACCCTGCCGCCCAGTTTGGAGGCCTGGTAGCGGCTCCGGGAACGCAGGAAGTCCCGAACGGTGGGCACCCGGGCGTCACGGACGCCGCGCACCAGATTGCCCCAGCTCTGCAACCGTTCACAGCGCTCAGTGACCTCGTCGACCGGTAGGTTGATACCGCGATCTGCGAGCTGCTGAGCCACCTCCGCTGCCGAAAGGTCGGCCAGCAACGGGCCGGTGAACAGGTCCATGATCGCCCGGTATTCGGCGGACAGGCGGGTCGTCAGGTAGACGAACAGGTTTGCCCGCCCTGTCGCCTCACCGCCATCGAAGTCCTCACTGTTCGGCACGGCCCCTCCCTGCAGAGGTGATCGCTCGGAAGATCACCGACGCAACAAAACGGCTCGCTCTTTCTCCGCCGATCGCCGAAATTCACCGAAACGGCGCAAGCGCCACGTCCTGGCGCGGAAGGCGCCCAGTTGAACTCGGCCCCCTGCTTGTTTCCCCGCCTGGTCACGAGAGCTGCCCCACTGCATGTGCAGGTGGGTCGCAAATGCGGCCATTAGGGTGCAGACCTGCTCTCGATTCGTCATCGGCACCGGGTAGCTGCGTTCCGCCCTTGACCCGAATCCACCTCAAGCATCGAGGTGCACGATGATCAGCCCTGCCCGACCAGCTACTCCTACAGACGCGGTGTCGCCGCGTCGGGCCGGCGCCCGACGTCGCCAGCGAGCCGTCGAAGGTCACGGGCTGAGGTTCGCGTTCTACGGACGGATGTCCACGGTCGAGTTCCAGGACCGGGAAACGTCGTTGGGGTGGCAGCGAGAGGCCGCCGAGGAGACGATCCGAGGGCGCGGCGTGATTGTGGCGGAGTACTTCGACGAAGGATGTTCACGTCGGCTGCCATGGCGTCAACGGCCGGCCGCGGCCCAGCTGATGGCAGCGGCGGAGCAACGGAACCGTCCGTTCGATGCCGTCGTCATCGGGGAGTACGAGCGAGCGTTCTACGGAGATCAGTTCGACGCAGTGCTGACCGCGCTAACGGTGCGAGGCGTGCAACTGTGGCTGCCCGAGGCGGACGGCCCCGTGCACCTTGATGACCCAGTGCACCGGGCGCTGTTGCTGCTCCTCGGGTCGCAGTCGCGTCGCGAAGTGCTGCGGGCTCGGCACCGGGTGCTGACTGCGATGCACATCCAAACCTGCGTGCAGGGAAGGTTCCTCGGCGGCCGCCCGCCCTACGGATACCGCCTGGCCGACGCCGGCCCCCCCGTTACCTTTTTCGTGGCTCTCGATCAGGGAGTTGTGGTCGCCGGGTTCGGCATGACTGACGCCCCCAGTCGTAGGCATGATCCGGGGGGTGGTGTCACCGGGCCTGGTGGCATCGAGGGACCGCTGATAGGGACACGGCCGCCGCAGGGTAGGTCTCGTCGTAACGTGGGTGCCGGCCATCGATGCCAGACCGGTGACCACGTCGCGGCGAACGAACGGCATGGTGGATGAGCAGCAGTTTCGGGGTGTTCCTCGGCCTGGATGTCGGCAAAGGTGGCCACCACGCGGTCGGCCTGGACCCGGACGGGAAGCGGCTGCATGACGGGCCGCTGCCCAACACCGAACCGAAGCTGCGGGCGCTGTTCGCCAAGCTCGCCCAGCACGGAACGCTGCTGGTCGTGGTGGACCAGCCGGCCACGATCGGGGCGCTGCCGGTCGCGGTCGCACGCGCGGCAGGGCATCAGGTGGCCTACCTGCCCGGACTGGCGATGCGCCGCATTGCCGATCTCTACCCGGGCCGGGCGAAGACCGATGCCCGGGACGCGTTCGTCATCGCCGATGCTGCCCGCTCGCTGCCGCACACGCTGCGGCCGGTCGACGTCGGCGACGACGCCTTGGCCGAGCTGGATGTGCTGGTCGGGTTCGATGACGACCTGGCCGGCGAGGCCACCCGCATCGCCAACCGGATCCGTGGTCTGCTCACCGGTATCCACCCCGCCCTCGAACGCGCCATCGGACCACGGATCAGCCACCCGGCCGTTCTGGAACTCCTCTCCCGCTGCGGCGGACCGGCCGGCATCGCCAAAGCGGGCCGCCGCAAACTCGCCGCGATCGCCAAAGTCCACGCACCCCGCATGGGCGACGCACTCGTCGACGCAATCATGACCGCTCTCGACGAGCAAACCGTCACCGTTCCAGGCACCGCAGCCGCAGACACCGTGCTGCCCCGGCTCGCGGACAGCCTGAAAACCGTGCTTCAGCAACGCAAAGCCGTCGCCGAGCAGGTCGAGGGGATACTCGATGCGCACCCTCTTGCCGGGGTCCTGATCTCGATGCCCGGCATCGGGGTCAGGACCGCAGCCCGCATCCTGCTGGAGATCGGTGACGCCTCGAACTTCAAGTCCTCCGGGCACTTGGCCGCCTACGCGGGCATCGCCCCTGTCACCCGCAGTTCTGGGTCTTCGATCAAGGGCGAACATCCCGCGCGAACCGGCAACCGCAAGCTCAAACGCGCCTTTTTCCTCGCCGCGTTCGCCGCCCTGGCAGACCCGACCAGCAGGACCTACTACGACCGCAAACGCGCCGAGGGCAAGAAACACAACGCAGCACTCATCTGCCTGGCCCGCCGCCGCTGCGACGTCCTCTACGCCATGCTGCGCAACGGCACCCACTACCGCCACCCCGAACCCGCTCCCACCACAACCGCGGCTTGACAACCACATAGGGACCCCCCCCACCCACCCGAATCGGGCACACGCGAGCTGGGGCCGCCGCCTGCACCGCCTGGAACCCGATCCAGCCACAGCACCATGGGTGCGGTGGATCTTCCAGCAACGAGCCACCGGACGCAGCGTGGCCGGCATCGCCCGGGAGTTGAACGACCGGAGCATCCCGTGCCCGTCGAGCGCCGACCGGGACCGGAACCGACACCGGACGAAGCACGAGTGGATCGTCCGGACCATTGTGGGGATACTCGGGAACCCTCGATATACCGGGCGCCAGGTGTGGAATCGGCACGGCGCCAGCACCACGTCTCCTGTCCGCCGCCGCCGTCCGCAAGTCCGGTCGGCGGCGGCGCGAGGCTGGGCAGAATCGGAGGAGAACACACATCCGGCTCTCGTGGACGAGGCGACGTTCCTGGCGATCCAGGGCATGCGGGCAGGCCGACCCACGAAGTACGGCGGCACCAGGACGTACGTGCTTGCCGGACTCGTGCAATGTCAGCTGTGCGGCCGTCGGCTGGACTCGCACTGGGTCAATGGCCGCCCCGGCTACCGCTGCCGCCACGGCCACACCAGCGCCCGTAACCGCCCACCAGAGCTCGCCAAGAACGTTTACGTCCGCGAAGACCACCTACTCAACGACCTTCGCGCGCGATTCGCCGAGACTGCAGGTGACGATGCGGCCGCGATCGCCGACTACCTGAGAACGAACGACCTAACGATCATGTGTGGCGGCCCGACTCGAGAAGTCAAGGCATGCAGCCCACAATGCGGGCTTGCCACGATAGCCGAGACCGCCGGAGGGCAGCTGCTGTTACTCTGACCTGGCTTCGACGCGCGGCTCTATGGGGTAATTGAGTGTCCGAGACGATCTTGCACGTTAACCACAACGCTCCGGATCCCTGGCTGACCTGCAGGTTCCCTCTTGTCGACCCCGAAGCCACCCCACGCCCCATGGGGACGACAACGCTGGCCGCTATCGAGAAGTTCGCCCGCTGACAAGTCGCCACCTCGCCCGGCAGGGCGGGGTGGCGATCCGGTCGATCGTGTCGTTGTCGCAGTCGATCTCGACCATGTCCGGGACGACGTAGGGACCCAGCGCCGGCCAGGAAGCGCCCGCGCCGCGACCCGGACGGCGACGTCGACATGGACGGCTGAGCGTCCCGGCGTAACGTCGAGTATATGTTGTTTCGGGACGGCCAGTACCGGTCCGGTCCGCAGTCGGCCGAGCTATTGGTGAAGACGCGGCGCACTGGACTCGGCTCGCGCGTCGGGCACGATCTCACGATCGAGGCGTCAGAGTGGGTTGCCGCCGTGTGGGTGAACACGGCGGACCCCGCGTTGTCCTCGGTCTCGGTCGACGTCGTCGCCGGCTCGCTGCGGGTGCGGTCCGGAAGCGGCGGAATCAAACCGCTCACCGACTCCGACCGCGCCGAGATCGAGAAAAACATTCAGACGAAGATTCTGCACACCGACCGATATCACGCAATCACGTTCCACTCGACGCGAGTCATCCAAGATGGCGAATCGCTCACCGTCGACGGCAATCTGACCATCATGGACCAGTCACATCCGATCACCGTGCTGGCCACGGTCAGCGACGACCGCAGGATCCGAGGCGGCGCAACCATAGTCCAGACACAATGGGGCATCAAACCCTATTCGGCGTTTTTCGGGGCGCTGAAGCTGGCAAACGAGGTCGCAATCGAGTTCGACGCGAAACTCACCCCGCCCTAGCCACGCAGAATCATCAGGCCGGCCGCCGCTCGCCGAAATGCAGCATACTGGGTGCCGGCTGAGCGCGGTGGTCGTGGACAATGGTTAGGCTGGCCCGGCAGGCGCTCACAATCTGGCGAGTGGCGATGCCCTTGGGGGTGCGGCGGCAGCGCGGGCAAGCCATTGTCACGTCGCCAGTACGCAAACGAGAGCGACCGTAGCAGTTTTATTGAGGCTGACGGAAGAATTTTCTCCGTATTCCGAAACCGTGATAAACAACAACTATTGGGAGATTATAGCGCAAGCACCGAACACTCGGAAGTGCGAGTCGTGACATTTCAGGACAAGTTTCGGGATGAACACGATCAAGCGGCCCAAAAGGGGCAATTCCCTGCGGTTGAGCTATCCGAGTGACGCCCGTACCGACGCTGTCGAAGATCACGTAAATTCGTGAGACGGTTGCCGCTGCGCGGCGGAAGGTGAACGGGGTCCGGATCGAGCCGGGGAGATCGAATCCATGCTGCGCGACTGCCCGGCGGTGGCCCAAGGGGTCGTCGTCGCGATGCGGAACCCCGACGGCCGGGCTGTCGGGCTGGTGGCGTGGGTCGTGCCGAGCGGGCAGGGGACGGCCAACATCGCGGCCCAGCGGGGTCTGGTGCCCGCGAACATGATGCGGGTCCGCCGGACTGGTAGCGAAGGTGCTGACCGCGGCAGAGCCGTTGAGCGGTGCGGGAGGAGGTGCTCGACGAGGTACCTGAGATTGCCGATGCTTCCCCGTTCCGGGGTCGCGCAACGGTAAGACCCCGGATTCGTCGCTCGCAGCGCACTCCGCGCTCGAAGAGGTGGGCTCGGAGAGGGCGTCTGAGAACTGATGTCACTGGTCTGGGCTGCGGGAGTCGTCGGGACATGGTCATGATCATGGTTTCGTAGTGTTCAGGTAGTGTTTCGCAGTCGCGGACGCAGCGGCGGTGTTTGGCGGGAAGTCGGCCATTCTTTAGTTAGTGGTGTGATCCCAGCTGTTTTTCGGGGTCGGTTGCGGTTCCCGAGTGGCAGGACGGGGGGTTTCCTGGGTTGATTTAGCCTCGCGTTAATCGCTGATTAGGGGTGTGCGGGTCTTGAAGTCGGTTGGTGGCGAGTCGCTGTATTCAAACGAGTATAAATGTCGTGCGTGGCGGGAAAGGGGCTAGTGTGAATTCGGCTTCGGTTCGAGACTTCAAGCTGTCGACAATTGGCAACGAGTCGCAGTTGACCGGATCAGTGAAAACTTCCGCGCTGATGGACATCGGGTTGCTGCAACTTTCTGGATCGTTGCGCGTAGACGGTGAAGATCCGGTGCATGTCCGGTTGCTGGCAGATGTCGAGGGAGAACTTCCGCCGATCCTGATCCATCGACAGACTATGCGCGTCTTGGACGGACGACATCGATTGCGGGCGGCAATGCTGCGCGGGGAAGAAAAGATTGCCGTCACGTTCTTTGACGGTGATGAGAACCAGGCGTTCATCATGGGCGTCAGGGCGAACGTCATGCATGGCCTTCCTCTGTCGTTGGCTGACCGGCGGGCTGCCGCGGCTCGAATAATCAAGGCTCATGCCGAGTGGTCGGATCGCGCGATCGCGGCGGTGTCCGGTTTGTCGGCCGATACGGTCGGTGCGATCAGGCGGTGCTCAACTGATGGTTCCGGGCAGTTGAACAAGCGTGTCGGCCGGGACGGAAAGACGCGGCCAGTAGATCCGACGGTGGGGCGGCTGCGGGCGGCTGAGTTGTTCACTGCCAAGCCGGACGCATCGCTGCGCGAGGTAGCGAGGGAGGCGGGTATCGCCGCGGGTACGGCCAGGGATGTCAGGGAACGGATACGGAAGGGACTGGAACCGACTCGAGGCTCCGAGGGGCATCGGGCGGTCGATTCGGAAAAGGACCAGGTACGCATTTCTTCGAAGTCGGGCCCGGAGTCTTCGCTGGCGGGACTGGAGCAAGTGCTGGCTATACTGCAGGACTTGAGGAAGGATCCGTCGCTACGGTTCAATGATTCCGGACGACGTGTTTTGCATCTGCTCGATCAGCACGCGCTGACAAGGGAGGACAAGTCTGTCCTGGTGTCGGGTGCGCCGCCGCATTGTGCGATTGTGATCGCGAGGCTCGCTCAGGCTTACTCGACCGTGTGGAAGGCATTGGCAGAGGAGATCGCGCAGCAGGTGAAAACTCTGGCGGTTTGAGGTCTTCTCGAGCCAATGTCGCACCGTGTGGGTTCCGGAAGCCTGCCCACGCCTCCGACCTGCGATGACAGGAACCGTCAACGGACGCGGCATGATCGCCGGCGATGGCGTTGCGTCTGCTTTGCCTGATTTCCATCCGCCTGCTGGTGCTGCTCGGCCGCGCGCCAGCGTCCAAGGAAGTCGAGTTGCTGGTGCTGGGCCACGAGCTCGAGTGCTGCGCAGCAAGGATGGGAACCTCGTCCGGACTGGGCCTGCCGGGGCTGTGTTCGAGGCGTCGGCGCATCCTGCGCTGACGCACGACTCGGCAGGCTGCTTCGACTGTCGTGAGCCGGCTCGCTGACGGTACAGTTTCGAAGATGACGCCCAGCACATGCCGTCCCGGAAGACGCGGCTCGAGATGACTGCACCGGGCGGCGACTACTTGACCACGGCCGAGGCGGCGAAGAGGCTGGGAGTCAAGACGCAAACGGTTTACGCCTATGTCAGCCGGGGTATGCTCCGCCGGGTCCGGGTGACGGGACAGCGCACGAGCATGTTCGTCCGGGCGGAGGTGGACGGGCTGGCGCGTCGGTCGCGGGAGAGCAGCAGGCCAGCAGGTTCGATCGAGCGGGTCGCCAGCGCTCTCACCCTCATCAAAGACGACGAACTTTACTTCCGGGGTCGGCGGGCGACCGATCTCATCGCCTCAGAGTCCGCTGAGTCTGTCGCGTCCCTTCTGTGGACCGGTGAGTGCGTCGCGGACCCAGGATTCGTCGCCTCCTCGCGAGGTATCGCACGGGCGCGGACCGCATCAGCTGGGCTACCCGAGTCAGCACATCTCGCTGACGGTTTGCGAGTTGGCGTTATCGCGCTCGGCGCGGCTGATCCAGCGCGTGACGACTTCACGCCCGCTTCAGTGATCCGGATGGCGCGCGAGATGATCGGTGCGGTGGTCGACGCGCTGCCTGGACCGCCCGGCAGCGGTGGTATCGCGGACCGGCTGGCCCTGAAATTGTGCGGGCGTCCGGGCGCGGTCCCGGTTCTCGGCAGCGCGCTGATGCTGCTAGCCGACCACGGCCTGGCCGCGTCGACCGTGGCTGCGAGGATCGCCGCCAGCACAGGGGCACATCCCTACGCGACAGTTTCGACTGGCTTGAGTGCGTTGGACGGTCCTCACCACGGTAGTGCGAGCACGTCGGCATATCGATTCCTCGGCGAGGAGTTGGGCAATCGCTCGGGTCGACAGCGATACCGGGCTGGGCGGCTTCCGGTCCCCGGGTTCGGCCACCGGGTCTACCGCAAAAGGGATCCCCGCGCAGAAGCTCTTCTGCGGATGCTTCCCGGCAGCCGTGTCACTGAGACTGTCGACCGGATCGTCGCGAAGCTGGGCGGCCGTCAGAACACTTTCCCGAACGTGGACCTCGCGCTAGCGGCGATTTCGCACACCTATTCGATGAGGCAGGATGCGGGCGAGGTCGTTTTCGCGATCGCACGTATGGTCGGTTTCGTCGCGCACGCGATTGAGGAATATCAGGAGCCACGCATGCGGTTTCGCCCGGCGGGGATCTACGCGGGTCCTGCGGCGGTCGGGTACGCGAACGAAGTATAATGTGAAGTTTTCGATCCCATTTTGTTTCACTTGGTGGTCTTGGACTACTCCATTTGGGCAAGCTTTTGATCGAAGTCCCGGCAGACCCTGTGGTTCAGGGTAAAGTGGATATTGTGCGAGTCGGCGATCGGATGGCGCGCATGACCCGCGTTGTCGATTTCATTCTGTGGTTGTTTCCATAGGCAACCGTGGGCTTGTTTGATGTGGCAATACGACCGATATTGCTGACGGATCTTTCTTTCCGGGAATGCTTGAGTAATTATTGCTTCGTTAGTGCAACGTGATATAAAAGTGAATTTCTACTGCGAATCTTTTGGAAATTTGGGATGAATCATGCCTTTTTCGAAGCTCGACGCCCCTGGTCTGGAGCACGTGATCGGCGACAGCCGGATGCCGGGCACGGGACATGTCGAGGTGACCGATGCGCCCGATGGATGCCCTCTCTATCAGTGTCCGATGGGGACGGCATCCGAGGTTGACTTCGCGGTCGGCTGCGCTGCCGAACAGTTCTCCGCCTGGCGGTGGAGCACGAGCAGCGAACGATCGCGGATGCTCGGTCGAGCGGCGCGATTTGTCGCCGATGCGGCTGATGAGATCGCCGGCCAGGTCACCCTGGAGACGGGCAAGACGCTCGCCGAGGCCCATTCGGAAGTACGGTCCGCGGCACGTATTCTCGAGACCACCGCGGGGTTCGTCCCAGCGACTGCGGGAACGGTGACAACCGACCATTCGCGCAAAGTATGGGGTTTGGAACTCACCGAGCCCGCAGGTGTCGTGGCCGTGATCGGCACGTGGAATATGCCGGTTCAAGTCGCTGCGCTGAAGATCTCTGCCGCTCTCGCCGCCGGGTGCGCAGTCATTTACAAGCCTTCCCCGCTCGCTGCTGCGACCGCAGGCATGCTGGTCGACGCTTTCGAACGGGCTGGACTTCCGGTGGGCACTTGTGCGATTCTGCACGGTGGTGCCGAAACAGCGCAGCTGCTCGCGTCGCACAGCGGCATCGCCGTAGTGTCCGTCACGGGGAGCGAACTGGCCGGGCAAGAGTTGATGCGCAGCGCAGCGTCCGGGGCGAAACGCTGTGTTCTCGAACTCGGCGGGAAGAGCGCGAACATCGTGTTCGCCGATGCGGATCTCGATCGTGCGCTTCAGGGCGTAGTCACTGGATTCGTGCGGAATCAGGGAGCCGTGTGCACGGCGGGTTCCCGGATATTGATTCAAGACGAGGTCTACCCGCAGTTCCTGGAGCGGCTCGCTCTCGCAGTCGAAGCCGTCCGGGTGGGTGATCCTTTCACGGCTGTCGACGTGGGCGCGGTTCGCAGCCAGGAGCACTGCGATGCCCTCAGCGACTCGCTTGAGAAGGCGGTCGCGTTCGGCGCGAAGGTGTGTGCGGGCGGTGGACAGGTGACGGTCCCGGGACGGTCGGGTGCGTACTTCCGGCCCGCGCTGGTCGCTGAAGTCGATCAGCGTGACTCGCTATGGCAGGACGAACTGTTCGGCCCGGTTGCCGTGTGTGCGCCGTTCCGCGACGAGCGGGATGCGATCAGTCTTGCGAACGACTCGCGGTTCGGCCTCGCCGCGGGAATCTGGGCTCGCGATCTAACCCGTTTGGAGCGGGTCTGGCGCGAACTGGACGTTGGTACCGTCTACGTCAATTCCTACCACCGCATCGATTCCGTGCCGCTGGCCGCAAGCGGCAGGAAGATGTCCGGACATGGCGCTGAACACGGTGCTGCCGGAATTCGCGAGTTTCTTGCCAGCAAGAGTGTGCATATCTACCGCTGAACGGCACGGGGAGACGAAGATGAAAGAATACGGTAGTTCCCTGCGTAAAATAGTTTCAAAAGTGGACCGGCCCTCGGTTGACACTGTGCGGAGGTATGAAGACTTCTATTCCGCCCTGATCTCCGATGTGCTCGGCAAACACCAAGTGATGCACGTCGACCTGGCGCCGTTGAGTCCAGGTATGCGGTTTTGCGGTCCCGCGGTCACTTCGCTCGGCCCCGACCTGACTGTGCGCCGAATGGCAATCGATCTCGCTGAGCCTGGAGACGTGCTGGTCGTCGCGGCCGGCGCAGTCCGTGACTATGCTTGTTTTGGCGACGGCACCGCACAACGCATGATGAACAAACCGATGGCCGCGGCAGTCATCGACGGATGCGTCAGGGACGCTGCGGGCATCCGTCGGCTCGGCTTCCCGACCTTCGCTCTGGGGACGACGCCCCGCAACTACCACTACCCGGCCTCCGGCGATCACGGGGCTGTCAACGTTCCGGTCATCTGCGGGGGTGTCTACGTCGAGCCGGGCGACCTCGTGTTCGGCGACGATGACGGAGCCGTGGTGGTGCCGCGGGCTCTGGCCGCCGAGGTGGCCGACGAAGTCGTGGAGCGGATCAC